>DATCLE010000043.1:0-6796 GCA_036564075.1 Dehalococcoidia bacterium
CCGGGGCGACTGGTCACGGCGCTTACCGGACGGTATACTGGCTCCCAAGCGCGGCGAAGCCTGCGGCCGCAGCACCGCGAAGGGAGGAGCGCCCGGCGATGCCCTACGTCATCACAGAGCCGTGCATTGGGGTGAAGGACAAGTCCTGCCTGGACGTCTGCCCCGTGGACTGCATCCACGGCCTGGAGGAGGACCCCCAGCTCTACATCGACCCCGACGGCTGCATCGACTGCGCGGCGTGCGAGGCGGCGTGCCCCGTCCAGGCCATCTACTTCGAGGAAGACGTGCCCGACCAGTGGCGCGCCTACATCGAGATCAACCGGGAGGGGGCGCAGCGCGCCGCGGCCGCCGGCGGCTAGCCGTCCCCCGTCCCGCCGGTGCCTCCCGCCCACCGGCCTTGCCCTACACGACAAGTTATGATACGGTCAGCCACACATCCGGCCGCCGGGCTATAGAAAACGTCGATAGCACCCGCGGGGCCGGGCCGGTGGAGCACAGGCGGGGTGGAACTGGGGCAGCTTGAGGCGTTCGTGCAGGTGGCAGCGCACCGCAGCTTCAGCAAGGCCGCGGAAGCGCTGTTCCTCACGCAGCCCTCCGTGACCGCGCGCATCCAGGCGCTGGAGAAGGAGCTGGGCGAAGAGCTGTTCGAGCGCAGCGGCCGCTCCGTCCGGCTCACGGACTCCGGCGCCGCCTTCCTCCCCTACGCGGAGCGGGCCCTCCAGCTCATCCAAGAGGGCCGCGACGCCCTGGAGGCCCTGCGGAACGCGGAGCTGGGCCACCTGCGGCTGGGCGCCGCCCTCACCGTCAGCACCTACGTCCTGCCCCGCATCCTCCGCGCCTTCCGCAGCCAGTACCCCGGCGTGGAGGTCACCGTGAGCACCGGCCGGTCCGACCAGGTGCTGGAGATGGTCCTGGCGGACGAGGTCCACCTGGGCCTGGTCCGCGCCCTGGTCCACCCGGAGGTGGAGACCGTCCCCCTCTACGACGACGAAGTGGTCCTCATCACCGGCGCCAACCACCCCTTCGCCGCGGCGCGCAGCGTCACCATGGAGGAGCTGGGGGAGCAACCCCTCATCCTCTACGACCGCGGCTCCACCTACTACGACCTCACCCAGTCCGCCTTCCGGGACGCGGGCGTGGTCCTGAAGCAGGCCATGGAGCTGGAGACGCTGGAGGCCGCCAAGAAGATGGTGGAGGAGGGCCTGGGCGTGGCGCTCCTGCCCCGTGTGGCCGTGGAGCGGGAGCTGCGGCTGGGCATCCTCACGGAGGTCCCCCTGGCGGACGCACCGGAGATGCGGCGCTCCATCACCCTGATCATGCGCCGGAACCGGCGCCACCCCCGCTCCACCGCCTCCTTCGTGGAGGTGCTGCGGAGCCTCTACCGCTTCGACATGCCGGAGTCCCTCCTGGCCCGCTCCGGGGCCTGACGGGCTGGCCCTTCCCGCCCCCCGGCCCTATACTGGTGGCAGCGTCCCTTGCACCCCAACCGCGGGAGGGCCGTCATGCCGCAGCGCGTGATCCTCTACGAACGGAAGGGCTGAAGCACCTGCCGCAAGGCGCGGGAGTTCCTCGCGCAGCAGGGCGTGCCCTTTGAGGAGCGGGAGATCTTCCCGCAGCCGCTCAGCGCCCAGGAGATCCGGGCCATCCTGGGCCAACGGTCTCCCCTGGAGATCTTCTCCTGGAACAGCCCCTCGGCCAAGGCCGCCGGGATCACACGGGAGACGGTGCAGACCCAGGAGGAGCTCATCCGGCTCATGGCCGGAGAGCCGCGGCTGATCCGCCGGCCCCTGATCCAGGTGGACGGGGAACTGGTCATCGGCGCGGACCTGCGGCGACTCCAGGAGCTCCTCCAGCGCCGCTAGCGGCCGCCCCCGCGGGCAGGGACGCCCGCACCACTAACGCGCCCGGTACGCATCCAGCAAGGACACGCCGCCCATGGCCTCACGGGCCTTCCTGGTGCTCTGGTTCGCCATGTTCGTGGGCACGGCGGGCATCGGCATGGTCAGCCCGCTGCTGCCCGTCTTCGCCAAGGACCTGGGGGCCACCGGCGTGTGGCTGGGCCTGGCCTTCTCCGGCTTCGCCCTGACCCAGGGGACCATCACCCCCTTCATCGGCCGCGTCTCGGACCGCTTGGGGCGGAAGCCGTTCATCTTCGCCGGCCTGCTGGTCTACGCCGCTGCCGGCCTGGCGTACCTCCTGGCCACCACCTACTGGCAGATCATCCTCATCCGGCTGTGCAGCGGCGTGGGCACCGCCTTCATCTTCCCCGTCACCGCCGCGTACGTGGGAGAGATGGCGCCGCCCCAGCGGGAAGGCGCCTACATGGGCACCTTCGCCATGGCCCAGACCATCGGCTTCGGCAGCGGGCCGCTCCTGGGCGGCGTCCTGCGGGACGCCCTGGGCATCGACGCCGTCTTCCTGGCCATGGGCGGCAGCACGCTGGTGGCCGCCGCGCTGGTCTTCCTCCTCCTGCCCGTGGTGCCGCGCCAGCAGCACCGGGAGGCGGCCCTGCCCGCCGCGCCCGTCGTCACCGTGCTCAAGCACCCAACCGTCCTGGCCGTCCTGATCTTCCAGGCGGTCTGGGCCGTGGGGAACGGCGCCGCGCTGGCCTTCGCCGCCATCCTCATGGACGAGAAGCTGGCCGCCAGCGGCACCGCCATCGGCCTGGTCCTCTCCGCCCGGACGCTGACCAACGGCTTCCTCCAGCCCTTCAGCGGCCGCCTGGCGGACCGCTACAGCCGGGTGCTGCTGGTAGCCCTGGGGCTCACCGCCGCGGCCCTCACCACCTTCACCATCCCCCTGGCCGGCAGCATCCCCGCGCTCCTGGCCCTCTTCGCACTGCTGGGGGCCTTCGAGAGCGTCTCTTACCCCTCCGCCATGGCCATGGTGGTGGACGCCGGCCGGGAGCTGGGCATGGGCTCCACCATGGGCCTCCTGCAGATGAGCCTGGCGGCGGGCATCACCGGCGGCTCTGCCGTGGGCGGCGCCGTGGAGTCCTCCTTCGGCGTGGACGCCGTGTTCCGGTACGCCGCCGGCATGAGCCTGCTGGGGGTGGCCCTCTTCGGCCTCATGGCGTCCCGCGCCCGCGCCGTCCCCGCCGCGGCGGCCGCCCCGGCCGCCGTCCCGGAACAGGACTGACGCCCCGGCCCCTGCCGGCCGGGGCACCCGACCTTCGAACGGAGGTGCCTGCGCCATGCCCGTAGCCGACCTGGGAGACGTACGGCTGTACTACGAGGAGCGCGGGACCGGCCGGCCGCTGGTCCTCATGCACGGCGGCTGGGTGGACCTCTCCTCCCTGGAGCCCAACATCCCGGCGCTGGCGGCCCGCTGCCGCGTGATCGCCTTCGACCGCCGCGGCTGCGGCCGGTCGGTGGTGCTGGAGGGGGAGCACTCCCCGGAGGCGTGGACGGAGGACCTGTACCGCCTCCTGCGGACGCTGGAACTGTCCCGCGCCTGCGTGGGCGGCGTCTCCTACGGCGCCATGGTGGCCGTGGAGTTCGCGCTGGCCCACCCGGAGATGGTGGACGGGCTGGTGCTCATCGCGGGGACGGCGGAGGGGTTCCCGGGGCGGGGCGGCGGCTACGTGGGCTTCCCGCGGCGGCTGGAGCGGCTGGGGGAGATCACGGCGCCGGTCCTGCTCATCCACGGCGACGCGGACCCCGTCTTCCCCCTCTGGCACGCGGAGCACATGCAGCGGGCGCTGCCCAACGCCCGGCTGGTGGTGGTGGAGGGGGCGGGCCACGGCGTCAACTGGGAGGACGCCGCCACGGTGAACGGGGCCATCCTGGAGTTCCTGGCGGGGCTGGAGGGGAGCCCGGCGGCCGGGGAGCGGCCCGCTCCCTAGGCCTTGGCCGTCCGTGGGCGGACCCGTCCGCGGATCTCCTTGAGGATCTCCACGTTCTCCCGGTCCGGCCCCTGGCCCGCGAAGCCCGGCACCTCCAGGAGGAACGGCACCTCCGCGAAGGCCGGGTGCGCCATCACGTGCTCGAACCCCGCGATGCCGATGTGCCCCTGGCCGATGTTCTCATGCCGGTCCTTGTTGGAGCCCAGCGGCGCCTTGGCATCGTTGGCGTGCACCGCCACCAGGTGCTCCAGCCCGATCTCCCGCTGGAACTCCTCCATGGTGCGCGCCACGCCCTCGGCCGTGGTGATGTCGTACCCGGAGACGTAGACGTGGCAGGTGTCGAAGCAGACCTTCACCCGGGGGCTCTTCACGGCGTCCATCATGGCCGCCACCTCGGCGAACCGGTCGCCGATGCAGTCGCCCGCCCCGGCGTTGGTCTCGATGATCAGCAGCGCGTCCTCCGGCGTCCGCTCCAGCACCTCCCGCATGGCCCCGGCCACCCGCGGCAGCACCTGGTCGAACCCTTCGCCTTTGTGGCTGCCCGGGTGGAAGATAACGCCCGCGGCGCCGATCTCCGACGCCAGAATCATGTGGGAGACCAGCGAGCCTACGCCCCGCTTGAGGTTCGTCTCGTTGGGCGTCGCCAGGTTGATCAGGTAGATCCCGTGGAGGAAGGCGGGGCCCACGCCGGCCTCCGCGGCCCGCGCCCGGAACGCCGCCTTGTCCTCATCCGAGTGCTTGGTGGTGCCCCACATCTGCGGCGAGGAGCCGAAGATCTGGACCGTCTCCGCGCCGATCTCCACGGCACGGTCGATGGCTTTCGGCAGGCCGCCCCCGGCGGAGACATGCGCACCGATCTTCATGCCGCCCGTTCCTTTCCTCCCCGGAGCCGCCGGACGGGCCCCGCGCCGCCCAGCGCGGCCAGCAGTCGGCGCAGCGGCATGAGCAGGGCGGCGCGCCGGACCGCGGCCTCCAGCGCCGCGTCCGGCACGTCCGGACGGCGCCGCACCGCCGCCACGCCGGTCCTCAGGTCCACCCGCGCCGCCTCCACGCCGGGCACCCGCCGTAGAGAGCGCTCCACCCGCGCGGCGCAGGCGCTGCACACCAGCCCCTCCACTCGCACGCGCGCCTCCCGCGGGTCCGCCGCCGGGGATGGCTCCGCCCGGGCGTTGGGAACGGTCCAGATCCGCTCGGGGATGACGTGTACCACCTCGCCATTATAGCAGCCTCGGCCGGCGCCGTCGCCGTACCCCATTCCCAAAAGCCCGCGAATGTGCGATAGTACGCCCGCCCCGCCGCGCATCGACGCGGCGCAGCCGGGCTGGAGGCCGGAGGGCGCCCGACGGGGCAGGAGAAGCCATCTGCCTGGAGCAGGAGGAACACGCGTATGGAAACTGCATGGGAGATCTACCAGAAGCAGGGACCTGAGGCGCTGTGGAATCGCTGCTGCGGCTTCCTGGACCTCTCCCTGGAGGAGACCATGGCTCTCCAGCACAACCTGCTGGAGGAGCAACTGGCGCTGCTGGCCCGGAGCGCCCTGGGGCAGCAGTTGTTCCGGGGCGCGGAGCCCCGCAACGCGGAGGAGCTCCGGGCGCAGGTGCCCCTCACCACGTACGACGACTACGCCACCACCCTGGGCGAGCGGCGGGAGGACGTGCTGCCGGCGCCCGCCCAGGCCTGGGTCCGCACCTCCGGCCGGACCGGCATGTACGCCCACAAGTGGATCCCGCTGACGGAGCGCGCCTACGAGGAGATGCGCTGGCTCACCATGGCGGTGGTCATCCTCTCCCTGGCGGAGCACCGCGGCGACGTGAAGCTCCGCGGCCGGGACCGCATGCTGGAGATGCTGGCGCCGCCACCCTTCGTGAGCGGCGTCCTGGGCCACGCCAGCCAGGAGGCCTGGCCCTTCCGCCGCTTCCCGCCCCGCACGCCGGAGTACGATGAGATGCCGTTCCAGCAGCGCGTGACGGAGGCGTTCCGCATGGGCCTGCGGGAGGGGGTGGACATCAGCATCGCCATCGCCTCCGTCCTGGCGGCCCTGGGCGACGCCTTCAGCCAGCAGCGGGAGAAGCCGTCCGTCCTGGCGCTGCTGAAGACGCCGCAGGTGCTGGCGCGGCTCCTCCGCGCCACGGCCCGCGCCCGCCTGGCCGGGCGGCCCATCTACCCCAAGGACGTCTGGCGCGTCCGCGGCCTGGCCGTCTCCGGCATGGACGCCTCCCTGTTCCGGGAGAAGATCCGGGAACAGTGGGGGCGCTACCCGCTGGAGGTCTACGCTTCCACGGAGGGCGTCCTCATGGCCATCCAGGCGTGGGACTACACCACCATGACCTTCATCCCCACCCTCAACTTTTTCGAGTTCCTGCCCGAAGATGAGATCGAACGGGCCGAGCAGGAGGCCGGCTACCGGCCGCAGACCCGGCTCCTGGACGAGGTGGAGCCGGGGCGGAACTACGAGCTGGTGCTCACCAACTTCCACGGCCGGCCGCTGGTCCGCTACCGGACCGGCGACATCGTCCGCATCACGGGGCGGCGGAACGAGCGGGCGGGGATCGACCTCCCCCAGATGGCCTTCTACTCCCGCCGCACCGACCTCATCGAGGTGGCGGGCTTCGTGCTCTTGACGGAGCGGGTGCTCTGGCAGGCTCTGGAGGAAGCGGGGATCGCGTACGTCGACTGGACGGCGCGGAAGGAGGTGGAGGACGGGCAGCCGGTGGTCCGGGTCCGCATCGAGCCGAAGCCTACCTGTGTCTTCACCGAGGCCGAGGCCCAAGAGCGCATCCACCGCGCCCTCTGTGCCCTGGATCAGGACTGGGCGGACATGGAGCGGATGGCCGGCCTGCGGCCCCTCCGGGTCACCTATCTGCCCACCGGCAGCTTCGAGCGGTACACCGCGCGGAAGCGCGCCGGAGGCGCGGAGCTGGCCCACCTCAAACCGCTTCACATGAATGCAAC
>DATCLE010000044.1:0-2263 GCA_036564075.1 Dehalococcoidia bacterium
TCCACGGCCAGGACCCGCTCCGCGCGGGCGGCCAGCCGCTCCGTGAGGGTGCCGGGCCCGGCGCCGATCTCCACGGCCACCTCATCCGGCCGCAGTTCCGCCGCCTCCGCGATGCGGTCCAGGACGAACCCATCCGTCAGGAAGTGCTGGCCCAGGCTCTTCCGGGCGCGGAACCCCAGGGAGGTGCGCGCGGTGCGGCCCTTCCCGCGGCGGGAGGACCTGTGCGGTCTGGCCATGACGACTCCCGGGCGCGACGGTGCAGGGTGCGGCGGGCTCAGTTCAGGATGGTGATGGTGCGGTAGCCGGTGGCCCAGCCGGAGCAGTCCGGCAGCCAGACGTCCACCCAGGCGCCCTTGACGCCGGAGCCGGTGTCCAGCGCCGTCCCGACGCCGTAGCCGGGGATCTCCATCCGCGTGTACAAGGGTATCACGTTGGGATCCACGGCGACAACGCCGTACCCCACGGGGTGCCCGGTGTAGGTGGTGCCCCGGAGCTGGTAGCACGTGACCCAGACGGTCATGGTCTTGGGCACCTTGGTGCCGCGGAGGATGACGGTGCGCTTCGGCTCCCGGACGGTCTCCGTGGCTAGGAGCTCCCGGCTCACCTCCACCCCGTTCTCGTAGCGGACGCGATAGCGGTGGCGGCGGAGGCCGTCCTGGCCCTGCTCCGCCACGGCGGTCAGGCCGCGCTCCAGCGTTGGGTCGTCCCGGTAGACCACGTCGCCGGGGATGACCTCCTCCTGGACCTCCTCCTTCTCGTCCACGCGGGTCACCTGGACGGCCATGTCCGGTTTCAGGGCCGCATCCCGGGAGGGCGAGACCCGGTCCTGAGGCCGGAGGGAGACGCCGGTCTCCTGGAGGAGCTCACCCACGGTCTGCCGGTGGGTGAACAGCTCTCGGGTGGAGCCGTCCACGCTGAGGAGCACCCGCTTGGCCCGGTGGACGTACACGTGGAGGCCCGCCTGGAGCGGCCCGGCGGGGTCCGGCTGGACCTTATCGTACGGGCCCACGGAGACGCCGGCCTCCTTGAGCGCCTGGCCGATGGTGGGCGCCGGCGAGGCCAGCCGGACCGTCTGTCCGGCGTCGTGGAGGTAGAAGGGCACGGCGCGCACCACGCTGACGGTGACCGGCGGGAGTGCCTGGTCCACCAGTTGCGGCAGCACCGGTGCCGCCAGGCCGTGCAGCCGGCCCACGAAGGTCTGGTCCAGGCCCACGTGGGGCGCCGCCTCCCTGCCGTCCACCAGGATCCGGTCCTCCGGGTAGAGGGAGATCCCCGCCTCCTGGATCACGCCGGCCACGGTGCGGGACTGGGTGTGGAAGGAGTAGACCATGCCGTCCGCCTCCACCCGCACGGGGATGGCGCGCTCCACCAGGAGCCGGCCGTCCGGGGCGTAGCGGTAGCTGTCCTTGGGGCCTAGGGGCATACCCGCTTCGCGTAGGATCCGCTCCGGGTCCCGCAGCCGGGTGGTGACGGCGACGATCTGGTGGTCCGTGACGATGGCGATGGTGCGGGCGGGAAGGACGGTGAAGAGGAAGACGCCGACAGCCAAGAGCGTCACCGAGAACGCTAGGTGGTTTCGGCGTCGGGGTCGCGCTCTTCGCCGGTGGGCTGCGCGTCTGGATTCGGCGGGAGTGCCTGGGCCGCTTCGACCGGCGCCCGGGCGGATCCAGCGGCGGAACACTGCGCCTCCGTACAGGCCGGCCCTTTGACGCTTGCCTTAGGCCTGCTTCGCTCCGACCCTCCTCAGCGGGGACCGAACGGAATCCACACCCATCCGGGGTCTGCCCGGACTGCCTCTATATACGCAGAACCGGTGGTTTTGTTCAACCACCGGCCCGGTGAGAACTCTTTAACCTTTCGCAGTCATGAGAAATGGTCGTGCACCCGCTGTCGATCTCGCCTGCGGCACTTGCCGCCGCCTGCCGGCTCCGGCCAGGCTCCCCTGCGGCGCCCGGAGTCATCTACTTACCGCTGCTTCCTTCCGGACCTGACGGGGTTCGTAGCGCTCCGCCGCGCAGGACCCGGCCTTCATCGCCGCAGGACGGCGGTAGCGGCCGCAGGTTGGAGACCTCGAGCGGGAATTCGACCCCGCTATAGCGGATTGCGGGTACAGGGCACCGCTAGCTCCCCGTCTAGCACGACCACCCTCCATGCTACGGGGCCCGCTCCCCCCTGTCAACGCGCCGGCCGCCCCGTGCCCGCCGGCCCGAATTGCCCGTGCCGCGCCCGGTCATGTACAATGGCCGCAACCACGCGTCAGCAG
>DATCLE010000045.1:0-2453 GCA_036564075.1 Dehalococcoidia bacterium
GGGGATCCAGGTGGAGATCCAGCAGGTGGAGCAGACCACCTTCTTCCGCGACCTGCACCGACGCCGGTTCCAGATGTTCGTCAGCGGCTGGATCGCGGACTACGTGGACCCGGAGAGCTTCCTGAAGATCAAGTTCCACTCTGAAAGCCCGCAGAACGACCAGGGCTACAGCAACCCGGAGGTGGACCGGCTGCTGGAGCAGGCGGACGTGGAGCAGAACCAGGAGGCACGGCTGGCCCTGTACCGGCAGGTGGAGGAGCGGCTGGTGCAGGACGCCGTGTGGGTGCCGGTCTTCTACGGGAGGGCGCACTGGCTGGTGAAGCCGTACGTGAAGGGGTTCGAGCCGCCCGCCATCGTCATCCCGTGGCTGCGTTACGTCTCGCTGGAGCGGTAGGCGGCCGCGGCGCCGCCCTCCGGCGGGAGGCGGGGAAGGCCTGATGAACGGCCTGCTGATCTACGTGCTCCGGCGGCTCTTCTGGCTGCCGGTGATCCTGCTCATTGTCTCCATAGTGACGTTCGCCCTGGGCCGGTTCGGCCCCGGCGACCCCGTGACGGCCCGGCTGGGCGACCGGTACGACCCGGAGGTGGCGGCCCGCATCCGCCACGAGCTGGGGTACGACCAGCCGCTCTACGTCCAGTACCTCCGCTGGCTGGGCGGCGTCCTCCGCGGCGACCTGGGCGAGACCACCCAGTACCAGGGCTACGACGTGGCGGAGGTCATCTTCCCCAAGATCTGGGTCTCCGCTCAACTGGGGTTGGTGGCGCTGCTCCTCACCTTCGGGCTGGGGATCCCGCTGGGGATCTGGTCCGCCGTGAACCAGGGCCGGTGGCTGGACCCCTTCTCCATCAACTCCTTCATCTTCTTCCAGTCTATGCCCGTGATCATCACGCTGCCGGTGCTCCAGTGGATCTTCGCCGTGCGGCTGGGGTGGCTCCCCGCCGCGGGCTGGGACGGCGTCCTGGACCGCCACATCGTCCTGCCGGCGCTGGTGCTCTCCCTGCCGGGGGTGGCCAGCGTGGCACGGCTCATGCGGGCCAACACCCTGGAGGCGCTCCATGAGGACTACGTGCGGACCGCGCGGGCCAAGGGGCTGCGGGAGTTCACGGTGGTGAGCCGCCACGTGGCCCGCAACGCCATGCTGCCCATGGTGACGGTGGTGGGGCTCTCCATGGTGACGCTGCTGGAGGGCGCCTTCTTCACGGAGTCCCTGTACGGCATCCCCGGCATCGGCCAGTTCGCGGTGAAGTCCATCGGCGCGCGGGACTACGACGTGTTCATGGCGCTCACGCTGATCCTGGCGGCGGCGTTCGTCATCGCGAACCTGGCCATCGACCTGGCGTACGCCTTCATCGACCCGCGGATCCGCCTGGGCGAGGAGAGGTGACGGGCCGTGGCGCTGGCGCACGAGCTGCCCGGCGAGTACCTGGAGGAGCGGCGGCAGCCGGGGCCGGTGATGCGGGCCCTCCGCCGCCTGCTGCGGAAGAAGCTAGCGCTGCTGGCGCTGGCCATCATCGGCGTGGTGTACCTCTCCGGCATCCTGGCCCCCGTGGCAGCGCCGTACCACTACGACGAGCAGAACCTGGACCGGGCGCTGGAGGGTCCCAGCCGGGACCACCCGCTGGGCACGGACCGGCTGGGGCGGGACATGCTCTCCCGCACCATGTACGCCGCCCGCACCACGGTGATCATCACCGTGGCCACGCTGGTCACCGGCAGCCTGGCCCTGGGCGTGGGCCTGGGGCTGCTGGCGGGGTACCGCGGCGGCTGGGTGGACGGGCTCATCATGCGGGTGGCGGACGTCTTCTTCGCGCTGCCGGGACTGTTGATCCTGCTGCTCATCACCTCCACGGTGCGGCCGCGGGTGGAGGGGCTGGTGCTGCGGCTGGAGGCGTGGACGGGGGCGGACTGGATCCGCTCCTCCGGGCTGGCGGACTACCTGCTCATCTTCGGGGCGCTCTCCGTCTTCTCCTGGGTGGGCCTGGCGCGGCTGGTGCGCTCGCAGGTGCTGGCGCTCCGGGAGACGGAGTACGTGGTGGCGGCTGAGGCCATGGGGGCGTCCACGGCGCGGATCCTCTGGTGGCACCTGCTGCCGGGGGTGGTGCCCACGGTGGTGGTGCTCCTCTCGCTGGCGTTGGGGGCGGCGGCCGCCTCAGAAGTGGCGCTGAGCTGGATCGGGGTGGGGGTGCAGCCGCCCACGCCCAGCTTCGGCATCATGCTGCGGCAGGCGGCGGGGCTGGTGCAGTTCCGGGAGCACCCGCACCTGCTGCTGGTCCCCGGCGCGGTGGTGGGCGTGCTGATCTTCGCCTTCAACCTGCTGGGGGACGCGCTGAACGACGCGCTGAACCCGCGGGCGCGGTAGGGGGGCCATGCCCCTGTGGCGGGGGCGGAGTCCCTCGGGTCCTGCCGCTCCCACGCCGCCCCCCTCGTGTCATCCTGAGCCTCTCGCCAGAAG
>DATCLE010000046.1:0-2142 GCA_036564075.1 Dehalococcoidia bacterium
CCCACCGGGGAGCGGTCCGCCTCCGCGGACAGCACCGTCCGCATGCCGCGGGTCCGCTCCGGCTCCAGGTAGACCTGGCCGTGCTCCTCCCGCCACGGCACCCCCAGCGCTGAGAGGTGCCGGGCCAGCCCCTGGAGGTCCGGCGTGGCGAAGCCCGCGCTCAGGAGGCCCTCGCCCCAGCGCTCCAGGTGCTCCCGCACGGGGCCGTCGCCGGCCGGCTCCAGCAGCTCGAACTCAGAGACGCCGGCCTGGAGCACGGACCGGGCAGCGCCCAGCAGGGCGGAGCGGTCCTCCCGCACCTTCTCCGCGCCCAGCAGCGCATGGAAGGTCGCCTCCGCCGCCGCCCGGTCCCGTACCGCCAGTTGCACCCTGTCCACCCGTGAGAGCATGGCCGGCCTCCTTCCGCGGAATCGGCCTCGATTGTACACGGGACGACGGCGCCCGTCACCCGCCGGGCGGCTGGACCGTGACCGCGACCTTTTGTACCGGAACCCGCACGGCAAACCGATTGCTCCCTGCGCCCGTTCGCGGTACAGTAACGGGAGGGAAAGCGACACTGTGACTGGGAGGATGTGGGGATGCCGAGGTTCTTGCCGAAAGCAGAGGTCGAGCAGTTGAAGCGGAGGCTTTCCAGCCAGGATCTGAGCGAGTACGAAGCGTACCTGGAGACGCTGAAGCCCGGTGAGTGGGGCGCCATTCAGCTTGAGAAGGGCGAGAGCCAACGGGTGGTCAAGCGCCGTCTGACCATTGCAGGGAAGCGTAAGGGGATCACCGTCCGGTACAAGCGGAACACCAACGGCGTGGTGGTGTTCGAGGTCAAGTAGCACCGTTCCCGTTCCTCGTAGTCCCGTGGGAAGCCCGGTCGTGAAGCCGCCGGCGTGCGCGCCGGTTAGGGGGAGGCCGTCCTTGCCTGTTCCCGGCGGCTTCGCGGCGGGCCCGCGGCTGGATGGAGGCCCCATGACCGTTCCCGTCAAGCCTGACTACACCTCCCTGGACCTGCCCCCGCCGCCGCCGGACCGCCCGTACGTGCTCATCAACATGGTGATGTCCGCGGACGGGAAGGTGGTCATTGAGGGCACGGAGCAGGGCATCGGCTCCAAGACGGACCAACGGCTGATGCGGGAGCTGCGGGTGAACGCCGACGTGGTGCTCAATGGGGCGGGCACCCTGCGGGCCAGCGGCACCTCCTCCCGCCTGGGTGACCCGGCGCTGGAGGCGCTGCGGGAGGAGCGCGGGAAGCCGCGGTTCCCCACGGCGGCGGTCCTCAGCCGCTCCGGCCGCCTGCCGCTGGACCGCGCCTTCTTCACGGCGCGGGACTTTGACGCCGTGGTCTACCTCTCCACCGCCACGCCGGAGGAGCGACGGCAGGCGGTTGCCGCAACGGGCCGCCGGGTGGAGGTGCTGCCCGCCGGAGAGGAGGTGCCGGCCATGCTGGCCCACCTGCGGCGGGAGCTGGACGCCCGCGTGCTCCTGGTGGAGGGCGGCCCCACGCTGAACGCTGAGCTGTTCGAGCTGGGACTGGTGGACGAGTACTTCCTCACCCTAGGCCCCGTGGTGGTGGCCGGATCGGAGACGCTCACCGCCGTGGAGGGGCCGCGCGCCTTCACACGGGAGACGGCCCGGCGCCTGGAGCTCCTCTCGGCGGTGCCCAACCCCGCCACCAACGAGGTCTACCTGCGCTACCGCGTCCGCTGAGCCGCGGTGCCCCGGCCGCGATTTCGGGGGCAACCCCGCCGGAAATTAGGGGCGCCCCTCTCTCCTCTGCTGCCCCGCGCTGCCGATACTGACAGTGCCATGAATGGGTTCCCGGGCCCGGCGGGGTCCGGGGTGTCCGTCCCCTCCGCGGGGCGCGGGCTGCGGCCCCCCGGCGGGCCGGATGGGCGGTGGGCCATGGACGGGAACGGGCCGGCCGTGTGCCAGCGGTGCACCCGGATCTTCGAGCCGCACGAGGGCGCCTGGAGCCTGCCCGCGGCGGCGTGCCCGCAGTGCGCCGGTTGGGTTGCGGCCATGGGCGGCGGCGCCCCGCAGGTGCGCGGTTGCCCCGCCTGCCTGCTCACGGACCGCGAGCTGCGGCGGCTGGAGTTCGTGCGCTGGCTGGTGGGGACCGGCCGGCTGGAGAGCTAGCGGCCCGCCGTGCCCGGC
>DATCLE010000047.1:0-8020 GCA_036564075.1 Dehalococcoidia bacterium
GCCGGGCTACAGCGCGGCCTCGCCCCGCTACCGCGCCCGGCGCAGCGCCAGCGCCCCGCCCGCCAGGAGCAGCGCCCCCGCCAGGAGCGCCGCCGGCACCGCCGGCCGACCGGCCGGCCCGCCGCCCGTCTCCGGCAGCCGCACGCCGGGCGGCAGCGGGGTCGTACTGGGCACCGGCGTCGCGGTGGGTGTCGGCGTGGGCGTCGGGGCGGGCTGGAACGCCGCGGTGCAGGTGAGGTCATCCAGGACAATGACGGTCGTGGCGGACGCGGTTCCGCTGCAGTCGCCCGACCACCCCGCGAAGACGGAGCCGGCGTCCGGCGCCGCCGTGAGCGTCACACCGGTGCCGTCCAGGAAGATCGCGTCGCACGTGGTCCCGCAGGTGATGCCCGCCGGGTTGCTGGTGACCGTCCCGCTGCCGCTCCCGGCCAGGGTGACGTCCAGGGTGAACAGGCGGGCCTCAAAGGCGCCGATGTCGCAGAGTGCCGGGCTGACGCCGTCGCCCTCCTGGGGTCGGGTCACGCCCCGCTGATCGGTGCCCACGCCGATCCCGTCCGCGTCCTCGCAGTCGTCGGATGCCACGGCGTCCAGGGCCGGGCTACCCGCCAACAGTCCGTGGGTCTGGGTGGGCCCGCCGTTGCTCTGGAGGGGGCCCAGGAAGGCTTCGGTATCGGTGATGTCGCCGGTGGTGGACGTCATGGTGCAAGCCGCTGCGTCCTCGATGAGGTTGTACCCCAGGGAGGTGGGCGTGCCCAGGCAATCTGGCCCTGCCGTGGCCGTGTTGTCGGCGATGAGGACCCCGCGCAGGACGAAGGAGGCGGACGCCGCATCGTTGTTCCAGATGCCGCCGCCGTTGGCGGCGGAGTTGGCGGCAATGGTCACGAAGGAGGCCTCGATGCTCCCGTTGTTGTTGATCCCCCCACCGAAGAACTCCGCCGTGTTGTTGCTCACCGTGCTCAGGAGAATTCTGAGCGAGCCGTCGACGTTCACCGTGATCCCCGGCCCGTCGTCGGAGCGGTTGCCGCTAAAGGTGCTGGTGAGGATGTCGCCGTCGCCGCCGTCGTCCACGTAGAGGCCCCCGCCGCCCAGGTCCGCGACGTTGTTGCTGATAGTACTGTTCTCCATGTCGAAGGGCGCGTCTGTGTAGACCCCGCCGCCGATCCCGACCTCGCTGGGCGACTCGGCGGCGACGTTGCCGGTGACGACGCTGTTCTCCAGCAAGAGGAAACCGTCCCTGGCGGCGATGCCGCCGCCCCGCTCCGCCACGTTGCGCTGATGGTGCTCCGCCGCACCGTGAGCAACGTGGCGGGGAAGAGGGCACCGTTGATGCCGCCGCCCTCGGACATGCCGGTGGGCTCATTGGCGGCGCGGTTGTCGGCCACCACGCTGTCCTCCAGGGTCAGGTTGCCGGTGGCCAGGACGGCGCCGCCGTTGGTGGCCAGGCCGTGCCGGAGGGTGACGCCGGTGATAGTGACGTCGGTACTGGCTGGGAAGGTGTGGAAGATCCGGTCCGTCACCCCCTGGCCCGGGGGGCACGATGCGCTCAGTTGATCCACGGTACACGCCTGGATGATGGTCGTCGTCGCGCCGGCGCCCTGGAGGGTGAGGTCGCTGGTGATGTCCAGGTCGCCCTGCGCGTTGGCGTCGTCGGTCCCGGCGATGGTCAGCGTGTACGTCCCGGCGGGGAGAACGATGAGGTCGGTGCCGCTCCCGGCGGGGCAGCCGCCGAAGGCCGTGTCGGTGTTGGCCGCCTCTATCGCCTCCCGGAGCGCGCAGCCACCCCCTGTCCCGAACTCGTCGGCAGTCGTGGTGACGCCGATGGTGGCACCCCGGGCGGGGCTTGCGGGGTGGAGGGCGAGGAGGGCGGCAACGGCGAGGAGGACGAGCGTCGCGGCGAGGCCGCGGCGGGTGGCGGGGGCCATGGCGGGGATCTCCCTTCCAGTCGGCACCCGGCCGGAGGCCGGGACTGCGCCCGCGGGCGGGGGTCCGGCGGCGCGTCCCGCCCTTCCGCCGGTGCCCATGGGTGTAATGCTTTTTTTACGCTCTTCCCCTCAGGCGTTATACCGCGGAGACGGACGGGGCCGCTATCATAGAGTCGTGCCGCATCCCGGCCCCGCGTCCAGCGGGCCGCACGCATCTCCACACCCGGACGGAAGCAGGCGCCCCCGCCCACCGGGCGGCTCCACGGTGGTTCCGCGGGCCGCGCCCTTCGTTCCACCACGCAGTGAGGTGACCTCCCCGTGAGCATCGCACAGCGCCAGATGCGGAAGCGCCTGCACCGCTCCGGCCGCCAGTGGGGCGGCGGCCGCCTGCTGGCCTGGTTCCTCCTCCCGCTGCTGCCCTTGTTCCTTGGCGTCCCCGTGGCCGTGGCCGCGGGCGTCTACGTGCAACTGGTGCGGGACGTGGGTGACCCCCAGACGGCCCTGGCCTACGAGAACCTGGGCGGCGCGAAGATCTACGATAGGAACGGCGTCCTGCTCTACCAGTTCGCCGATAAGGACGGCGGCCTCCAGGAGCCCATCCCCCTCTCAGAGGTCTCCCAGCACGTCATCAACGCCACGGTGGCCACGGAGGACCACAGCTTCTGGGAGAACCCGGGCGTCAACATCCGCGGCATGGCGCGGGCGGCGTACGAGAACTTCCTGCCCGGTGACGCCGGCTTCCTGGGCGGCAGCGGCGGCAGCTCCATCACCCAGCAGTTGGTGAAGAACACCCTCATTGCCCCGGAGGAGCGCAGCCAGCGCAGCATCTTCCGGAAGATCAAAGAGACGGTGCTGGCCGTGGAGCTCACCCAGGAGCTCTCCAAGGAGCAGATCCTGGAGGCATACCTGAACCGCGTCTTCTACGGCCACAACGCCTACGGCATCCAGGCGGCGGCGCAGCAGTACTTCGGCAAGGACGCCGCGGACCTCACCCTGGCGGAGGCCTCGTTCCTGGTGGGGCTGCCCCAATCGCCCGCCCGCTACGACCCCTACGCCAGCTTCGACGCGGCCAAGGCCCGCCAGCGGCAGGTGCTGACCCTCATGGTGGAGCAGGGGTACATCACCGCCGCCGAGGCCGACGCCGCCTGGAACCAGCCGCTGGCCCTCCGGCCGCCCGTGGTAGAGATCAAGGCGCCGCACTTCGTGATGTACGTGCGGGACATCCTGCTGGCCCGCTTCGGGGAGGACCTGGTGTACCGCGGCGGGCTCACCGTCACCACCACGCTGGACTACAACCTCCAGCAGCAGGCGGAGCAGGAGCTCAACGAACAGCTCTCCTACTTTGAGACGCAGTTGAACTGCGGCTGCCACAACGGCGCCGTGGTGACCATCGACAACCGCACGGGCGAGATCCTGGTGATGGTGGGCAGCCGCGACTACTTCCGGGACGACATCAACGGCCGGGTGAACAACGCCACAGCGGTGAACCATCCGGGCTCCGCCTTCAAGCCGGTGGTGTACCTGACGGCGTTCTTGGAGCTGGGCTGGACCCCCGCCACCAACGTCATGGACATCCCCACCCGCTTCGTCATCCGCTCCACCGGCGAGACCTTTGACCCGGCGGACCCGGTGCGCTCCGTGGGCGGGCCCATGCCCGTGCGCCTGGCCCTGGGCAGCTCCATGAACATCCCCGCCAACCGCACCGCCGCCGCCGTAGGCGCGGAGCGGGTGGTGCAGATGGCACACCGCCTGGGGATCACCACGCTGAACCGCCAGGGCTACGGGCCCGCCATCGCTACCGGCGGCGCGGACATCACGCTGCTGGACATGACGTACGTCTACTCCGTCCTGGCCAACAACGGTAGGATGGTGGGGACGCCCGCCCTCCAGGACTACGGCCCCGGCTACCGCAGCCTGGACCCGGCCGCCATCCGGAAGGTGACCAACGCCCGCGGCGAGGTCCTCTTCGACTACACGCCGGAGGCGGAGCAGGTGGTGTCCGCCCCCCACGCCTACCTGGTCACCGATATCCTGAAGGACGATGGGGCCCGCGTCCTGGTCTTCGGCCGCGGCTCGTACCTGAACATCGACCGGCCGGCCGCGGTGAAGACCGGCACCCAGCAGGGGGACACGCCCGGCCAGATCAAGGAGACCTGGACCCTGGGCTACACGCCGGACCTCACCACGGGCGTCTGGATCGGCAACACGGACGATTCGCCGGTCCGCAACATCTCCGCCGCCAACACGGCGGCCTGGGTCTGGCACAACTTCATGATCGACGCCCACCGGACCCTCCGCCTGCCGCCCAAGGAGTTCCAGCCGCCGGAGGGCGCCGTCTTCGGCCCCGTGTGCGGCCGCACGGACTGGCACGTGGAGGGCTCCCAGCCGGTGTGCGAGGAGGGGTTCCGGGGCGGCACCATCGTCATTGGCAATGACGGCGCCATCATCGGCGCCGGCAGCCCCCAGACGGCGGCGGTGGAGCCGCCGACGCCGGCCGGCGGGACCGCCGTGGACGCCAGCCCGGGAGCACCGGCACCGGACAGCCGCAGCGCGGCAGCGGCACCCCAGCCGCAGCCGGTGCCCGCTCCCCCGGAGCCGCCACCGCAACCCCCATCGGACGGCGGCGCCGAACCGGCCCCCGCGCCGGAGCACCCGCCGCCCGCGCCCACGCCCCCTCCACCACCCCCACCCCAAGCCACCCCCACCCCAACCCCACCGCCTGACGACGAGCCCGAAGCGCCGCAGCCGACGCCCCAGGCTGCGGCGCCTACCCCCTCGCCCCGGTCCGCGGAGACGGCCACGGCCACACCGGCCCCCGCTTCGCCCACGCCGCGGGACGGACCGGAGCCGGGCCGCTCCGCCACGCCGCCCGGCGCACCCCGCCGGGACTAGCGCGGACCGTCCCGCTCGCCGATACTGGAGCGAGCAGGCCGGCAACCGGGGTGTGGGATGCAGGCGGACGGCGGGTACAAGTGGAAGGCGCTGGGCACGGTGAGCGTGGGTGCGTTCATGGCCACCTTGGACGCATCCGTGGTGAACATCGCCTTCCCTACGCTGGCCCGCGTCTTCCATACCACGCCGGACACGGTGCTCTGGGTCACCCTGGCCTACATCCTGGTGAGCACCGGTCTGACCCTCACCCTGGGTCGCGTCGGCGACCTGCTGGGCCGGAAGCGCATCTACGCCTGGGGCTTCGTCATCTTCACCCTGGGGCTGGCGCTCTCCGCCGCCGCCCAGAGCCTGCCCCAGTTGGTGGCGGCGCGGGTGGTCCAGGCGGTGGGCGGCGCCATGACCGTCTCCAACGGCACCGCCATCGTCACGGACGCCTTCCCGGCCAGCCAGCG
The DNA here is from genome assembly GCA_036564075.1 of Dehalococcoidia bacterium. GTDB lineage: Bacteria > Chloroflexota > Dehalococcoidia > DATCLE01 > DATCLE01 > DATCLE01. The sequence goes on from DATCLE010000047.1 coordinate 5,267, forward strand.
GGGGCAGGCCATCGGCATCATCGGCTCGGTGGTGGGCGCGGGCCTGGCCGCCGGGCCGGCCCTGGGCGGGCTGATCCTGACGGCGCTGGACTGGCGCGCCATCTTCTACACGCAGCTCCCGGTGGGGATCCTGGGCTCCGTGGTGGCGTTCCGGGTGCTGCGGGCGGACCGGGGGGCGCACGGCCCGCGCTCCGTGGACCTGCTGGGGGCGGGCGCCCTCTTCGTGACGCTGGCCTCGCTCATCCTGGCGGTGAACCGAGGCCAGGCCTGGGGGTGGCGCTCGCCGACCATCCTGGGGCTGCTGGCGCTGGCGGCCGCGGGTGCCGCCGCGGTGCTGTGGGTAGAGGGGCGGCTGGTGGCCAGCCCCATCCTGGACCTGAACCTCTTCCGCAGCCGGCTCTTCTCCGGCGCCGTGGCCAGCCTGGTGATGAGCTTCCTGGCCACCGCCGGGCTCACCTTCCTCATGCCCTTCTACCTGACGGAGGTGCTGGGCTACCCGGCCGCCCGCACCGGGCTGGTGCTCACCACCGTGCCCCTCACCATGCTGCTGGTGGCGCCCATCTCCGGCTCCCTCTCCGATACGTGGGGCCCCCGGTACCTCGCTACCCTGGGCCTGGCGCTGACGGCCGCAGGGCTCCTCAGCTTCCAGACCGCGGGCGCCGGCACCGGCACCGTTGGGGTGGTGGCTCGGCTCCTCCTGGTGGGCCTGGGGGCCGGGCTCTTCCAGTCCCCCAACAACAGTTCCATCATGGGCGCCGCCCCGCGCGACCGCCTGGGCACCGCGTCCGCCATGATCGCCACCAGCCGCAGCACGGGCCAGGCGGTGGGGCTGGCGCTGGCCGGCGCCCTCTTCACCTACAGCGCGGTGCGCGCCGCGGGCGGCGGCACGGCGGGGCCGGAGGGGCTGGACGCGCCGGCGGTGCTGACGGGCATCCACGCCGCGCTCCTGGCCTCCGCCCTCATCGCCGCGGCCGCCATCCCCGTCTCCCTGCTCCGCGGGCGCCCGCTGGAGGAGGCCGCAGCGCAGGAGGCGGGCCGGGCGGAGAGCCGGGCCGGGCGGTAGCGGGCAGGGCAACCCCGCCGCACAGAAAAAGCCGGGGAGCCACCGCCCACCCCGCAGAAAGCGATGGCTCCCCGTCGATCCGGGCCGGTGCAACGGCCTCCCGGCCTTCAGCCCGAGCCCGTCAGCCGCCGGCGGCCCCGGGGGACGGCCGGAACCGGCCGCCCGCCCGGTGGTGTCCCGTCAGGGCACCGTTGGAATCGCCGCATCCTCCGCGCAACCCAGCCACCACGCATCGGCCCGCCGGCGACTTACGGACCGTAGGGTACCATGGGCACGGGCGGGCGCCATCGCCCGAAAGGGCTAGGCAGGCTCACCCGAACGGCGGATTTTCGCGCCCTTGCTGCATCACAAGCCGGCCGCAGGCCCCTCTCCGCCGCACGGGACGCGCCCCCAACCCGCCCGCGCCGGTCACAACGCCTTCAGGGGCAGCCGCTGGCGGTCCTCCAGCACCGGCCGGAAGAGGTCGCCCCGGCGGCGGACCCGTTCCACGGCGTTCCGCAGCGTGAAGTCGCCCGGGCGGACCCGGCCCGCCTCCACCTCCTCCCAGGCCAGCGGCATGGAGACCGGGGCGCCCGGCCGCGGCCGCACGCTGTAGGCGGCCGCCGTGCTCTTGGCGATGGCGTTCTGGGCGTAGTCCAGGAAGACGGCCTCCCGGGGCGCGTCCCGGCCGCTCCGCACCGTCACCTCGCCGGGGTAGGCCCGCTCCAGCCGCTCGCCCACCGCCTTGACCCACTCCCGCACCTGGTCGTGGGTGTAGCGGCGCTCCAGGGGGACGAAGACGTGCAGCCCGTCGCCGCCGCTGGTCTTGGGGTAGCCGCGGACCCCCAGGCGGGACAGCGCCTCCCGGAGCCGCACCGCCGTCCGGAGGACGCGGTCGAAGGCGTCGGCGTCCCAGGTGTCCAGGTCGAACACCGCGTAGTCCGGCCGGTCGATGCGGTCGATGCGGCAGGTCCAGGGGTGGAGCTCTACCGTGCCGGTTTGCACCAGCCAGACCAGCCCGGCGGCGTCCTCCACCACCGGCGTCTCCGTCACCTCCCGCTCAGACTCCGCCGGCCGGTACCGCCAGCGGCGGAGCCAGGGCGGCGCGTTCTTGGGCACCTGCCTGCGGTAGAAGTCCGGGCCGTGGATGCCGTCCGGGAAGGAGTGGAGGGTGAGCGGCCGACCGGCCACGTGGGGCAGCACCGTCTCCGCCAGCTCCAGGTAGTAGCGGACCAGGTCCCCTTTGGTGATGCCCTCATCCGGCCAGTAGACCTTGTCCCAATTGGTCAGCCGCACCTGCCGGCCGCCGACCTCCAGGACCTCGCCGCGCCCGCTTCGGGTCACACCGCGCGCCATGCCCCGTCCCTCCGCCGGTCGGCGCCGCGTCCCGGCCCGGCGCCGGCGGCTCCATGGTACCGCGCCTCCGGCGGCCGGGCCATGGCCGGGGGGAGTAGAGGCCCGGCGCGTCAGGGGGCGCCGCCGTCCGGCGGAAACGGCACGGGGTTCTGGGGGTAGAGCGGCGCCGCGGGGATCTCCGGGGGCCGGCTGGCGCCCCGGAAGCGGATGTGTTCCCCTTCCAGCAGCTTCATGGGAGGCTCGTCCAGGACCTCGATCTGCCCGGCGCCCCCGCCCACCACGGCGAACTGGTACCGCCCCCGCCACGGGGCGGCCTCCTCGCCGCCGGACGGCCCCTTCCGGAGCCAGCCCTCCCA
>DATCLE010000048.1:0-4941 GCA_036564075.1 Dehalococcoidia bacterium
GCCACGGACTGGGGCAGGTAGGTGTAGGCCTTCCGGTCCCGGGCCACCAGCCCGCCGATGAGGGGGGTCAGCCGCTGGAAGTAGAGGTCGAAGAGCTGGCGGAAGCCGGGCAGCCACGGCCGGCTGATCTCCAGGAAGACCACCCGACCGCCGTCCCGCACCACGCGGGCCATCTCGCTGAACAGGCGGTCCAGGTGGGTGACGTTCCGCCCGCCGAAGCCCACCGTGGCCGCGTCGAAGGCGCCGTCCCGGTAAGGGAGCGCCTCGGCGTCGCCCAGGTGGAGGTCGATGAGCCCGGCCAGCCTGCGCCGCCGGAGCTTCTCCTTGCCCACCTCCAGCATCCCTTCGCTGAGGTCGATGCCGGCCACGCGGCCGCCGGGGCCGGTGACGCGGGCCAGGGCGATGGCGAAGTCGCCGGTGCCGGTGCAGACGTCCAGGGCGCGGCCGCCGGGACGGACGCCGGACATGGCCACGGCGCGGCGCCGCCAGCGGTGGTGGAGGCCCAGGCTGAGGACGGAGTTCATGAGGTCGTACCAGCGGGCGATGCGGGTGAACATGGCCCGCACGTAGACGGCCTTCTGGGCGGGTGGCGGCAGGACGGACGGCTCCTTGGGCACGGGGCCTCCTCCGGTGGTGCGGTGGGCGCCACTCCCATGATAGCGGGGTCCGACGCCAGGGGCGAGCCGGTGTCGGCGGCCGCGGCGGCGGGGCCCGCGGAGGTGCGCGGTGGACGCGCAGCGACGCCGGCAGGCGTACGACCGCTTTGACCGGGCCACGGCGGTGCCCATGCTGGCCCTGGCCGCCCTGCTGATCCCCATGGTGGCCGTGCCGTGGGCCATGGAGCTGCCGGACGGGGTGGAACGGTGGCTGGCGGCGCTGGACCTGGCCATCTGGACGGCCTTCGGCGTCGAGCTGGCCGTCAAGGCGTACCTGGCGCCCGATAGGCGGCGCCACCTGCGGCACCACTGGCTGGACGCGCTGATGGTGGCCGTCCCGTTCCTCCGGCCGCTGCGGCTGCTCCGGTCGGCGCGGGCGCTGCGCCTCCTCCGCGCCATGCACTCCGCAACGGAGATGAACGAGCGACGGCACCTCCGGCGCTGAGGCGCGTGGCCCCTCTCACGGGAGGTCCGGGGGCTCCACGACCGCGCTGTCGAAGCCGGAGAACCGGCCGGTGACGGCCAGAGGGACCGCGCCGGTCCGGTCCGGGAGACCGGCACCGAGCATGGAGGTGCGGAAGGGCGCGCCCTGCACCACGGTGACCGCCAGGGTCTGAACGTCCAGGAGGACCAGCGCCGCGTCCTCCCGCTGCCGGGGCAGCGCCTCGTAAGCCCGGGCGAAGGTGTCCTGGGCCACATCCTGGGCGGCGTCCCAGTCCTCCAGGAGCCGGTGGGCGTGGCGGAGGATACGGTGGTAGTAGCGGCCCACAATGAGGTCGAAGGCGGCCTCGTCGCCGTCCCGCGCCGCCCGGACCGGGTGGACGTCGTCCTGCACGGCCGTGGCTCCTCCCGGTTCTACCGTTCCAGACGAACGGGGCGGGCCGGAGGGCTACCGGGCGGCGCGGCCGCTGGGCGCTACAGGTGCTCCTTGACCTTCTCCGCCAGCTTGCGGGTGAAGCCGATGGTGGCGGCGATGTCGTCCACGGAGGCCTCGCGGATGGCCTTCACGGAGCCGAAGCGGCGCAGCAGCATCTTCTTCCGCTTGGGGCCAATGCCGGGGACGGCGTCCAGGGCGGACTGCACGGCGGCCTTGCCCCGCAGCTTGCGGTGGTAGGTGATGGCGAAGCGGTGGGCTTCGTCCCGGATGCGCTGCACCAGGTAGAGGGCCTGGGAGGTGCGGGGCAGCACGATGGGCTCCGACATGTCCTTCACGAAGAGCTCTTCCTGCTGCTTGGCCAGGCCCGCCACGGGGATGGACTCCAGGCCCAGGTCCCGCATCACGTCCAGGGCGGCGGAGAGCTGGCCCTTGCCGCCGTCCACAATGACCAGGTCCGGGAAGACGCCCCAGGAGTCCTCGCTGCCGCCGGCCGCCATGGCCTCCGCCGCCCGCTTGAAGCGGCGGCGCAGCACCTCCGCCATGCTGGCGAAGTCATTGGGGCCTTCCACTGTCTTGATCTTGAAGCGGCGGTACTCCGGCGGGCGCGGGTGGCCGTCCACAAAGACCACCATGCTGGCCACGGAGTTGGTGCCCTGGGTGTTGGAGATGTCGTAGCACTCAATGCGGCGGGGCAGGACGGGCAGGTTCAGCTCGTCCTGGAGCTGCTCCAGGGCGGCGCGGGTCTTGCCGGCGTCCGCCAGCCACTTCACCCGCATCATCTCCAGCGCCTCACGCGCGTTCTCATCCGCCAGCTCCACCAGGCTCTTCTTCTCGCCCCGCTGAGGCACCAGCACCTCCACCTTGCTGCCGCGGCGCTCGCTCAGCCAGCCGGCAATGAGGCCCGCATCCTGCACGGGCCGGGAGAGGATGACCCGCTTGGGCACGTAGACAGAGGAGCTGTAGAACTGCTCCAGGAAGCCGCGCATGATCTCCCCGTCGGCGGCGTCCTGGGTGCCGTCCAGGGCGAAGGAGTCCCGGCCGATGAGCTTGACGCCCCGCAGGAAGAAGACCTGCACGCAGGCGGTGCCGTCGTCGCCGCGGGCCAGGCCGAAGATGTCCTCGTCGCTGGGCTTGGTGGTGGCCACCATCTGCCGCTCCGTGACCCGTTCCACGGCGCGGATCTGGTCGCGGTAGACGGCGGCCTGCTCGTACTGCATGGCGTCGGACGCCTGCTGCATGCGGGCGCGGAGGTCCGCCAGGACCTCGTCGGTGCGGCCCTCCAGGAAGAGGATCACCTGGCGGATGACCTGGTCGTACTCCTCCTTGGTGCAGTACCCGGCGCAGGGGGCAATGCAGCGGTGGATGTAGTAGTCCAGGCAGGGGCGCGGGTCCGTGCCGGTGATGGTCTTGGTGCAGGAGCGCCAGGGGAAGAGCTTGTTCACCAGGTCCAGGGTGGTGCGCACGGAGCCGGCGGAGGCGTAGGGGCCGAAGTAACGGGCGCCGTCCTGCTCCACGCGGCGGGTGATGTAGACGCGGGGCCAGGGGTCCGTGAGGTCCACCTTCAGGTACGGGTAGTGCTTATCGTCCTTGAGGCGGACGTTGAAGTGCGGCTGGTACCGCTTGACCAGCGTGGCCTCCAGGATGAGCGCCTCCTGCTCGGAGGAGGTGACAATGTACTCCAAGTCCGCGATGCCGGCCACCAGCCGCCGGATGCGCGGCTCCATGCTCCGCGGCGAGCCGAAGTAGGAGCGGACGCGGTTCCGCAGGCTGGCGGCCTTGCCCACATAGATGACCTGGCCCTCGGCGTCACGGAAGATGTAGACGCCGGGCCGCGGCGGCAGGGCCTTCACCTGGGCCAGGATGGGGCGTTCGGGAACGTTTGTGCTCATGCCGCTCTTATTGTAGAGGAGCGGGCGGCCGCTGGCCAGGGAGGGGACGGGGGCGGCGGCCGGCCGCCGCCCCCGTCCGTGGGGCTACTGGGACGGCGCCTTCCGGCCCAACAGGTACGGTACCACCTCCATGCCGTCGGCGAAGACGCCGGCGGGGGTGTCCACCAGCCAGAGGTGGATCATGGAGCCGGTGTCCTCCCGCAGGACGGAGCCGGCCGGGCAGGTGCCGTCCTGGTCCGCCAGGCCCGCCACGCCGCCGCCGGACGTGCTGATGCAGAGGTTGGTGTGCCGGTGCCAGTTCATGACCGTCGCCCCCTGGGCCGGGGGCTCTTGGCCCGGCCGCGTCTGGAACATGACGCCCACCAGTTCCAGGCTCCGGCCGGGGCGCTGGAGGTAGATCAGCGACTCCGGGTATGCGGGGTCCAGCATGCGTCCGTCGGCCAGGTACTGGGGGTTGGTGTAGTGGACCAGGGGGCCCTTGGTGACGGGCCGGTAGCCGGCGGCCTCCGCCGTGCGCACGTCGGTGTAGGTGCCGCTCTCCGCCCGCACGCGCTGGACCAGGTCCGCGGCGAAGGCGAGGTCCGCGGCGCTGATGGGCACCGCGTCCGGGTGGGTGTGGACAAGGCCGCCGGCCAGCCGCTCCGCGTCGCTCTCCCCGGCGGACGGTGCGCCGGTGTCGTGGTCGTGGCCGCCGTCCTCCGTGGCGTGCTCGTGGTCGTGGCCGTCGTCGTCCTCCGCCGTGGCGTGCTCGTGAACGTGGCTGTGGCCGGTGCCGGCCACGCCCTCCGTGCTCAGGGCCAGGGCGAAGGACGTGGAGGCGAGGGCCAGGAGGGCGACGGCAGGGGCCAGGACGGCCGCCCGACGGAGCGCAGACGTTCCGCGGGAGCGGAGGGCGCGGGACGCCAGGCCCAGCAGGGCCCCGATCACCAGCAGCGCGATCCCGAGGCCCAGGAGGACGTGGCCGGGGTTGCTCGGGGCGACGATCCCTTCCCGGGCGGCAAGGCCGGGGTCGGCGCGGTGCAGGATGCCGTCCCAGGCCAGGCCCACCAGGAGCGATACGAGGCCGCTGTGGGTGAACCAGGGTGCGAGAGCAGTGATACGGGTGAACATGGAACACCTCCTGACGCCGGAACGCGGCGTTGCCCCTCTAGTGATGCACAGGAGGGAGCACGGAGGTGTTAAGAGGGTGTCAACGGCCGGGCGCCGGCGTCAGGGGCTGGGGCCGGTGCGGGCGCGACGGCGGTTTGACACCGGAAGCGGCCGAATCCTATACTGAAGCTGCACGGCAGGGTAGCTCAGCGGCAGAGCAGGGGACTCATAAGCCCTTGGTCGGGGGTTCGAATCCCTCCCCTGCTACCACGCACGACGTAAGCGCCACGAGGGCCTCAGCCCCGTGGCGCTTCTGCGTTCCCCCGGCGTGACGATGCCCCGGGCGCCGCGGACGCCTACTCCTGCGTCCGGTGCGGCCGCGCCCGGTCCGCGGCGAGCCGCGCCAGGTGCTCGCCCACCTCTATGAGGG
>DATCLE010000049.1:0-11735 GCA_036564075.1 Dehalococcoidia bacterium
CGCTGGAGCCAGGTGAGCGGCCCTTCCCGGGCGGCCGCCTCCTCCCACGCCTGCTCCTCGTCCCCGCCCCACGGCGCGGCGGCCGGCGCTTGCTCCGCCGGTCCGTCCGCCTCCAGGCGGACCTCCTCCGGCCGGGCCCCGGACGCCGCAACCTCCTCCCCGGCGGCCTCCTCAGGCGCCGGGGACTCCTCCGTGGGCAGGTACCCCTCGTACGCCTCCAGGCCGGAGGCGGCGGACCAGGCCGGCGCGCCGTCCTCCGCCGGCGCCGGGCGGTCGGCCGTGGCCGTGTCCACGGGCACCGGACCCGCCTGGGGCGCCTGGTGCCCGCCATCGGGCAGCGACCAGGTATCCCGCAAGGTGTCGCCCCAGGCCCCCAGCCCCTCGCCGGGCGGGGGTCCGTCCGGCTCCTCGAAGGCCGGGGGCTCCTCCACGGCCGCCGGACCGGCGCCGTTCCGGCCCCAGCCGGCGTATTCGTCCTCCGCCACGGGCGCGGGCTCCGTCGCGGGGGCATCCTCGAACTCCAGCAAGCCGTGCCAAGGCGGCGCCTCCTCCGGCCGCTCGCCGGCGGGCGGCGCAGCCGGCTCGAAGGCGGGGTCCGCCTCCCGCGGCGTATCCGCCGAGAGCAGCGCCCGCCACCACGCGTCGTCCGGCTCCTGGCGGGCCGCCGGCCAGGCCGCGGGCTCCGGCTCCACCGTCTCGCTCCAGGCCGTCACCGGGCCCGGCTCCGGCTCCCCCGGCACCCCGTCTGCGGGCGCGGGCCAGGGGAAGGGCTCCGGGGCCACGGCCTCCGGCTCCGGCACAGCATCCGCGGAGGGCACCGTCAGGGGCGGCTCTTCCGCCGGTGCGGCCGCACCGTCCGGCGGCTCCGTGCCCCAGGGGTCCGGCGCTCCGGCCGTCCAGGCGGGCTCCGCCGCGGCCGCGTCCTCCCCGGGCGCCGCCTGCGCCCGCATCGCCTCCAGCCAGGGCGAACCGGCGTCCGCCGGGTCCGCCGTCCCCGCCGGCGCCGCCTCCGGCTCCCCGGTCACGGGGGCACCGTCCCACGCCGGTGCGGGGGACCCGGCACGGGCTGCAGGGTCCGGCGCCGGCTGCCAGAGCTCCACCGCCGTCTCGTCGTCGCCCATGGCGTCGCCGTCCGCCGTCACCGGTTGCAGCGGCAGGTACTGGAGCGCCTGGAGCAGCTCGTCCACCGTGTCGCCGTGCTCGGGATAGGAGACGGCGGCCATCTCCAGCCGGACCTCCACGCCCTCGAGGTCCTCCGTGGTAGCGATGCGGTACGCCAGCCGCCGCGCCACGGCCAGGGCGCCGTCCTGCCCCGTGTCCGGCAGCAGCAGGCTGAAGCGGCCGTTCCCGTGGGAGGTGCAGTAGTCCGCCACCCACAGGTTGCGCCGGATGACGTCGGAGACGGCCCGCAGCGCCCGGCCGGTGAACTCCATGTCCCCCTCCTGGACCCAGCCGGAGACGCGGACGCTGGCCACCGTGAGGGGCCGGCCGTACCGGCGGGCCCGGGCCATCTCCATCTCGATAGTGCGGACGAAGGCCTGCGGGTCCAGGAAGCCGCGGACGCCCGCCCCCTCCGAGGAGCGGTGCGCCAGCCCGCGGCTCTCCACGAAGGCGCCCACCTGCGACGCGACCAGGCTCAGCGACTCCATCTCGTCCCGGGAGAGGCGTTCGGCCTCTCGCCGGGCCAGGGTGAGCACACCCAGGGTGGTGCCGCTGGCCCGCAACGGCACCACCACCACGTGCTGGACGTCCGCCCCCAGGTGCACCTCGCGGTCGCTCAGGCGGACGCCGGGGCCGCCCACCACCTGCGCCGGGGCCGCCGTGCCCTGCACCTGGCCCAGCAGCCCTTCGCCGGGCGGGACGGTGCCCAGCACGCTGGCCGTGGGCGCGTCCACGTTGCGGTAGGTGGCCAGGGAGAGCTCGCCGCGCTCGTTGGCCAGGTGGACCATGCCCACCTGCATGGCGAACTCGTTCATCAGTTGGTCCAGCATGAGGTAGAGGGCGGCGCGGGGCTTCTGGGGGGTGTCCATGATGTCCGCCATGCGGCGGTAGAGCTCCATCCGCCGCTCGCTGGCCCGCAGCTCTTGGGAGACATCCGCCTCCCAGGTGAGGGCGGCCAGGACGTGCGCCACCACGAAGGCGTAGGCCGCCGCCCACAGGAGGACGGCCTCCGGCCGGTCCGGCAGCCCCTGCCAGGGGCCTTCCACCCCGCGGGCGGCCAGGAGGTGCAGTCCCAGGGCCGCGGCCGCCGGCCCCAGGAGGGCCACGTACGCCATGACCCGCGCTCCCGCGCGGCTGGGCGCCGCCCGGCCCCGGACTCGGTACCACATGTGCCGCGCCCACCAGGCCAGGACGGCGGCCACGGGCAGGCCGATGTACACGACGAGGGCTGTGCTGGCTCCGTTCATGGGTCTCCGCCGATCCTCGTTGCAGCGCGCCGGGAGGCCCGCGAGGGATCGCGGCGGGTTGGGCCTCGCGTCCGGCTCTCCGATACGTCTCCGCGTCGACCCACAGGCAGGCGCCCCGCCCGCGCACGGCGGAGCCGCCCGTGAGGATCCCCACGGTGGGATCATCGGCGGGGGAGCGGCCGGTCTGCACCCGGAGAGCGGGGCGCTTGTGACGGAGCCCCGGGCGTGGCCCGGGGCTCTCCGGAGAGGCGTCCTGCTGTCGCCGGCGCGCCGGTCAGTCCCAGGTGCGGGCCAGGTCCGCCAGGAACTGCTGCGTGCGGGCGCGGGCGTCGGGGTCGTCCGGGACGTTGAAGGGGACGCCGTTGAAGTCCGTGACGCCGATCTCCGCCAGGCGGCGGAGCTGGCGCTCCACCTCCCCTTCGTCGCCCACAATGGCCACCTCCGCCGGGTCTGCCGCACCCTCCACGTCCAGGACGGCACGGTAGGAGGGCAGGGTCCCGTAGCCGGCGAAGGTGCGGGAGGCCGTGGCCCGCGCCTGGTCCCCCTTGTCCGTCACCACAATGGGGAAGCCCGCCAGCACACGGGGCGCGGGCCGACCGGCCTCCCGGGCGGCCTGGGTGATGAGGGGCACCGCGGTGGACTCCAGGTACTTGGGGCCGCCCATCCAGACGGCGGTGCCGTCCGCCAGGGTCCCGGCAACCCGCAGCATCTGGGGCCCCAGCGCCGCCACCAGCACCGGCGGCCGCTCCGCGCCGGGGATGCGGACCTGGGAGGAGACGCGGTACTGGCTACCCTGGAACTGCACCGCCTCCCCCGCCAGCAGGCCGGTCAGCACGGTGAGGTACTCCCGCATGTGGCGGACGGGCCGGGAGAAGTCCAGCCCGAAGCGGCCTTCGATGACGGGCCGGTGGCTGAGTCCGATGCCCAGCGTCAGCCGGTTGGCGGTGGCCGCCTGGCAGGTGAGTGCCTGCTGCGCCATGACCACGGGGTGCCGCGGGAACGTGGGCACCACGAAGGTGCCCAGCTCTACCCGCCGGGTGGCAGTACCTCCCAGCGCCGCCAAGGTCAGGGCGTCGTACCCCAGGGCGCCGGCGATCCACACGGCGCGGAAGCCGGCCGCCTCCGCCTGGGCGAAGCGCTCCAGCACCTGGTCGAAGGAGTCGGGCCGGGAAGGGACGGCCAGGCCGATTCCGATGCGCATGGCTCTCACCTCACGAGGGCAAGTCTGCCTGGCGGCCGCACCGGGCGGCCGCGGCACGCCCTACTGTACAGGATCGCGCGCCGCCCACGGTAGCTCCGGCCCTCCGCCACTACGTGCAACCCCGCACGCTGCCGATGATCTCCCATGGAGGAAACGGACCGCCGGTTCGTACGTCAGATCCCTCAGGCGGCGTCGGCGGGGGGGGACGCGCCGCCCTCCGGCTGAGGAGACGCATGACGCAACCGTCCCAGCATCCACCCATCCGCGTGCTCATCGCGGGAGGCGAAGACCTCTACCGCGACCTGCTCCGCATCGCCCTGTCCCGGCATCCCCGCTTCGAGGTGGTCGGCGCCTACGCCGACGGCGAGTCCGCCCTGGAGGCCGCGGCGGCCCAGCGGCCGGACGTGGCCCTCCTGGACCTGGAGCTGGCGGGGAACCTGGACGGCGTCCAGGCCGGCATCCTGCTGCGCCGCCGCCTGCCGGAGACCGGCATCATCCTCCTCTCCGGCGACGAGGACGCCGACTACCTGGCCGCCATCCCCCGGGAGACGGTGGACGGCTGGTCCCACCTGCTCAAGGGCTCCATCAGCGACGTGGAGACGCTGGCCCGCGCCATTGAGGGGGCGGCGGCGGGCTTCGCGGTGCTGCACCCGCGACTGGCGTCCCGCGCCCGGCGGCGGCCCCGCGCCGGCGGCGTGCTGGCCCGCCTGACGCCGCGCCAGCGGGAGATCCTCCGCCTCATTGCCCTGGGCTTCAGCAACACGGCCATCGCCCAGCGCCTGGTGCTGGCAGAGAAGTCCGTGGAGAACCAGGTGAGCCTGCTCTACCAGCAGCTGGGCATCGACCGGCGCGGCGGCGCGCTCCACCCGCGGGTGCGGGCAGCGCTCATCTACCTGGGAGAGGGAGAGGCGGAGCAGCAGCGCGCCTCCGCCTAGGCCCGCGCCGCCGACCTGAGTCATCAGCGCCGGGACGCTCCCCATCCGGGTCCTGGAAGAGGGCCGTCCACCCCCTTTCCGCCGGAGTTGTGGCGGTGGGTGCGGCGCGACCACCGGGGGGACGCCGTGGGCGGCGGGCTCCCGGTGCGCGGCCCTGCCCGCGTCTCGCACGGGCAACGAGACCTGCCCGCTCCCTCCCAGACCCAGCGAGCGGCCCGCGCCCCCTGCCTCCTTCCGCGCCGGCGGACCGCGCGGAGCACGGCCCCTTCTGCGGGTGGCCGCGACGTGCAGGGCCGGCCATGGCCCCCATGGTGGCCCATCCCGGGGCGGCGTGGGCCCCCGGCCGTGCGCGGACGCGCGGCACGAAGGCCGGCAGGCGGCCGGGAGCCGCCCGTTTGGCGCCCCAGCGCCCTCCAGACCGCCATGGCTTGACGCGACGGGGGATCAGCGGTACACTGCCCGCAGAACCTGTCAAGGGCAAACCCGCCCGAAAGGCGGCGGCGCAAAGCTAGGGGCCTAACCCACCGCCATCCGCGGTGGTACGGCAGCCCGGCTGCCAGGTGAGACCAGGCATCGCGCGCCGGCCTGCGGGGCGGGTTCTTCATATCCCCCTCCACCTCCGGCGTGCGGGCCGATCTCCTGGCCTGCCCCCTCAGGGGGCAGCATGACGGGGTGGAACCATGCACCAGCTTGTCGCTACCCTCCCGGAGGCGGCGCGCCCGCCCGTCCCCGACGCCCGGCCGCGACCGGACGGCGTCGGGGACCCCTTCCCAGCCCCCCCGGACGCCCTGAGCGGGGTCCTGGAGGAGGCGCGGGCCGTCACCGGCGTCCGCCTGGTCCTCTGGTCGCGGGCGGGCACGGGGGCGCCAGCCGCCCGCGCCGGCGCAGCGCCGTGCCGCCGGACCGCCGGCGCGCCGGCGGACCTACGCCACACCTACACCGTGCCGGTGGAGCTTCGGGGGCAGCCGTACGCCGCCCTGGCCTTCCACGACGTGCGGCCCTTCACCGCCGCGCGCCGCCGCCTCTGCCGGGTCTTCGCGCGGCAGGCGGCGCTGACCCTGGAGAACGCCTGCCTGGCGACGGAGCTCCGGGAGGAGCGGGAGAAGCTGCGGCGGCTCTGGGGCCACGCCATGGAGGCGGAGGAGCGCGTGCGGGCGGAGGTGAGCGAGCTGCTGCACGGCACGGTGCAGACCCGGCTGACGGTGGCCGCCAGCACGTTGGAGACGTGCAAGACGCTCCTGGAGCAGGAGCCGGAGGAGGCCCGCTCCGTCCTGACCCGCGTGCAGGAGGAGATCGACCGGCTGGCGGCCCAGGACGTGCGGGAGGCCAGCCACCTGCTGCACCCCGCCATCATCCGCGTGGGGCTGCTGCCGGCCATCCGCTCGCTGGCCCGCAGCTACGGCGACCGCCTGCACGTCTCCGTGGAGGCGGACGGGGAACTGGCACGGCTGGACGGCCTGCTGGAGAACCGGATCCCCTACCCGCTGCGCCTGAACGCCTACCGCATTGTGGAGGAGGCGCTGAACAACGTCCTGGCCCACGCCGGGACGCCCTGGGCCAAGGTCCGCCTGGCGGTCCGGGACGGCCGCCACCTGGAGCTGGAGGTGGCCGACGGCGGCCGCGGCTTCGATCCGGCCACGGGGCGCACCGGGCTGGGCCTGAGCATCATCGAGGCGCGGGTGGAGCAGGCGGGCGGCGTCTGGAGCGTGGAGAGCCGCGCCGGCTGCGGCACCACGCTGGTGGCCTGGCTGCCGCTGGACGGCGCCGCGCCGGAGGCCGGGGCGCGCCGCTAGGAGAGGCGCCGGGCGGCCCGCGACCCCTGGTCCTCCGGCCCCAGGTCCCCGGCGGCCTGGAGGTAGAGGAGCGCCGCCTTCACCCGGGGATGGATGGACCGGTCCTCCCGGTCCACACCCAGCCGCCCGTAGATCATGTTGAGCTGGTTCTCCACCGTCTTCTCGGAGACGTACAGCCGCCGGGCGATGGTGGCGTTAGTGTAGCCGCTGGCCACCAGGTCCAGGATCTGCCGCTGCCGCTCCGTGAGCTGGGACAGCGGCCCCTCCGGCCGCTCCCGCACCCCGTTGAAGATCTCGGAGTCAATGACCACCAGGCCGGAGGCCGCACCCTCCACGGCGCGCACCAGCGTCTGCACGTCCCGCACGGACCGTTTCAGCAGGTACGACCAGCCGGCGGCCATCTCCTGGGAGAGGGACCGGGCGTACTCGATGTCCAGGTAGTTGGAGAGGAAGACAATGCCCAGCTCCGGCTGCTCCCGACGCAGGGCAGCCGCTAGCTGGATGCCGTTGATGCCGCCCCCCAGTTCAATGTCCAGCACGGCCACCGCCGCGTCCAGGGCGGGCCATGCCTCCAGGGCCGCCTCCGCGCTGGGGAAGGCGCCCACCACCGCCAGCCGGTCCTGGCCCTCCAGGGCGGCGCGCAGCAGATCGCGGTAGAGGTCCTCGTCCTCCACGATGGCGATCCGGATGGGCAGCGGCGCCTGCCCGGCACCGGCCGCACCCCCTGCCGCCGCCGGCCGCCGGACTTGGACGTTCCCCACGTTTAGGCCTTCCCCCTACGCACGTCTAGGGACAGCACCCATGCCTCCTCCCTAAGCATCGACTACTTTCTAACCAGGCTTAAGGCGTACACAAACCGTTTCCCAACTGCCGGCGCACCGGAACAAGCCTAGGATGCGAAGAGGAGGGGAAGCCGGCCGGTTGGGACGTCACCACGGGAGCCCTGCTCCCGGAGACGCGGGGAGGATGCGGTCATGACGGAGCAGATGCAGGACCAGTCCGGCGCGGAGGGCGGCCAGCCGGCGATGGAGCACCCGCTGGTGGAGGTGCTGCGCCGGCTCCGCGGCACGTCCGCGCCGGCGCCCGCCGCCGGCCCGGCTGAACCGGACCCGGTGGAGGCGGAGCCGCCGGCCGCCGGGGCGCCGCAGAGGCCGGCACCGGAGGTCTTGGAGGCCCCGGGGGCCCCGAAGGCGCCGGGCCCGCAGCCGGCAGGTGCGGCGGCCCCGCTGGAGGCGCTGCTGGGCGGCGCCGCGGAGACCACGGCGCTGGAGGCGCTCTACCTCCAGGCGCGGGACCTCCTGGACGCCTCCTACCGGGCGGCCACCGGCCTCCAGGCGGAGGCGGCGGCCCGCGCACGGGCCGTGCTCCGGGCGGCGGAGCAGCAGGCGGCCGCCGTGGTGGAGCAGGCCCGGCAGCACGCCGAGCGCGTGCTGGAGACGGCAGGCGAGGAGTCGCAGGCGCTGCTCCGCAAGGGCCGCGAAGAGGCCGACGCCATCCTGGCCGACGCGCGCCGGGAGAGCGACCGCCTGCTGGAGGAGGCCCGCCGGGAGGCGGACGAGCTCCGCGAGGCGGCCCGCCGCGATGCGGAGGCGGCCCATGAGGAGGCCGCCCGGGCCCTCCAGGAGGCGGTGGAGAGCCGCGCCGAGGTGGAGGAGCTGGCGGCGGACTTCGACCGGGTGCTGCGGCAGATCCTGCGGCGCATCGGCCTGGCCGAGCTGGCCGCCGAGAGCGACGAGAGCCTGCTGAGCACCATCCTGAAGCGGCACCGCTAGGACGGCCGCCGCAGGACGCCCGGAGCGCGGACCGAGAACGAGGAGCGTGGTAGCAGATGAGCAACAGGAAGACGGTGCTGGTGGTGGACCCGCGGCGGGAGGACCTGGAGCGGACGGTGCGGTGGCTGGAGGAGGCCGGCTACCTGACCATCGCCGCGGACGACCCGGAGGGCGCCATCTCCTACCTGCTGGAGTTCCACCCGGACGTGGTGGTCTACACCGTGGAGGCGGACGCGGCCAGCGGCTGGGCCTGGGCGGCCCGCATGCGGAAGCTGAGCACGGTGCCCTTCGTCATTGTGGCGGCGGGGGCGCACCGGAGCTCGTTCCAGGCCGCGGCGGAGCTGGGCGTGGACGGCTTCCTGGCCAAGCCGCTGGATCGCAAGGAGCTGCTGGGGCGCTTGGCCTCCGTCACCTCGCCGGACGCCGTCGGGGAGGGCCCCAGCCCCCTGTTCATCTTCCGCAACCAGCGGCTCACCATCGACTGGCGGCGCTACGACGTGTGGGTGGACGGCGAGCTGGTCCACCTGAGCCCCACGGAGTTCAAGCTGCTGGCCCTGCTGGTCCAGCGCCGCGGCTGGGTGGTGACCTACGACGAGATCCTCTCCCACATCTGGGGCGACGAGGACACCTACGACCGCGACCACGTCAAGCTCTACGTCTGGTCCCTCCGCCGGAAGATCGAGGAGGACCCGTCCCACCCGCGCCTGATCCTGACCAAGCGCGGCATCGGCTACATCTTCGTGGACGATGAGCCGGCCTACGCCGTCCCCGCCGCGGCGGGCGGCCCGGGCCGCGTCCCCGCGGCCGCTCGCTGACCGGCGCCCGGCCGCAGACCCAGAGAAAGGCAGGAGACCCATGAAGCGCATCCTGGTTACCGGCGCCGGCGGGGCGCCCGCCCTCAACTTCATCCGCTCCCTGCGCATGGCGCCGGAGCCGTTCCACCTCATCGGCGCGGACTGCAGCAAGTACTCCCTGGCCCGCGCCGCCACCGACGAGCGGCACCTGGTGCCCAAGGCGTCGGACCAGCAGTACATCCCGGTGCTGCGCCGGCTCATCCAGGCCACGGGGGCGGAGATGGTCTACGCCCAGCCGGACCCGGAGGTGGCCGTCCTCTCGGAGCGGCGGGATGAGCTGGGCGCCCGCACCTTCCTGCCGGCGCCGGAGACGGTGCGGCGCTGCCAGGACAAGTTCCAGACTTACGTGGCGTGGCAGGCGGCCGGCCTCCGGGTGCCGGAGACCCGCCTCATCACCACCGTGGACGACCTGCGCGCCGCCTTCGAGGCGTACGGCGACCCGTGGCTGCGGCCGGTGACGGGCGCGGCGGGCCGCGGCGCCCTGCACGCGCGGGGCTTTGAGCAGGCGCGGCTCTGGCTGGAGTTCAACCAGGGCTGGGGCTCCTACACCGCCGCCCGCTACCTGAGCCCGGAGTCCGTCACCTGGCAGTCCATCTGGAACCGGGGCGAGCTGGTGGTGGCCCAGAGCCGCCGCCGGCTGTACTGGGAGTTCGCGGACCGGGCGCCCTCCGGCGTCACCGGCATCACCGGCGCCGCCGTCACCGTGGCCGACCCGGCCCTGGACGAGATCGCCCAGCGCGCCATCCTGGCGGTGGACCCGCAGCCCCACGGGGTCTTCTCCGTGGACCTGACGTACGACGCCGACGGCGTGCCCAACCCCACGGAGATCAACATCGGCCGCTTCTTCACCACGCACCTGTTCTTCACCATGGCGGGGCTGAACATGCCGTACCTGGTGGTGAAGCTGGCCTTCGGCGAGGAGCTGCCGGCGCTGCCGGTGCGGGTGAACCCCCTGCCGGAGGGGCTGCTCTGGATCCGCGGCATGGACATGGAGCCGGTGCTGACGGACGTGCGCACCGTGGACGGCTTTGAGCAGCAGTTCCGCAGCCTGGCCGCGGCCCTGCCGGTGCCGGAAGGGCGGTAGGAGGACGGAGCCCGTGGAGCCGCAGGAACGCACCATCTACCTGGACCTGGACGGCACGCTGCTGGACGTGCGGGGCCGCTACTGGGCGCTCCACTCGCACCTGGTGGGGCGGCTGGGCGCGCGCTCGCCGCTCCAGCGGGCGTACTGGGGCCGGAAGCGCCGGGGGCTGGGCCTGGAGGCGGTGCTCCTGGACGCCGGCCCGGCAGCCCGCCGGGAGTACCGCCGCCGCTGGCTGGCGGAGGTGGAGACGGCCGCCTTCCTCCAGCACGACCGCCTGCTGCCCGGCGCTCGGGACGCGCTGGCCCGGCTGGGGGTCCGCGCCCGGCTGGTGCTGGTGACCCTGCGGCGGAACCGCCGGACGCTGGTTGCGCAGTTGGACCACCTGGGCATCAGCGGCTTCTTCGCCCAGGTGGCCACGCCGCAGACCCCCACGGAGCACGAGTCCAAGGCGGCGCTGATCCGGCGCGTGGACGGCCTGCCCGGCCCCGGCGCCCTGGTGGTGGGCGATACCGAGGCCGACGTGGCCGCCGCCCGGGAGCTGGGCCTGCGGTCCGTGGCGGTACTGAGCGGCCTGCGGGACCGGGCCTTCCTGGAGGCCCGCCGGCCGGACTACATCATCCAGTCCATTACGGAGCTGCCGCGGCTGCTGGAGGGGCTGGGCCCGGACGCACCGCGGGCCGGCGGGGCCGGTTCGCTGACGGTCCTGACGTGAAAGGAGCAACGGGGATGAACATCGCACGCTACCTGCTGGAGTCCCGCGGCGTGGGCAACGCCATGCGCCGCCTGCCCCGCATCGCCGGGCGGTTCGGGGTGACGCCGCGGACCATGGAGCGCCGTCTGGAAGAGTTCACGGAGCTGACGGCCCGCTACGGCTGCCGCCCTACCCTGGCGGTGACGGCCGTGCTCATGGAGCGGTACCCGGACGCCTTCCGCCGCCTGGCGGAGGGGGCTGAGCTGGCCGTCCACGGCTACGTCCACACGGACTACCAGCAACTGGACGAGGCCGCTCAGACGGAGCACATGGAGCGGGCGCTGCGCGCCTTCCAGGGCGTCTCTCTCCAGCCCGCGGGCTTCCGCTGCCCGTACCTGCGCTGGAACGTGGAGACGTTCCAGGTGGCCCGGAAGTTCGGCCTGACGTACAGCAGCAACTACTCGCTGGCCTGGGACACGGTCCCGCCGGACCACGTGGAGCCGGCGGACTGGGACGCGTACCAGAAGGGTCTCCGCCTCTACGGCACGCGCCGGGCGGCGGACTACCCCAGCCTGCCCGCCGTGGTCCACGGCGGCCTGCTGGACATGCCCGCCTCCCTGCCGGACGACGAGGCCATGGTGGACCGCCTGGCCCTCAGCCCCGCCGCGCGGGAGGCCGCCTGGCTGGGGATCCTGGACCGCACTTACAGCCTGGGCGAGCACTTCACCCTCATCCTCCACCATGAGCGGGTGCCCATGTGCGGCCCCGCGCTGGAGGCGGTGCTGGCCCGCGCCCGCTCCTATGACCCGCCGGTCTACGTGGCCCCGCTGGGGGATGTGGCGGAGTGGTGGCTCCGCCGCCGCCACCAGCGGCTCACGGTGGAGCCCGCCAGCGAGGGCCGCTACCGTGTCACGGCGCCGGACTGCCCCGGCCTGACGGTGCTGGTGCGCAACGCCGAGACGGAGCCCGCGGCGGCGCCCTGGTACGGCAACGACCG
>DATCLE010000050.1:0-2358 GCA_036564075.1 Dehalococcoidia bacterium
GTGTAGGCTTGCCCTGCGCCGCACAGCCGCCGTCCCGCCGCCGTGCGGAGCGGCCGCCGGGTGCGAACCGCCTCCGGCGGCGGCAGGGCGGTGCCGCCGCTCCGGCCCGGCGCACGCCACCCAGGAGGCACGTCATGCGACCCAACCGGCTCCGGCAGATCTGGGCGGAGGGCGGCGTGGCCTACGGCTGCTGGCTCTCCATCCCCAGCTCCTTCTCCGCCGAGGTCCTGGCCCACCAGGGCTTCGACTGGATCTGCGTGGACACCCAGCACGGCGTCATCGACTACCAGACCTCCGTGACCATGCTCCAGGCCGTCTCCGCCACGGAGACCGTGCCCCTGGTCCGCGTGCCCTGGAACGAGCCGGGCATCATCATGAAGAGCCTGGACGCCGGTGCCTACGGCGTCATCGTCCCCATGGTGAGCAGCCGGGCGGAGGCGGAGGCCGCCGCGGCCGCCTGCCGCTACCCGCCCCGCGGCATCCGCAGCTTCGGGCCCACGCGGGCCGCCTACTACGCCGGGCGTGACTACGCCCGCCACGCCGACGACGAGGTGCTCTGCATCGTGATGATCGAGACGGCGGAGGCGCTGGCCAACCTGGACGAGATCCTGAGCGTCCCCGGCGTGGATGCCGCCTACATCGGCCCGTCGGACCTCAGCCTGGCGCTGGGCTTGCCCCCGCGGCCCGACCACGACGACGAGCGGTTCGTGGAGGCCAAGCGCCGCATTGTGGAGGCCTGCCGCCGGCACGGCGTGGTCCCCGGCATCCACGCCAACGCAGCGCTGGCGGCCAAGCACGCCGCCGACGGCTTCCGCTTCATCCTCATCTCCTCGGACGTGGCGGCGCTGGCGGCGGGCGCGGCGGGCGACCTGGCGGCCGCCGCGCCGGGGCGCCGCGATCCCGGCGCGCAACCGGCGTACCGGTAGCGGGGAGGGAGGCCACCCATGCTGCGCATGCGACAGATCTGCCTGGTGGCGCGAGACCTGCGGGCGGCGGAGGCGGACCTCACCGCGGTCCTGGGGCTGGAGGTCTGCCACCGGGACCCCGGCGTGGGCCGCTTCGGCCTGGAGAACGTGCTGCTGCCCGTGGGCAACGACTTCCTGGAGGTGGTGGCCCCCGTCCGGGAGGGCACCGCCGCCGGACGCTACCTGGAACGCCGCGGCGGCGACGGCGGCTACATGGTCATCCTCCAGTGCGACGACGTGGCCGCCGCCCGCCGCCGCGTGGCAGAGCTGGGGGTCCGCGTGGTCTGGGAGGGCGGTCCGCCCGGGGAGAGCGACGGCATCCAGCTCCACCCCAAGGACGTGCCCGGCGCCATCCTGGAGCTCCGCTGGAACGCCGGCGGCGAGGACCCCGCCGGGCCGTGGTGGCCCGCCGGCCCGGACTGGCAGCGTGCCCGCCGCACGGACGTGGTCCGGGCGCTCCGGGCCGCGGAACTCCAGTCGCCGGACCCCGCGGCCCTCGCCCGCCGCTGGGGCCAAGTGCTGGACCGGCCGGTGACGGCGGACGCGGCGGGCCGCCCGCAGATCGCGCTGGACGGCGCCGTCCTCCGCTTCGTCCCCGTCGTCGACGGCCGCGGCGAAGGCCTGGGCGGCCTGGACGTGGAGGCTGCGGACCGGGAGCGGCTGCTGGCCGCCGCCCGCGCCCGCGGCTGCCCGGTGGACGCCGACGTGGTGACCCTCTGCGGCGTGCGCTTCCGGCTGGTCTGACGGCGGGACCCTTGACGCCCCGCGCCCCCGTCCCCCACCATGGCCCCCACCGGCAACGCAGTGAGCGGGGAGGGACGCCGTGTACCAGTACCAAGAGATCCTGTACCAGGTGGACGACCCGGTGGCCGTCATCACCCTCAACCGGCCGGAGCGGCTGAACGCGACGACCGACCGGATGATCCGGGAGCTGCGCCACGCCCTGGCGGCGGCCGAGGCCGATGGCCGCGTGGTGGGCATCGTCATCACCGGGGCCGGGCGCGGCTTCTGCGCCGGGGTGGACCT
Organism: Dehalococcoidia bacterium; assembly: GCA_036564075.1. Taxonomy (GTDB): domain Bacteria; phylum Chloroflexota; class Dehalococcoidia; order DATCLE01; family DATCLE01; genus DATCLE01. The sequence goes on from DATCLE010000050.1 coordinate 1,992, forward strand.
GGCGGAGCTGCGCAAGATCGGGGCGGCGGGCGACGTCGCTGCCATGCAATCCGCCGCCGACGTGCCCGCCGCGAGCCCCGGCGACCCGACCATGGGGGAGGACTTCGCGCGCGGCCTGGCCTACCTGCTGACGGTCCGCAAGCCGGTGCTGGCGGCGGTGAACGGCCCCTGCGCGGGCTACGGCCTCTCCCTGGCCCTCTTCTGCGACCTCCGCTTCGCCGCCGGGGGCGCCGTCTTCACCACCGCCTTCGCGCCCCTGGGCCTGGTGGCGGAGCACGGGCAGAGCTGGCTGCTGCCGCGGCTGGTGGGGCCGGCGCGGGCGCTGGACCTCCTGTGGAGCGCGCGGCGGGTGGGGGCGGAGGAGGCG
>DATCLE010000051.1:0-5603 GCA_036564075.1 Dehalococcoidia bacterium
GGCCGAAGCATCTGGCGGGGCTCCCGCAGAGGAGTACCCGTTCTTCCTGCGCCCCTACGACGGCCGGCTGATCGCGAAACCAGTGCGGTCCCGGGTGGTGAACGGCCGGCTCCTGCCGGATACCTTCCCCGAGTCAGGCCCGTCGCAGCAGCGTGCCGGCCGCAGCCTGGGGGACGTCCGAACCCAGGTGCTGGCCGCCCTCGTCGCGGCGGGCCGCTGAAGGCCGCCGCTTCGCCCTCACGGCTCCAGCACGGTGTTATCGATGAGCCGGGCGCTGGGGAACCGCACCGCCAGCGATACCAGCGCCCGCCGGTCCACCCACTCCAGCTCCGCCAGCGTCTCCGCGTCCGCCACGCTCACGTAGTCGATGCGGCCCCGCGGTGCCCCCTCCGCAATCACCGCCCGCACCCGGTCCCGCAGCACGCCGGCGTCCCGCTCCCCCGCCGCAAACAGCCGCTCCGCCTCACGCAGCGCGCGGGAGAGGGCCAGCGCCTCCCGGCGCTCCTCCGGCGTCAGGTAGACGTTGCGGCTGCTCATGGCCAGCCCGTCTGGCTCCCGCACCGTGGGGCACGGCACAATCTCCACCGGCAGGTTCAGGTCCCGCGTCAGCTTCTGGATGACTACCAGTTGCTGCGCGTCCTTCTGGCCGAAGTAGGCCCGGTCCGGCTGTACCAGGTTGAACAGCTTGGTCACCACCGTGGCCACGCCGCGGAAGTGGCCCGGCCGCTCCGCCCCCTCCAGCCGCGCCGTGACGCCGCCCACGTCCACCCACGTATCGTACCCCGGCGGGTACATCTCCGCGGGCGGCGGCATGAACAGCAGGTCCACCCCCGCCTCCCGCAGCAGTGCCGCGTCGCGTTCGGGGTCGCGCGGGTACCGCTCGAAGTCCTCCGTCGGGCCGAACTGCGTCGGGTTCACGAAGATGCTGACGGCCACGGAGGCGTTCTCCGCCCGGGCCCGGCGGACCAGCGCCAGATGGCCCTGGTGCAGGTAGCCCATGGTGGGAACGAAGCCGACGGGCCCCGGCAGGGCCCGTCGTGCCTCACGGAGCTCTTGGATGCTGGTGACGGTGCGCATGGCCGCCTGCGGCGCTACCGCGCCATCTGCGCCAGTTCCGCCAGCAGCGACTCGTCCATGGGGAAGCTCTGCTCCGCCGTGGGGAAGGCGCCCTCCCGGACCTCCCGGACGTACTGCCCCACCGCCTCCTCAATGGTCCGGGCAAGCTGGGCGTACTGCTTGGCGTGCTTCGGGATGTAGCCGGGGTAGAGGCCCAGCATATCGTGGAAGACCTGCACCTGCCCGTCGCAGTGGGGCCCCGCCCCAATGCCGATGGTGGGCACCTTCACCCGCTCCGTGATGAGCTTGGCCAGCGGCGTGGGGATGGTCTCCAGGACGATGGCGAAGGCCCCCGCCTCCTCCAGCGCCTTGGCATCGTTCAGCACCTTCACGGCGGCGGCGGGCGTCTTCCCCTGCACCTTGTAGCCGCCGAGCTGGTTCACCGACTGCGGCGTCAGCCCGATGTGCCCCATGACGGGGATGCCCACCTCCACCAGCCGCTTCACGGTGGGGGCCATGTGGACGCCGCCCTCCAGCTTCACAGCGGTCGCCCCGGCCTCCTGCAGCAGCCGGCCCGCGTTGCGCAGCGCGTCCTCCGGGCTGGTCTGGTAGCTCATGAAGGGCATGTCCGCCACCACCATGGCCCGCTCCGTGCCGCGCACCACGGCCTTGGTGTGGTGGATGATGTCCTCCAGCGTCACGGGGATGGTGGAGTCGTAGCCCAGCACCACCATGCCCAGGCTATCGCCCACCAGGATGACCGGCACCCCGGCCGCCTCCGCCAGCCGGGCGGTGGGGTAGTCGTACGCGGTGATCATGGCGAACTTCTCACCGCGCCGCTTCATGGCCTTCAGTTCGGTAACGGAGATCCGTGGCATGGCTCCCTCCCTGGCGCCGCCCCGTGCTCAGGCGTGCGCCGGCTCAATCTCATGCCCAATGCGCGTGATCCGGTTCTCCCTGTCCACGTAGACCAGCCGTGGCCGCCAGTTCCGCGCTGCTTCCTCGTCCGTCACCTCCGTGTACGTGAGGATGATGACGCAGTCGCCCTTCTGCACCAGCCGGGCGGCCGCACCGTTCATACAGATCACGCCGGACCCCCGCGGCCCCTCGATGGCATACGTGGTCAGCCGCGCGCCGTTGTCCACGTCCAGCACGTGGACCTCCTCGTAGGGGAGGATGTCCGCCTGCTCCATGAGCTCCGCGTCGATGGTGATGCTGCCCTCGTAGTGGAGCTCCGCCTGGGTGACCGTGGCCCGGTGGATCTTGCTCTTCAGCATCCTCCGCAAGGCTGCTACCTCCTCGTCGGCCCCCGCCCCGGCGGCGGGTGGCTGCGGGTTTCTAGAGTCGCACCATGTGCCGGAGCTGCCGCGCCGTCCGGTCCAGCGCCCCGCGCAGCTCCGCCGCCTGCCGCTCGTCGATGGTGCCCTTCGCGCGGGCCACGCGGATCGCCTCGTGCCCCAGCGCCTCGTAGACCTTCAGGACGTCCGGCGCTGTCCGTCCCAGCGCCTCCACGTGCCGCCGCACCGTCTCCACGTCGCCCCGGGCCACGGGGCCCGTCAGCGCCGCCGGCAGCCCCACGCGCCCCAGGTTGTGGGCCGTGCCGCGCAGCAGGGGCAGCAGCGCCGCCACCGCCTCCTCCCGCGTGGCCCCGAAGCGCTCCCACAGCCCGGCGGCCAGGTCCATGAGCACCACGGTGTAGTTGCTGGCCAGCACCGCCGCCGCGTGGTAGAGCGTCTTCTCGTGCGGCTCCAGCACGGCCCACGTGCCGCCCAGCGCCTCCGCCATCCGGATGAGCTCCTCCCGGAGGCCGCCGCTGCCCTCCACCGCGAAGAACGAGCCCGTTAGCAACCGGGCCGCCTCCTCCGCGTCCGCGAAGCTCTGGAGCGGGTGGAGGCTCCCCACCTCCGCGCCCTGCTCCCGCGCCGGCTCCAGCTCCCGGACGGAGAGGGCGCCGCTGGTGTGGACGGCCCGCTGGCCCGCCCGCCAGCGCACGGCCGCGGCCACCTCCCGCACGGCGCCGTCCGGCGTGGTGATGAAGACCAGGTCCGCCGCGTCCGCCACGGCCTGCGCATCCGCACAGGCCGTGCAGCCGGGCACCGAGCGCGCCAGCGCCCGGGCCGACTCCGCGGAGCGGCTGGCGACCGCCACCACCGGCCAGCCCGCCGCCGCCAGCCTGGCGCTCAGCGCCCGGCCCACGGTGCCGGCGCCGATGAACCCCACCCGCGACCGCCCCGTCTCCGTCATCCGCCCCCCAAGAAAAGCGCCCCTCCGGTCCGACCGGAAGGGCACGTGCCTGCCGACTCTGCTGCCTGCGGCGGTGCCGTCTCGGTCGCAACGGATCCAAGCGAGCGCTACCGGCGAAACCCTATCGGTTGTTCGTTCCAGCCATGTCCAGGCTCGCTGCCCCTGAGGGGGTCAACGGCGCCCCCAGTATTCAGTATCGGCAGGAGGGTGTCAAGTCACCCTCACGTACACGTCAACGGTGTGCCTCACGCCCCGGCCTCCGCCCGACCCCGCCGCCGCTGGTAGTGGCGCCGGGCCTTGGCGCGGTTGCCGCACCCGCTCATGTCGCACCAGCGGCGGCTGCGGTTGCGGCTGCGGTCCAGGAAGAGCCAGCCGCAGGGGTCCCCGTCGCACTCCCGCACGCGGTCTAGGTCGCCGGAGACCAGCAGGTCCGCCGCCGACCGCGCCACCGGCCAGAGCATGGGCAGCAGGTCCCCCTCCGGCTGCTCCCACCGCCAGGCGAAGCCGCCAGCGGCCGGCACCACCCGCAGGTGCCGGAGGCCTCGGTCCAGCGCTCGGTTCAGGCGCGCCAGGTCCGCCGCCGCCGGCTCCCCGCCGCGGATCACGGCGGCGAAGATCCGGTAGACGGCGTCCCGCAGCGCCACGGCCTCCCCCAACGCCGCCGCGGCGGCCTGCTCCTCCTCCGCCGCGCGCCGGCGCAGGCTCCGGACCAGGCCGTCCGGCAGGAGGCCCGCCTGCCGGCCCCACTCCACCAGCGCCCCGTAGCTGCCCAGCCCGTCGCGACGCCGGGCGGCGTCGTGCCGCCAGTCCACCGTGTTCACGAAGTCGAGGCAGAGGGCGCCGGCGCCGAAGTCGAACCCGTTCGCCTGAGCCCCGTCCATGACCGCCTCACGTCCCGCGGGAGGCTGGACCTAACTGTCCATACGGCTCTTGACAGTTAGAATGCCTCCCATCATACTCTAACCACGAACAACAGTATAGCAGGTTATCTCCCGCGGTGCAGCCCCACGTCGCGGGCAGGCCTTGACAAGTAGAACACATGATCTATACTGGGGCGAAGCCGGCGCCCCGGCGCCCACCCGGCACGAAAGGAGCGCACCATGCTGGACCGCGTGTACGTGAACGAGGTGCTGGCCGACCTCCGCGAGCTGGAGTTGCAAGAGCGGGAGCGGCGCCGGCGGCGCCACGGCGTCCCCCCTGAGGAGCGCCGCCGAGTGGCGGTCTGGGCGGGCCGCGTCTTCCTCCGGATCGGCGCGCTGCTCTACGGCTGGGGCTGCCGGCGCAACGTCCGCTGCGTGACCGTGGTCCTCCTTCCGGAGCGGGCCGTGGCCGGGCCCGGCGAGACGGCGGGGCCGGCCTGACGCCGCCCGGAGGTCTGGCCCCTACGCGTCCAGCGCCATGGGCAGCCCCGGCGCCTCCGCCAGCCACTCCCGCGCCGACGGGATCCCGTGCAGCCCGGTGGCCCGCCACACCCCCCGCACAATGGCCCGCTCCACCGTCCGCGCCGCCAGCGACTCCACGGCCCGGTAGCCGTACCGGTCCACCGGCACGTCCCCGGTGGCCAGCACGAAGATGACGTCCCCATCGCCCTGGGTGTGGGCGGGCCGCACCGCCCGCGCCATGCCGTCGTGCGCCACGGTGGCCACCCGGTTGGCCTGCTCCTTGCTCAGCCGTGCGTTGGTGGCCACCACCACCAGGGTGGTGCTGCCCACCGCCTCCGGCAGCCACTCCCGGCCCAGCCGGATGGTCTCGTACGTGTCCGTGAAGCGGCCCGGCTCCGTCCGCGGCCCGGCGATGACCGCCCCCGTGCGCGGCTCCACCACGTCCCCCGCCGCGTTCACCGCCGCCAGGGCGCCCACCACAATGCCCGTCTCCGTCCGCTCGCTGGCCGTGCCCACGCCCCCCTTCAGGCAGTGGTCCATCCCCAGCATCTTGGCCACCGTGGCCCCCGTGCCGGCCCCCACGCTGCCCTCCGCCACCTCGTCCCCTGCCGCCAAGCAGGCCGCGTAGCCCGCCGCCGCATCCGGCCGCACCGTGGGGTCGCCCACCGTCAGGTCCATGAGCACCGCCCCGGTCACAATGGGGACCGTAACCCCCGCGAAGCGGTAGCCGGCGCCCCGCTCTTCCAGGTACCGCATCACCCCGGACGCCGCGTCCAGCCCGAAGGCGCTCCCGCCCGTCAGCAGGACCGCGTGTACCTGGTCCACCAGGTTGCCCGGCTGCAGCAGGTCCGTCTCCCGCGTGCCCGGCGCGGCTCCCCGCACGTCCACCCCGCCCACGGCGCCGCGCTCGCACAGCACCAC
>DATCLE010000052.1:0-1896 GCA_036564075.1 Dehalococcoidia bacterium
CGTGACGGACGGCGGCCACCTCCAGGATGCGGTCCGAGCCGGGGTCCGGCCCGGTGACGGTGAGCGCCAGGGCGGCGAAGGGGTAGTCCATGGGTGCTCCGAGCGGGAATGGCGGCTGCCCAGGAGCATTGTAGCACCCCGCAGGGCGGGGCACAGCCCGCCGGCGACAGCGGGGGCCGCCCCCGCTCCCGCGTACGGCCCCGGGGACGGCCGTGAAGCCCCGTGCCCGCCCTCGCTAGGCGCGGGCCGCGTCCAGGCTGCCCTCTTCGAAGGGGATGACCGTGCCGTCCCGCAGGCCATGGACCGGCCGGAAGCGGCCCGCCCGCAGGAGCGCCAGCATCTGCTCCTGGCTCTCCAGCGGCTCCTCGAACTGGGTAGCGTAGATGCCGATGCCGGACTGAGAGTGGGCGTCGCTGCCGCCGGTGCCCGGCTTGCCCAGCAGCCGCGCCACCTGGAGCGCCAGGTAGTTCTCCCGCGGCGTGTTGCAGCCGTTCAGCACCTCGATGGCGTCCACCAGCTCGAAGACCGGCAGCCGGGCCATGTTCTCCGGCGTCAGCTCCGGCGGCTCCTCCCCGCGGCGGCGGAAGGTCACGGGGTCGAAGAAGTGGCGGAACGGGTGCGCCACGATCATCACGGCGCCCGTCTCGTCGCAGATGCGGCGGAGCTCCCGCGCCTTCCGGATGCCCGGCACGTAGGCCTGGAGGCCCAGCACCAGGATATGGCCCAGGTCCGTGGAGACCTCCATCCCGTTGGCGAAGAAGAGGTCCGGGTGGTCACGGCGGAACCGATCCAGCTCGTACCGCTCCCAGAGCCGGTCGTGCTCACTCAGGTGCACGCCCGGCAGGCCCACCCGCCGCATCTCCTCCACCAGCTGCTCCGGCGTCAGCATGCTGTCGGAGGCGCCCCTGGTGGTGTGCAGGTGCATGTCGACGATGGTTCCGTTCATGGCACGCCCCGGGCGCGGACGGGACCGGCCGGTCCGCGCCCGCGGAAGGATCGTGTCCCCCACGGCCGCCCGGCGGAGGCACGGCGCACGGCACGGCCCCGCACGGACGGACCCTTCCAGGGAAGGGCGCCCGCGGGGGCGTTCCTTCGCCGGCCGGAGAGGGGTCGGGCTGGGGAGCCGGCCGCCCGGAGGTGACGGACCGCCGCGGGGCCGGGAAACGCCGCCGCTGGGGCGGCCGTTCCGCCGGGCCGTGGCGGCCGGCGGCGCGCTGGCGCCGGTGAGGTCCGGGATGGCCGTGCAAGGCGGCGATAGCCCTCGCCGCGCAGGGCTCGATAGGGGTACACGTCACGGTCCAGTATAGCAGGCCGGCGGTCCGGCCGCACGCGGCGGCCGGGCGGCCCTGCCGCCTCAGGCCGCCAGGTACGGCAGCCCGTAGCCGAAGATGGCCACGAAGGCCGCGGCCACCGCCAGGAGGGGCAGCCGGTAGCCCCGCAGGAGCGGCAGCAGGGGCACCAGGGCCGCCGCCGTGAGGAGGATGAGGATGCCGGTGTAGGCCCGGTTGGGGCTGGCCAGGCCGCCCGCCGGGGCGCTGCTCTCCAGCAGGTGGAAGAGGGCACCCAGCAGCAGGCCCAGGAGGGTCCAGGTCAGGAAGAAGAGGACGGAGAGGGGGACCAGCAGCAGCAGCGGGCTGGTCTCCGGCGGGAACGCCCGCTTCACCCACGGGTGCTGCCGCAGGCGGATGAGGTACAGCGCGGCCACCGCCAGGGACGCCAGCCCCATGACGTAGCCCGCGGCGAACCCCGCGAAGACGGCGCGCACGCCCTCCACCTCAGTCCTCCGCCTCCACGCGGGCCGCCTCCGCCGCCGTCAACGTGCGGACCGCCACCGCCTCCACGCCGCGCTCCCGCAGCCGCGCCGCGTACGCCCGTGCCGCCGCCTCGTCCGGGGCC
>DATCLE010000053.1:0-5391 GCA_036564075.1 Dehalococcoidia bacterium
GTTTTGTTCACCCCAAGGCTACCAGGACCGGCAGGTGCCTTCGATCTGCGTAGTCTCCTCAACCGAATCCACACCAACGAGCGTAGAGCCCGCGGGCCGCGCCGCTCCCGCCGCACCGCCGTTTCGAGGTGCCCCCGCCCCGGATTCGGGCCTCCCGGAGCGGCGGCTACGGGCTCTCCCCAATTCCTCAGCCGGCGGCCCGGCTCCGATACTACAGCGTAGCCTGGAACACCGCTGAAAGGGGGTTTTGGTGACATGGGCGGCGCGGGTATCCGGCTGAACCTGATGATGAAGCTGCTGGCAGGGTTCCTGCTGGTGGCGGTGATCACCGCCGGGCTGGGCATCTTTGCCCTGACCCGGCTTTCTGCTGTCTCGGACCAGGCGAGCGACTTGGGCACTGACCGGCTCCCCAAGGCCCAGCAACTGGGCAACCTCAAGGCGGACGTGAATACCCACCGCAGGCAGCTCTTCCAGCACATCCTCAGCGATACCGCGGAGGACCGGGCCACGTACGAGCAGCGGCTGCGGGACCTGGAGAACGCCATCCAGACGGAGCTGGACACCTACGAGGGGATGACCCGCTCCCAGGAGGGCCGGGCGCTGGTGGAGGACCTGCGCAACGCGTGGGCCTCCTACCTGCCCCAGAGCCGGGACGTGGAGGCCCTGAGCCGCGCCGACCGCGACGCGGAGGCGACGGCGGAGCTCCGGGGCGAGCGGCGGCAGCTCTTCACCGCCGTGGAAGACGCCCTGGCCGCGCTGGATGAGTTCAACACGCGGGAGGCGGAGGAGTCCGTCCAGCACGCCGAGAGCGTGGCGTCCTCCGCCCGGACCCTCACCATCGCCGGGATCCTGGTGGCGGTGGTGGTGGGCGTGGCGGCGGGCGTCTTCATGGCCCGCAGCATCAGCCGCGGCGTTCGCACCGTGGCGCGGGCGGCCGCCGGCCTGGCGGAGGGCGACCTGGACCAGCGGGTGGACGTCACTTCCCAGGACGAAGTGGGCGAGATGGCGGAGAGCTTCCGCACCATGATGGCCTACATCACGGAGATGGCCCGGGCCGCGGAGGCCGTGGCCGGGGGCGACCTGACCGTGGAGGTCCGGGCACGGTCCGAACGGGACGTGCTGGGCAATGCCCTGAGCGGCATGGTGCGGAACCTGCGCAAGCTGGTGGGCGAGGTGGCGGAGGGCGCCACCCAGGTGGCCCGCGCCAGCGAAGACATCGCCACGGCGTCGCAGCAGACCGGGCAGGCGTCCCAGCAGATTGCGGAGACCATCTCCCAGATGGCTTCCGGCACGGCGGAGCAGGCCACGGCGGCCACCAGCGCCAGCCAGAGCATGGAGGACCTGGCGCGGTCCATTGAGCAGGTGATGCAGGGCGCGGTCCGCCAGGGCGAGGCGGTGACGGAGGCGTCCAATGCCACCCGGGAGATGGAACGGGCCATTGAGGAGGTCTCCCGCAACGCCGCCTCCGCCGCGGAGGCGTCCGGCCGGACGGCGGCCGTGGCCCAGGAGGGCGGCCGGGCCGTGGAAGAGGTGGTGGAAGGGATGCTGCAGGTCCGGGAGGCCGTGGACCAGGCGGCCGCCCGCGTGCGGGACCTGGGCGCCCGGTCCGAGGAGATCGGCCAGATTGTGGCGGTCATCGACGACATTGCGGAGCAGACGAACCTCCTGGCGCTGAACGCGGCCATCGAGGCGGCGCGGGCCGGGGAGGCCGGCAAGGGCTTCGCGGTAGTGGCGGAGGAGGTCCGCAAGCTGGCGGAGCGCTCCAGCGAGGCCACCAAGGAGATCGCCGCCCTCATCCAGCGGGTGCGGGAGGAGACGGAGACCGCCGTGGCGGCCATGGAGACCGGCGTGCGGGACGTGGAGACCCGGTCCGAGCAGGCCGCCGACGCCCGCCAGGCCCTGGCCACCATCCTGGAGGCGGTGGACGCCACCAACGACCAGATCCAGCAGATCGCCAGCGCGGCGGAGGAGCTGGCGGCCAACGCCGGCGAGGTGACGCGGGTGACGGCCGAGGTGGCCCGGCTGGCCGAGGAGACCCGGGAGGCCAGCACCCGCATGGCGGCGGCCAGCGGCCAGGTGACGCAGGCGGTGGACAGCATCGCCTCCGTCTCCGAGGAGAACTCCGCTGCGGCGGAGGAGGTCTCCGCCAGCGCGGAGGAGACGTCGTCGCAGGTGGAGGAGCTGGTGGCCTCCACGGAGGAGCTGGCGCGGCTGGCGGAGAGCCTCCAGCAGGCGGTGGCCCAGTTCCGGCTGGAGCGCGGTGCAGCGGCCGCTGCGCCCGCCCAGCCGGCAGCCGCGCCCGCGCCCGTGCGTCTGCAGCGCGCGGCGTAGCGAGGGGGTGCCGAGATGGTGGCGCAGGCCGTCCAGACAGCGTCGGAGCCGGCCCAGGAGGCCGGCGAGGAGCGCCAGTTGGTGATCCTCAAGGTGGGAGAGGAGTCCTACGGGATCCCCATCGGGGCGGTGCAGGAGATCATCCGGATGCAGCGGGTCACGCCGGTGCCCGGCGCGGCCGCCAGCGGCATCGAGGGGATCCTGAACCTCCGGGGCCGGATCATCCCCGTCATGGACCTGCGCAAGGCGCTGGGCCAGATCCCGGAGGACCACCCGGACCGGTGCATCACGGTGGTGGAGCAGGAGGGGACCACCCTGGGCCTCATTGTGGACGGCGTCACGGAGGTGCTGCGGGTGGACCAGCGCTCGGTGGAGCCGCCGCCCGCCATGGTGAGCACGGGCGCCGGCTACGTGAACGGCATCATCAAGCTGGAGGACCGCCTGGTGACGGAGCTGGACCTGGGGGCGCTGCTGAGCGCGTTCGGCGTGGTCTGAGCGGCCCGGAGCCGGGCATGACGGCGGGGCGGGGCGCCGGCCGGCGCCCCGCCCCGTTGCCGTGCACACCGTCAGGCCAGGTCGTGCCAGAGCTCGTGGAAGAACTCGTCGAAGCCCTGGGCCTGCCAGAAGGCGCGGCCGCCGGGGTTTCGGTGCAGGACGTGCAGCTTGACCACGTCCAGGCCCTGCTGACGGAACCAGGCGCGGGCCTCCTCCACCATGCGGGCGGCCACGCCCCGGCGGCGGGCCGCCTCCTCCGTCCACGTCTGGACAATGTAGCCGTAGGCGGGCGGCAGCAGCATGGGCGGGTTCTCCCGAACCATGGCCCAGAGGAAGCCCGCCAGGCGGCCGGTGCCGGGGTCCGCCACCAGGAGCAGGTGGCGCCCCTCCGCCAGCAGGCCGGGCACCGTCTCCTGGAAGCTATCCGTGACGGCGCGGTTGAACCGCATGTGCGGGTCCAGCGCCTCATGGTGGGCCACGAAGGCGCGCTGCATGCGCCCCAGCTCCGCGGCGTCTGCCGCCGTGGCGCGCCGGACGGCCATCTCCGCACCCATGCGCTCCCCCCTCATCAGCCCCAGCGGCCCGTGTAGGCGCGGGAGGCCGCCCGCACCCGGGCGGCCTGCTCCGCCGTGAGCAGCCCGGCGAAGAAGGCCAGCCGTTCCTCCAGGTACGCCTCCGCGGCGGCGCGGGAGGTCACGTCGTCGCTGGCCGCCGCCTCCTCCGCCAGGCCGCGCACCAGCTGGTCCAGCCGGCGGTCCACCAGCGCCCGCAGCGCGGCCAGCTGGTCCGGCCGGAGCGGCGTGGCGTGCGGCTCCGGGCCCAGGACCTCCTGGACCTCCCGGCGGCCGATGAGCCGGCTCAGTTGGGTGATGGCTTCCGGCGTGGTCACGGCACGGCCCTCCCGCGGGACATGCCGCATGGTAGCACCGGCGGGGGCCGGCGCCAAGGGGGCGGGGACGTCTGGGGAGGGATGCAAGGGAGGGCCGGAGCGGATCCGGCCCTCCTGGCTCTTCGGTTGTGGTGGCGGCCGGCCTACGCCTTCTGGCCGCGCAGCTTGCTGAAGCAGGCGCTACAGTACACCGGGCGGTCGCCGCGGGGCAGGAACGGGACCTCCGTCATCTCCCCGCACTCCGCGCAGGTGGCGGGGTGCATCTGGCGCGGCGTCTTGCCGCCGAAGCTGGCGAACGCGCCGTAGCGAACGTAACCGGTCTCCTCCTCCTGGCTGAAGGCCGTGGTGCGGGCCGCTTTCCGGGCGGAGCGACAGGAGGGGCACCGGGAGGGCTCGTTCTGGAGCCCCTTCCCGGCGTAGAACTCCTGCTCCCCCGCCGTGAAGATGAATTCGCTCCCGCAGTCCCGACATACCAGGGTCTTGTCTGTAAAGCTCAAGCTCGCCTCCAGGTGCCGCCGCTCTCAGCGGGTTGTGGTGGACGCTCCGGGCAAAAAAAAGCCGCTGGACGCGCCAGTGCACAAGGTTGAGTACACCAGTGACACTAGACACATTATACCGGACCCCCGCCCCGGCGCGCAAGGTTGCGCCACCCCTCTGCCGCCATGATACCGGCCGCCGCAAGGGAGGCCAGCGGCCCCGCCCGGCGCTGAGCCCCGTCCAGCGCGGCGCGGCCTCCAGCACCGCCCCCTGGGCCAGCGGTCCGGCAGGTGCGGGGCGGCCGCCGCGGGCTATCATGGAGGGAGCGGGAGGCGATGGGACCGGAGGTGCCACGTGAACTGGGAGAGCGCGCTCCTCTGGGGCTTTGCCGGTACGGTGCTGCTCACCACCCTCATGCGCGGCAGCGAGGCGGTGGGGCTGACCCGGATGGACATCCCCTTCATGCTGGGGACCATGGTCACCCCCAACCGGGACTACGCCAAGGTGCTGGGCTCTCTCATGCACTTCGTCAACGGCTGGCTCTTCGCCTTCATCTACATGGCGTTCTTTGAGGCGCTGAACGCGGCCACCTGGTGGCTGGGCGCCGGCATCGGCCTGGTGCACGCCCTGTTCGTGCTGATCGTCGCCATGCCGCTCCTCCCCGGCCTCCACCCCCGCATGGCCTCGGACTTCGCGGGGCCGGAGCCCACCCGGCAACTGGAGCCGCCGGGCTTCCTGGCCCTGAACTACGGTCGGCGGACCCCGGGGGTCACCATCGCCGCGCACCTGGTGTTCGGCGGGGTGCTGGGCGCCTTCTACCAGCTTGCCTGACCGCCCTCCACCTCTTGCAGCGTCAGCGCCGCGTTGACCAGGCCGATGTGGGTGAACGCCTGGGGGAAGTTGCCCAGGAACTCGCCCGTCTCCGGGTCGATCTCCTCGGCGTAGAGGCCCAGGTCGTTGGCGCGGGCCAGCATCCCTTGGAAGACCCGGTGCGCCTCCTCCAGGCGGCCGGCCCGGGCCAGCGCCTCTACCAGCCAGAAGGAGCAGATGCCGAAGGCGCCCTCACCGGGCGGCAGGCCGTCGCCCGTCTCCTCCGGCCGGTAGCGGTAGAGCAGGCCGTCCCGTCCCAGCCGCGCCACCACCGCGTCGATGGTCCCCTGCATGCGGGCGTCCTCCCCCGGGACGAAGCCCACCAGGGG
>DATCLE010000054.1:0-1981 GCA_036564075.1 Dehalococcoidia bacterium
GCCGTCTACACGAGCCCGGCCTCCTCCCCCCTCCCGGACGCCGCCGTCTCCCGCGTGTACGACGCCCTCAACCGGGACGAGGTGCTGCGCGGCCTGGGCATCCCGGCGGAGCTGACGGTACGGACGCCCCCGCGGTGATCACGATGGCGGACGGAACGCGGGAGCAAGGAGCAAGCACATGCGCGTGACCATCGCAGGCTACGGTAGCATCGGCCGCTACGTGGAGGAGACCTTCCGCGGGCGCCACGAGATCGCCGTGTACGACCCGCCCCTGGGCCTGGGGAGCCCGGCGGACCTGCGGGAGACGGACTTCGTGATCCTCTGCGTGCCCACGCCCTCCCTGCCCACGGGCGAGTGCGACGTGCGCATCGTGGAGGAGCTGGTGGCGGCGGCTTCGCCCCGGCGGGCCATCGTCTGCCACAGCACCGTGGCCATCGGCACCACGGACCGGCTGCTGGAGGCGTACGGGAAGCCGCTGGTCTTCGTCCCGGAGTACGCGGGCGAGTCGCCGGACCACCCGTACCGGCGGCCGGAGGCCCGGGACTTCTTCATCTTCGGCGGCTACGAGCCGGCCGTCTCCCAGGTCCGGGCGCTCTTCGAGAGCGTCTACGGTGCCCGGCCCCGGTACTTCGCCGTCCCGCCGCGGGTGGCGGAGTGCGTGAAGTACATGGAGAACGCCTTCCTGGCCCTCAAGGTGGCCTTCTGCAACGAGTTCTACGACCTCTGCCGCGCCGTGGGCGTGGAGTACGAGACGGTGCGGGAGCTGTGGCTCCAGGACGGCCGCATCAACCCCAGCCACACCGTGGTCACGCCGGAGCGGGGCTACGGCGGGAAGTGCCTGCCCAAGGACGTGGCAGCGGTGTGCGCCACAGGCCGGGCGGTGGGCGCGCCCATGGAGATCCTGGAGGCGGTGCAGCGCGCCAACCGGCGGCACCGCTCCGTCGCCCTGGCCGCCCCGGTGGAGGGAGGGGCGCCGTGACGCCGGTGGAGCTGACGCGGGTGCTGCCCTGCCGCTGCCCGGAGCACGCCCGCGTCCTCCTGCACGATAGGGCGGGCGGCCGCTACCTCCAGGTGCGCGTCCACGCCGACGTGGGCCGGGCCATCCTGGCCGCGCTGCACGGCGTGGAGGAGCCCCACGGCCACGGGCTGGACGTGCTGCGGGCCGTCCTGGCGGGGCTGGACGCCCGGGCGGAGTCCCTGACCCTCTCCTCGGACGGGGAGCGGCTGGACGCTCGGCTGGCCCTCCGGGCGCCGGGCGGGACCGTGACGGTGGCGCTGGAGCCGTGCGGGGCGCTGCTGGCGGCCTGCCGGCTGCGGCTCCCCATCTTCGTGGGGGAGTTCCGGGGGCCGCCCCCGGCGGCGGACGGAGTGCCGGAGGCGTACCGCGCCTTCCTGGCGGAGCTGGACCTCAGCGTCCTGGACGGCCCCAGCGACCCCGGCTCCTAGCGCCCGCTTGGAGGTCCCCTTGCCCGGCCCGGGGATACCCCCTCCGGAGGATGCGTACCGCTCCCCCCGCGGGAGACGGTGGACCTAACCCCGCGGCGTCGGCCCGGTGGGCGGGCGGGGTGGAGGGTGCCGTGCCGGAGGCTGTCCCCAAGGGGCTGCTGTGGCTGTTCATCATCAACCTGGGCGTCGCCTTGGGCGCCGGCCTCTACGAGCACCGCATCGTCCTGCCCCGCTGGATCACCACGTCGGAAGGCTCGGGCCGCCACTGGGACGCCGCCGCGGCCCGGCAGGACGATACTGGACGCCGGTTCTGGGCCTTTGTCACCACCGGACCGCTCACCCTCCTCACCGCCGCCAACCTGGCGGCCGCCTGGCGGGCCCGCGGCCCCGCCCGGGCGTGGTGGCTGGGCGCGGCAGGCGCGGCCCTGGTGGACCGGGCCCTCACCCTCTCCTCGGACGGGGAGCGGCTGGACGCCCGGCTGGCCCTCCGGGCGCCGGGCGGGACCGTGACGGTGGCGCTGGAGCCGTGCGGGGC
>DATCLE010000055.1:0-5519 GCA_036564075.1 Dehalococcoidia bacterium
CACCCCATACCGCCTCGGGAGGTCCTCATCTGTCAACAACGTCGGTGGGAAGTACACCTAGAGCCGGCGGACCCGCTCCCGATCCCACCGCACGCTACCACCGGTCCTCACGCCGCGGAGCTCTTCCTCCGGCTCCTCTTCTCCGCGCTGGTGGACGCCGACTACCTGGACACCGAGGTACACTTCCGCGCGGAGCACGCGATGACCCGGGGCACGGCCGCACCAGTAGCAGAGCTGTGGGAGCGGTTCCAGCGAGACCAGGCAAGGCTGGAGACAGCGGTGCGGCGGGCCGGCCGGCAGGAAGAGCCGGTGATCCAGGCGCGGGACGCCATCTACCGGGCCTGCCTGGAGGCCGCTGAGCAGCCGCCGGGGCTCTTCCGGCTGACGGCGCCCACCGGCGGCGGGAAGACTCGAGCAGCCATGGCGTTCGCGCTGCGCCACGCGCTCCGGCACGGCCACCGCCGGATCGTCGTGGCCGTGCCCTTCATGAGCATCACCGAGCAGACGGCGGACGTGTACCGCCGGATCTTCGAGACCGACGGCGGCCCGCCGGTCGTGCTGGAGCACCACAGCGCCGCCGAGCCAGAGGATCCGCACGGTGAGGATTTCCGCCGGCGCGAGGTATGGGCGCGCCTGGCCGCCGAGAACTGGGACACACCCATCGTGGTCACCACCACCGTCCAGCTCTTCGAGAGCCTCTTCGCCGCGCGGCCCGACCGCTGCCGGAAGCTCCACCGGCTGGCCCGTAGCGTCATCGTCCTGGACGAGGCTCAGGCGCTGCCTTCCTACCTGCTGGACCCCATCCTGGACGCACTCCGGGAGTTGACCGCCCACTACGGCGTCACGGCCGTGCTCTCCACCGCCACGCAGCCCGCCTTCGAGGCGATCCCCGCCTTCCGGAACCTCCAAGCAACCGAGATCGTCCCGGATCCCGCCCGCTTCTTCCGGAGCCTGGCGCGCGTGGAGTACCAGTGGCGGTTCGATCGCCCGCTGTCGTGGGCTGAGGTCGCGGACCTCCTGCGGGGTGAGCCCCAGGCCTTGGCAGTGGTCAACACGAAGCGGGACGCCCTCGCCCTCCTGGACGCCCTGGACGACCCCGAGGCCCTCCACCTCTCCACCCTCCTCTGCGGCGCCCACCGACGGCGCGTCCTAGCTGAGGTGGCACGCCGCCTGAGGGAAGGCGCCCCCTGCCGCCTGATCTCGACCCAGGTCGTGGAAGCCGGTGTGGATCTGGACTTCCCGGTGGTGTTCCGCGCCTTCGGGCCCCTGGACGCGGTGATCCAGGCCGCCGGGCGGTGTAACCGGGAGGGTCGCCTGGCCCGCGGCAGGGTCGTCGTCTTCGAGGCGGCGGAGGGAAGGCTGCCCCAGGGCGCCTACCAGACCGGGGCCGACGTTGCCCGCGTGGTGCTGGGACGGGACGGGCGCGACCTGCACGACCCCGCCGTCTCCCAGGAGTACTTCCAGCGGCTCTTCCAGCGTGTGGAGACAGACCGGGAGCGCATCCAGGCCCAGCGGGCCCTGCTGAACTACCCGGAGACGGCGCGCCTGTTCCGGATGATCGACGACGACACGGAGCACGTGGTGGTGACAGGCTACGGCACGGAGGCGGAGCGGCGCCAGGTGCGGGCGTGGCTGGACCATCTGCGAGGCGGCGCGCCGGACGCCCGGGAGGTGCTGCGGCGGCTGCAGCCGTACGTGGTGGCGGTGCGGCGGAGCGAGGCGGACCGCTACCGGCGGCAGGGGCTCATTGAGGGGGTGATGCCCGGCGTCGGCGAGTGGTTGGGCGGGTATGACGATAAGGTTCGCGGCCTCATCGTCTCAAACCCGGAGCAGTTGGTGATTTAGGTTTTGGCAGTACACAGGAAGGAGGGACCTGATGACCAGTTCCTACCCGCCGTTATCGGTCCGCGTCTGGGGTGAGTACGCCTGCTTCACCCGACCCGAGATGAAGGTGGAGCGCGTCACCTACCCCGTCATGACCCCCTCGGCCGCTCGGGGCGTCCTGGAGGCGATCTTCTGGAAGCCCGAGTTCACCTGGCGCGTGGAGGAGATCTGGGTCCTCCGCGAGATCCGCTACTTCTCCATCCTCCGCAACGAGGTCAATAGTCGCGCCAGCGAACGCGCCGCCCGCGGCTGGCAGGAGCGCGGCGGTGGCTACGTGGCGGCGGACGACCGCGCCCAGCGCCACACGCTGGCCCTCCGGGACGTGGCCTACGTCATCCGTGCCCAGGTGGAGGTCAAGCCGGGCGTCGCGGAGGACCCCGCCAAGTACCGCGACCAGTTCCGCCGCCGGGTGCGGGAGGGTCGCTGCTTCGCCCAACCCTACCTGGGCTGCCGCGAGTTCGCTGCGGACTTCGGCGAGCCAGACCCCCAGGAGCGGCCCATTGACCGGACGGAGGACCTGGGCCCCATGCTGCTGGACCTGGACTACGCGGCGGACGGCTCCGGCCGGGGCACGCCGCGCTTCTTCCCGGCCCGGCTGGAGCAGGGCGTCCTCTACGTCCCGGCGCTCCAGCATGCCTAGCAGGAGGTCCCGCCATGCTCCTCCAACGTCTCGTCGAGTTCTCGGACCGCTTGCACCTCCCGCCGCCCCTTTACAGCGAGGGGCCTGTACGGTACGTCATCGAGCTGGACAGGGAGGGACGCCTCCTCAGCCCGCGGCCGGTGGACACCGCGGATCCGGCCAACCCCCGCACCCGCCGCGGCACGCGGCGGCTGGTGCCGCAGGTCGTGCGAAGCTCCGGCATCAAGCCCCTGCTCCTGGCGGACAAGGCCGACTACGTCTTGGGCTACGTCGCTGACGGCGCGAAGCCGGAGCGCGTCGCCGCCTGCCACGCGGCCTTCCTGGCGTTGCTGGAGCGCTGCGCGGCGGCGACCGGCGAACCGGCCGTGCGCGCCGTCCTGCAGTTCCTTCAGAACACCCCGCTGGCGCACCTCCAGCTTCCGGCTGACTTCGACCCCGGCGCCGTCATCACCTTCGCGGTGGACGGCGTGCTGCCCATCGACCTCCCCGCGGTGCAGGCCTTCTGGGCCGACGAGCACGACCCGGCGCGGGCCGGCGCCCAGGTCATGCAGTGCCTGGTCTGTGGCAAGGAGCGGCCGGTGTTGGAGCGCCTCCAGGGCAAGATCAAGGGCATCCCCGGCGGCCAGACCGCCGGCACCTCCATCATCTCCGCCAACGCGGAGGCCTTCGAGTCCTACGGGCTCACCGCCTCCCTGGTGGCGCCCACCTGCGCCGCCTGTGGCGAGCGGTTCACCAAGGCCCTGAACGACCTGTTGTCCGGGGAGGCCAGCCACCGCGTCCTGGGCAGTGCGGCCTACGTGGCCTGGACCCGAGAGCACGTGGGGTTCAACTTCTTCACCTACACGGATGATCCGAAGCCGGAGCAGGTCCAGGCCCTCCTGGACGCCGTCTACCGCGGAGGCCGCGTGCCCCACGTGGACGATACCCGGTTCTACGCTGCCACCCTCTCCGCCAGCGGGGGCCGCGCCGTGGTCCGGGACTGGATCGATACCACCGTCTGGAACGTCAAGGAGGGCCTGGCCCGTTGGTTCCAGCGCCAGCGCATCGTGGACGGCACGGGCCAGATTGCGCCGCCGCTGGGGCTCTACGCGCTGGCCGCGGCCACCGTCATGAAAGGCACCACCCCGCCGGCCACTACGCCCCGTGCCCTCCTGCGCGCCGCCATCACCGGCG
Source organism: Dehalococcoidia bacterium (assembly GCA_036564075.1). GTDB lineage: Bacteria > Chloroflexota > Dehalococcoidia > DATCLE01 > DATCLE01 > DATCLE01. Next base: position 3,698 of record DATCLE010000055.1, read on the forward strand.
CGCCGCTCCCGCCCGGCATCCTGCACCAGGCCGTGCAGCGTTGCCGCGTGGAGCAGGCCGTCACCCGGCCCCGCGCCGCCCTCATCAAGCTGGCCCTGCTCAGCAGCGATCCCACCGCCAAGGAGGACGATATGGTCCGGCTCGACCCCGAACACCCCAGCACCGCGTACCACTGCGGCCGCTTGCTGGCCGTCCTGGAGGCGGCCCAGCGGGCCGCCATCCCCGGCATCAACGCCACCATTGTGGACCGGTTCTACGGCACGGCGTCCACGGCGCCCGTCTCGGTCTTCCCCCGGCTGCTGAAGGGCGCCCAGCCCCACCTGGCGAAGCTGGAGCGCGACCGTCGCGGGGCCTACGTCGCCCTCCAGCAGCGGCTGGAGGAGATCCTCGCCCGCGTCGACCGGTTCCCCCGGACGCTGACGCTGGAGGACCAGGGGCTCTTCGCCCTGGGCTACTACCACCAGCGGGCCCACCATCGCGCGCAGGCCCGCGCCGCCGCCGAACGGAGAGGGGCCGGGCTCCCGGCGGAGCCCGAAGAGGAACTAGGCCTGGCTGGCCTGGAGTCTACGGAGGAGGAGTAACATGGCAACCGCACCCCACCTGGACGTCAGCAAGCGTCACGACTTCGTCCTGCTGTTCGACGTCACCGACGGCAACCCCAACGGCGATCCGGACGCCGGCAACCTGCCGCGCGTGGACCCGGAGACCATGCACGGGCTGGTCACGGACGTGGCCGTCAAGCGCAAGGTGCGCGACTTTGTGCACCTGGCCCATGGCACGGAGGACCGGTTCAAGATCTACGTCCTCAGCGGCGGGCCCGCCCTCAACACCCTGCACGACCGCGCCTACAAGGCGCTCAACCTCACCTCCACCGGCGCCAAGCAGCGCAAGGAGGACGTGGACCAGGCCCGCGCCTGGATGTGCCAGAACTTCTACGATATCCGCATGTTCGGTGCCGTCATGACCACCGGCGTCAACTGCGGCCAGGTGCGGGGACCGGTCCAGATCACCTTCGCCCGCTCCATCGACCGCATCGTGCCGCTGGACCTGTCCATCACCCGGGTAGCGGTGACCCGGCCGGAGGATGCGGAGGTCGTCGTGGCGGAGGACGGCAAGACCGGCGGCAAGCAGACGGAGATGGGCCGGAAGGCGCTGGTACCCTACGGCCTGTACCGGGCCCACGGCTTCTTCAATCCGCACTTCGCGGCCCAGACCGGCGTGACGGAGGAGGACCTGGCGCTCTTCTGGCAGGCCCTGGCGAACATGTGGGACCAGGACCGCTCCTCCTCCCGCGGCCTCATGGCGTGCCAGGGGCTCTACGTCTTCACCCATGAGAGCAGTCTGGGGAACGCCCCGGCGCACCGGCTCTTCCGCCGGGTGGATGTCCGCCTCCGGCCGGGGGTGGAGGCGCCGCGGTCCTTCGCCGACTACCAGGTGACCGTCGATGACGCAGGCCTCCCGTCCGGCGTCACACTGACCCGCTTGGTGGAGTGACCGTGGACCCGGAGGACCTGGCCCTGGTGGGAGAGGACGTGGAGGTGCCCATCGGCGCGCTGGAGCACTACAGCTACTGCCCGCGCCAGTGCGCCCTCATCCACGTGGAGCAGACCTTCGACGAGAACCAGTTCACCATCCGCGGCCGCCTGGCCCACGAGCGGGTGGACCGGGGAGGGGAGACCGAACGGGGGGACGTCCGCGTCCTGCGCGGCGTCCCCCTCTGGTCGGACCGGCTCCGGCTGCGGGGCCGCGCGGACGTGGTGGAGCTGCGGCCGGAGGGACCGTACCCCGTGGAGTACAAGGTGGGCAGGCGGCGGGGTATCCA
>DATCLE010000056.1:0-9981 GCA_036564075.1 Dehalococcoidia bacterium
CACGCGTCCCCTGACCAGGTACGGCCCGTTCTCCAGCGGGGTAATGACCACCTCGTCCGCCATGCGTGCCTCCTCCGTGCTGCGGGATCTGCACGAGCGCAGCGCACGTGCGGGAGAAACTCTAGCACACGATCAAATCTCGCGTAAAGAGACGGTCCGGCGGCCCGGACCCTTCGCCCTTGCGGGGATGACGAACGGGGGCGCGGCGGCCTAGTCCACCGCCAGGTGGGCCACGGTGACGCCCTCGCCGCCTTCCTCGCGGGCGGCCGTCTCGTAGGAGCGCACCAGGGGGTGGCGGGCCAGGGCGTCCCGCACCACGCGACGCAGCGTCCCCGTGCCCTTGCCGTGGATGATGCGGACGAAGGGCAGGCCGGAGCGGTAGGCATCGTCCAGGAAGGACTCCACGCGGGGCAGCGCCTCTTCCGCCCGTTGGCCCCGCACCTCGATCTCCATGCCCACCTGCGGGGCGGGCGGCAGCACCACGCCGCCGGAGGCGGGCCGTGCGGGCGCGGCGGGCCGCTGCACCCGCTCCACCTGCTCCGGCTTCACCCGCGTGCGCAGCAGGCCGAAGAGGACCTCCACCTCGCCGCGCTCGTCCGGGCCGGCCACCACCTCGCCCGGCTGGGGGACGCCGTGCACGTAGACCAGGTCGCCCGGCTGCGCCGCCGAGAGGGGGACGCCGCCGGCACGCGGGCGCCGGGCCCGCCGTTCCGCCGCGCGGCGCCGCAGCCTGCCCGCCTGCCGCTCCACCGCCTCCAGGGCGCCGGCGGCGGCGGCCAGATCCTCCGCGGAGGCAGCGCGCTCCAGCCGCCGAGCGGCCTCCGCCAGCCGTTCCCGGGTCTCCGCCAGCTCGCGCTCCATCCGGCGGCGTGTCTCGTCCAGGATGGCGTCGCGCCGGGCCTCCAGGTCGGCCAGGCGGGCCTCCAGGCCCTGGCGGATGGCCTCCGCCTCGCTACGGGCCAGCTCCTCGGTGCGGCGCGCCGCGGCCGCTTCGTCCCGCTCCCGCTGGATCTGGGCCAGCAGGTCCTCCACCTCCGCCTGCTCCGGCGCCACCGCCTCCCGCGCCCGCCGGACCACGTGCTCCGGCATGCCCAGCCGCCGGGCGATGGCCAGGGCGTTGGAGCGGCCCGGCAGCCCGATGGTGAGGCGATAGGTGGGGGCCAACGTCTCCGGGTCGAACTCCACGGAGGCGTTCATGACGCCGGGCGTGCCGTGGGCGAAGACCTTGAGCTCGCCGTGGTGGGTGGTGGCCACGGTAGTGCAGCCGCGCTCCAGCAGCTCCGTCAGGATGGCCCGCGCCAGGGCGGCGCCCTCCTCCGGGTCCGTGCCCGCCGCCAGCTCGTCCAGCAACACCAGGCTGGTGCGCGTGGCGGAGCGCAGGATCTCGATGATGTGGGTCATGTGGGATGAGAAGGTGGAGAGCGACTGCTCGATGGACTGCTCGTCCCCAATGTCGGCGTGGACGGAGGAGAAGACGGGGATCTGGGTGCCGGCCTCCGCGGGCACGGGCAGGCCGGCCTGGGCCATGAGGGAGAGGAGCCCCGCCGTCTTGAGGGCCACGGTCTTGCCGCCGGTGTTGGGGCCGGTGATGAGGAGGACGGTGTAGCCGCCGCCCACGCGGATGGTGGTGGGCACCACGTGGCCCCGCAGGAGCGGGTGCCGCCCCTCCACGATGCGCAGCTCCGCCGGCGCTTCCACGATCCACGCCTGCTCCTGGGAGGCGTCCGGCAGGTCCGCAGCGCCCAGGGCCTCGCCGTAGCGGGCCGCCGCCAGCGCCACGTCCACCTGCGCCAGGAGCTCCACCGTCCGCTCGATCTCCGCGGCGCGCTCGCCCACCATGCCGGAGAGGCGGCGCAGGACGCGCTCTACCTCCCGCTCCTCCTCCAACTGGAGCTCCCGCCAGCGGTTGGCCAGGTCCACCACCGCCAGCGGCTCCACGAAGACGGTGGCGCCGGAGGCGGAGACGTCATGGACGATGCCGCGCAGCCGGGCACGCTCCTCCGCCTTCACCGGGACCACGTAGCGGCCGTTCCGCAGGGTGACGATGGGCTCCTGGAGCGCCTCCCGCGCCGCGGGCGAGGCCACCAGCGCCTCCAGCCGCGCCGTGAGGCGGTCGTGCGCCAGCTTGATCTCGCGCCGGAGCTCCGCCAGCACGGGGCTGGCGGCGTCCAGCACCTCCGCCCGCGGGCTGATAGCGCCGCCGATGGCGGAGAGGACGGCCGGCAGGTCCGCGATGCCCTTGGCCAGCTCCGCCAGGAGCGGCAGGGGCCCGGCCAGCCGGGTGAGGTTGCCGCGGACGCTCCGTGCGCTGCGGAGGGTGCTGTGCACCTCCAGCAGCTCCGAGGGCAGCAAGACGCCGCCCAGGGCCGCCTTGTGGACGGCCGGGCGCACGTCGTGGGCGCCGCCCAGGCCGAAGTCCGGCTTGAGGCGCAGCAGCCGCCGCGCCTCCGCCGTCATGCGCTGGCGGCGCACCACCTCCGCCCGATCCGTCGAGGGCCGCAGCGACAGCGCCAGCTCGCGGCCGGCGCTGAAGGAGGTGTAGCCCGCCAGGCGGCTCAGGACCTTATCGAATTCCAGCGTCTGGAGCGTCTTCTCGTCCACCGGTGATGGCGTCCCGCGTCACAGCGTCTCCCTCTATTGTACCGTGGCGGAGGCCCGGCCCGCATCCGGCGCGTCCCTTACGGAGCCGCCGGTGGCGCGGGCCTCCGCGATCTCGTAGCCGAAGGCCCGCGCCGCTTCGAGCAGGTACTGCCGCACGTCCCGGGCGGCGGCCAGGATCTCCTGGTCCGTGCTGTCATAGGACTCCATGACCAGGACGGCGTCGTAGAGGCGCTGGGCCAGGTCCGGATCGCGCTCCCGCAGCGGCGGGTCGATGCGGTGGGTGAAGTCGTGGGGGCGCTGGAACTCCACGTAGGCGCCGTTCAGGTCGCCCGCCTCCAGGGCCTGCACCACGCGGCCCATGTCCTGGTACGCCTGCCGGAACTCCTCCTCCGAGGGGCGGTCGGCGCCGCCGGAGCACCCGGCGGCGGTCAGCGCCACCAGCAGGGCGGCGATGAAAGCAAACCGAAGCGTCATCAGCCGGATCTCCCTGGGCACGCGCACGCCTCACCCCCCAAACTCGTCCCGCAGGAACGCCACAATGTCCCGCCGCTCCTGCTCCGTTAGCGTCCCCTCAAAGGGCGGCATGGCCGTGCCCCGGATCCCCTTGGAGATGAAGGTGAAGAGGTCCTGGTCACTGTGGAGCGGCACGTGGGAGGTCAGGTCCGCCGGCGGCGGGCGGAGGCCGGCGGCGTCCGGGCCGTCGCCCTTGCCGGTGGCGCCGTGGCAGCGCATGCAGTTCTCCATGAAGAGCGTCCGGCCGCGGGCCACGGCCTCCGGGTCCTGGGGCGGCGCGGCGCGGGTGCCCGCCAGGTGGGTGTGGCCCGCGCTCACCAGCAGCACCACGCCCGCCAGCGCCACCGCGGCGGCCCCGCCCGGTACCCAGCGGTGCCCTGCCGGGAGCCACCGGCGGAGCGGGCCGCGCCAGACCAGCCCCGCCGCGCCGGCGACCACCAGCGCCCAGCCGGCCACGGCGGCGGGGTTGAAGCGCGGCAGCGGGTTGGCGAAGAGCCCGGCGGCCCCCTCCGGCGCCGCGGGGGCGGGCGCCACCGGCAGCGGGAAGGAGGCGCGCACGTCATCCAAGCCGGTCCGTCGCACGTCCACCTCCGCCGTCCACGCACCCGGGCGGCTGAGGAAGACATCCTGAGCCGTGTAGAGGTCGCCGCCGGAGGGCTGCATGTCGTAGGTGGCCAGGCCCAGCTCCGGGTGGGTCAGGCGCAGCCGCACCTGCTGCACCTCGCCCACGGGCCCGCCGTCGTCCCGGACCAGGTGGACCTGCACCGTGTTGGGCCCCGTCTGGGCGGGGCTCGCCAGCAGGTGCGCCGTCAGCCCGTCGGAGGCCCACGTGCGCTGCACCGGCTGGGCCGCGGCGGGTGCGGCCGTCTCCGTGCCCAGGGGGCGCGGCGTCGGCGCCTGCACCAGGACCGCCACGGCCAGCACCAGGGCCGCCCCCAAGCCCGCCTCCACCAGCACCAGCCGGGAGAGGGGGAGGGGCCGGCGCCAGGCTGCCAGCCGGTTGCTGGCCGCGGCGACGGCCAGCAGGGGGGCCAGGAGCGCCAGCTTCACCAGGAGGGCGCGGCCGTAGGCGGTGCCCGTGAGGTCCGCCAGGGAGGGGATCTGCACCAGCGCAGCGAAGACGCCCGTAGCGGCCAGGACGAAGACGGCGAAGGCCGCCAGGCCGGAGAAGCGGCCCACCAGGCGGAGCGGCAGGTCGCTGTCCCGGCCGCGTCCCTCCCGCGGGGCATGGCGCAGCGCCCACGGCAGGTAGCGCGCCAGGGCGGCCAGCCCGCCCAGCCAGAGGGCCGCCGCTGCCAGGTGGATGAAGTCGGTAGCCACGGTCCAGGCGCGCCCCGCCCCCGCGGCCGGGTGGCCCAGGAGCGAGAAGGTGAGGAGGACGCCACCCGCGACCGCCAGTCCGGCCAGCAGCCACCGCCGCAGCGCCGCCGGGCGCGCCCGCGCCGACCATGCCAGGGCCAGCGGCAGGACCGCCGCCAGCAGCAGGCCCTGGCGCAGCAGCCACAGCAGGCCGGGGCGCGTCTCCATCAAGTACCGGCCGGCCACCTCCAGACCGCCCAGCCGGTCCAGATCCAGGAGCGCCTGGACGGCGCCGCCCACCCAGGCGGCGGCCACCGCCAGCAGGCCCAGTTCCGCCGTGCGCACGGCCAGCGCGGCACGCGCCCGCCGGGCGGGTTCGGCGGCCAGGGGCGCGGCGGCGGGCAGCGCCACCAGCACCGCGAAGGCGAGGCTTCCCGCCAGGAGCACGGCGCCGCCCAGGGAGAGCCAGCGGGCCAGCACGGCGCCCCAGGAGGGCAGCTCCGTGCCGCCGGAGCCCAGGTCCAGCGGGGCGGCGCCGCCGGCGGGCTCCGTGCCGTCCGGGTTCAGCACCGTGAAGGTGAAGTTCCCGCGCCACTCGTGGCCGTCCACGCGGGAGAGGGTCTGCCAGGCCACCGTGTAGACGCCGGGGGACAGCACCCCCACCTCCAGCGTCATGGCGGCGGGGTCCCCGTCCGGGAAGCGGACGGTCACGCCGTCCACGCGGGAGCCGTCCGGCGCGTAGAGCTCCGCCGTGCTGAAGGAGCGCTCCAGCGGCTCCGTGAACCAGAGGGTGATCTGCCGCGGCGGCGCCGCCAGCCGCGCCCCTTGCGCGGGGTCCGAGCGGACCAGGACGGCGTGGCCCCACGCCGTGCCCGCCAGGGCCAGCGCCAGGAGGGCGGCCGCGGCCACGGCCGCCGCCCGCAGGCCGGTGCTTCGCCGCAGCATGGTCACTCCTCCGCTGCCCGCCGGATCCGCAGCAGGAGCGCCGCCAGCCCGGCGGCCACGGCCACCACGGCGCCGCCCAGGGCCGCCGGCAGGAGCCACCCGCTGCCCCCGTCTCCCGCGCGGGCGGCCTCCCCGCCGCCGCCCCCGTCGGCCGCTCCCTGGGGCGGCGCGGCCTGGCCCGGCGACGGCGTGGGCGCGGCGGCGGGGTCCACCGTGAAGGTGAAGGAGCCGGCGTGCGGGTCGCCGTCCTCCGCCGAGAGGTTCCGCCACGTCACCGTGTAGACGCCCGGCGGCAGCCCCGGCCGCAGGCCCACCGAGAGGTGGTGGCGGTCGGCGTCGTCCAGGACCACGTCGCCGGTGTCGGCGCGCGTCCCGTCGGGGCCCGTCACCTCGATGGCGTTGGCGCCGGCCTGCCGGAACAGCTCTTGCGTGAACCAGACGTCCACGCGGCCGGGCGCCTCCCGTACCACACCGCCCGCAGGCGGCTCCGACCGCTGGTACTCCGCGTGGGCGCGGGCGCCGGGGGCGGCGGGCCCCGCCGCCACCAGCAGCAACGCCAGCGCGACGGCGCCCGCCGTGGCGGCGCGGACCGTCCTAGTGACCACCACCGTCCCCCTCCGCTTCCGGGCCCTCGCCCGCCAGGAGCGCCCAGGCGTCGTGGGCCAGCTCGTGCTCCACGTCGTGGACGCGCTTGGCCGCCGGGCCGGCCGCCGCCGGGTCGTTGGCGCGCAGGGCGGGCAGCAGCTCGTCCATGGCCTGGAGCAGCTCGTCGGCGGTGGGCCGCAGCTCCTCCGGCCAGCGGGTGGCCAGCACGGCGGCCCGGGCCCGCTCCACCGTCCCCTCGTAGCGGGCGTCGATGCGTCCCTCGTTGTTGATGGTCTCGTCCATGGCATGGAAGCCGGCGTTGTCCAGCAGGTACATGGTGGCCACCAGGCCGGCGCGGCCCGCCTGGTCCTCCACCGCGGCCACCCGCTCTTCCAGGGCCGCCAGCCGGTCGTCGCCGTCGCCGCCGGAGCAGGCGGCCAGGGTCGCCGCGCCCAGCGCCAGGGCGGCGGTCAGCAGCAGAACCGTACGACGCACGTAGGTGCCTCCTCCTTGCCGTCGTTGGTGGATGGTTCCGATGAGCCGGAAGGGTCAGACGGCGGATGGAGGCCTGGGGAGGACCGCCAGCGGCACCGAGGCCGGCCGCAGGACGCGGGCCGCCGCCAGCGCCACGGTGAAGGCCGGCCACGTCAGGAGGATGCCGGCCGCCAGCAGGAAGAGGTCCGGCTGGACCAGCACGGCGGGGTTGAACCCGTCGTCGCTGGTGATCTCGCAGTGGCCGGCGCCGTGGTGGTGGTCGGTGCCGGCCCCGTGATGGTGGGTTGCGTGGTCCCCTTGGTGGTCGTGGGCAAGGCCCAGCAGGTCGGCCGGGGTGTGGTGGCTGGCCACGGCCGTGGCCGGGTGGGCCGCGCAGGTGACGGCGGGCAGCGCCGCCCGCAGCAGCATGAGGAGCGCCAGCGCCAGCACAGCCCGCCGTGCCAGGGGCGAGGTGAGGACAGGGAGCACCGCCCCGCCTCGACGGTCGAGGCGGCGGGAACGCTGGAACGTCTGGGCGGGCACGATCCGTCCCATGGCCGGCGGCGCCTCCCTCCGGGGCGGTCCCGCGTCCGCGCCGCCGCGCGGCGGTGCCCCGGACACCCGCTCCCCGCCATTGTACCGGGCGCCGGGCGGGCCGGTCGAGCGGGGCGCTACCGCCTTGGGTCGATGAGGCCTGTCATAACGTTGTGCAGGAAGTCCAGGAGGGCGGTGTTCACCTGGTCCGGCTGCTCCAGGCTGGCCACGTGGCCGGCGTCGGCGATGACCAGGTGCCGGGCGTGGGGCAGGTTCTCCGCCAGGATGAGGGCGGTGGCCTGGAAGTCCGGGAGGTCCAGCTCCCCCACCATGACCAGGGCCGGGGCGCGGATCTCGTGCAGCCGGTCCGCAATCTGCGGCCCCTCAGGCGGCTCCGCGTCAACGAGGTACTCCTTGGCGGAGTAGGCGCGCGCCATGGTCTCCAGCAGGGCCAGCCGGTCCGGGAAGCGGCGGAGGGTGTGGAACATGGGGTGCTCCAGCCAGAGGCGCTCGAAGGTGGGGTGCGGCCCCTGGCGGCGCACGGCCTCGTAGAGCGCCAGGACGCTCCCGGACATCTCCTCCGAGTAGGAGTAGCCGGGCAGCGTCGAGTCGATGAGGACTAGGGAGGCCGTGCGGTCCGGCTGGTCCAGGGCGAACTGGAGGGCGATGCCGCCGCCCATGGAGAGGCCCACCAGGTGGGCCCGCTCCTCGCCCAGGGCGTCCAGCAGGTCCCGCAGGTCCGCGGCGTAGACGGGCCAGGCGTAGCCGGAGTCCGGCGCCTGGGAGCGGCCGTGGCCGCGCACGTCGTACCGGATGGCGCGGTAGCCGTGCTCCACCAGGGGGCGCACCTGGCCGTCCCACAAGCGCAGGTCCGCGGCGTGGCCGTGGATGAGCACCACGGCGGGCCCGCCGCCCTCCGCCTCGTAGTAGGTGCGGATCCCGTTGGTCAGGACCTCCGGCACGGTGCCTCCTTCCCGGCGGCCCGTCCGCCGCCTCAGCGCGGCGCGGGTGGGAACTGGCGCCCCAGCCAGTCCAGCACGGCATCCACCACCGCCTGCGGCTGCTCCAGCACCGGCAGGTGGCCCGCGTCCGGGATGAGCCGGTGCTCCGCCTGCGGGATGCCGGTGGCCAGCGTGGCGGCGATGGCCAGGAAGTCCGGCACGTCATCCTCGCCGGCCAGCACCAGGGCCGGCACCGGCACGGCCCGCAGGTGGTCCAGGTGGTTCCGGGGGTCCGGCGGCTCCGCGTGGAGGAACTCGTTGGCCCGGTAGGTGCGGGCGCCCTCCAGGTACCGCTGGAACCGCTCCGGGGCCTGCCGCAGCCGGGCGAAGAACGGGTGCTGGTGCGCCCACAGCTCCACGCCGGCGGCCGCTCCCTGCTCCTGGACCGTCCGCCGCAGCCGCCGCGTCCAGGCGAGGAACTCCTCCGAGTAGGGGAAGCCTGCCAGCGCCGAATCGATGAGGACCAGGCCGTCCACCCGCCGCTGGTGGGTGAGCGCCATCTCCAGGGCTACGGAGCCGCCCAGGGAGAGGCCGCAGAGGACGGCCGAGTCCAGCGCCAGGTGGTTCATGAGGTCGAGGAGGTCGGCGGCGTGGTCCGCCAGGGAGTAGCCGGTGGGCGGTGCGCCGGAGTCGCCGCGGCCGCGCAGGTCGTAGGAGACGGCGCGGTAGCCGGCCGCGGTGAGGGCCGGGGCCACGTCCGCCCAGACGGCGCGGGTGCCCATGAGCCCGTGGATGAGGACCAGCGGCAGGCCGTCGCGGGGGCCCTCGTCAGCGTAGGAGATGCGGAGCCCGAAGCTGGTCACGACGTACGGCATCGGCGGCCCCCCGGCGGCGGCGTCCCTCCCACTCTACGCGCCGGCCGGCGGCGCCGCAAGCCGTCCTCGTTGACACGGTACGGCGGGCAGGGATAGAGTAGAAGCCGGTTTCCCAATGGATCCCCGGAGTGGTCACGTGGTCTACGCGCCGGAGCGTCCGGCCCCCCCCATCGGCGAGGTCCTGGCGAAGGCGCTCTCGGGCGAGCGGCTCGAGGCGGCGGAGGCGTACCCGCTCATCCGGGCCACGGGCACGGAGCTGGTGGCGGTGCTCCAGGCCGCCAGCACGCTGCGGGACCGCGGCAAGGGGCGCACCGTCTCCTACTCCCGCAAGGTCTTCATCCCCCTCACCACCATGTGCCGCCAGAAGTGCGGTTACTGCACCTTCGCCAAGCCGCCGGGCCACGCCGAGGCGCACACCATGACGCCGGACGAGGTGCTGGCGGTGGCGCAGGCGGGCGCGGCGCTGGGCTGCAAGGAGGCGCTGTTCAGCCTGGGGGAGAAGCCGGAGGAGCGGTACGCCCGCGCCCGGCGGGACTTGGCCCGCCTGGGCTACGACGCCACCAACGTCTACCTCCGGGACATGGCGGACCTGGTCTACCGGGAGACGGGCCTCCTGCCCCACCTGAACCCCGGCGTGCTCACCCGGGAGGAGGTAGCCATGCTGCGGGAGGTCTCCGTGAGCATGGGGATCATGCTGGAGAGCGTGAGCACGCGGCTCCTGGAGAAGGGCGGGGCCCACTGGGCCTGCCCCGGCAAGGCGCCGGCGGAGCGGCTGGCCACCATGGCCTACGCCGGTGAACAGGGCGTGGCGTTCACCACCGGCATCCTCATCGGCATCGGCGAGACGCCGGAGGAGCGGGTGGACTCGCTCCTGGCCATCCGCGACCTGCACGACCGCTACGGCCACATCCAGGAGGTCATCATCCAGAACTTCCGCGTCAAGCCGGACATCCCCATGCGGCACTGGCCGGAGCCGTCCGCGCTGGAGATGGCCCGCACCATCGCCACGGCGCGGCTGCTGCTGAGCCCGGAGATGAACGTCCAGGCGCCGCCCAACCTGACGCCGGACGCGTACCAGCAGTACCTCTTCGCCGGGCTCAACGACTGGGGCGGTGTCTCGCCCCTCACCAAGGACCACATCAACCCGGAGCGCCCCTGGCCCAAGATCGACGAGCTGGCGCGGGTGACGGCCGAGGCGGGGTTCGAGCTGCGGG
>DATCLE010000057.1:0-9492 GCA_036564075.1 Dehalococcoidia bacterium
CTCCGTGTACACGTGGGTCGTCACCCCCTGTTCGGGTTCCCGGACGGTCGGGCCACACGGGCGCCGGCCGCTCCCGCCGGGAGGCGGGGCGGCCGGGCGGCCCGTGAGAGGGCGTCAGTACATGGGCGGGGTGTTGGCCGCGGCGCCCGCCTCCTTCTTCTCCGGGATGTCCGTCACCAGGCAGTTGGTGGTGAGCACCATGGAGGCAATGGAGACGGCGTTCTCCAGGGCGGAGCGGGTCACCTTGACCGGGTCAATGATGCCCTTCTGGAGCATGTCGCCGTACTCGTTGCGGAGGGCGTCGTAGCCCTGACCCTGGGGCAGTCGCTTCACCTCCTGCACCACCACGGAGCCGTCCTGGCCGGCGTTGATGGCGATGCGGCGCAGGGGCTCCTCCAGGGCCCGCCGGAGGATGGCCACGCCGGTGGCCTCGTCACCCTCCAGCTTCAGCCCGTCCAGGGCGGAGAGGGTGTTGATGAAGGCCACGCCGCCGCCGGGGACAATGCCCTCCTCCACGGCCGCCTTGGTGGCCTGGATGGCATCCTCCACCCGGTGCTTCTTCTCCTTCATCTCCACCTCAGTGGCGGCGCCCACCTTGATGACGGCCACGCTGCCGGCCAGCTTCCCCAGCCGCTCCTGGGCCTTCTCGCGGTCCCAGTCAGACTTGGCCTCCTCCATGATGGTGCGCACCTGGGCAATGCGGGCCTTGATGGCCTCCGGGTCGCCCTTGCCCTCGATGATGGTGGTCTCCTCCTTGGTGGCCACCACCCGGCGGGCGCGGCCCAAGTCGCTGATGTCCGCCGTCTCCAGCTTGCGACCCAGCTCGTCGCTGATGACCTGGCCGCCCGTCAGCACGGCGATGTCGCCCAGGTTGTCCTTCCGCCGGTCGCCGAAGCCGGGCGCCTTCACCGCCAGCACGTTCAGGGTGCCGCGCAGCTTGTTCACGGCCAGGGTGGCCAGCGCCTCGCCGTCCACGTCGTCGGCGATGATGACCAGGTTCTTGCTGACCTGGAGCAGCTTCTCCAGCAGCGGCAGGATGTCGTTGACCGCGGAGATCTTCTTATCGGTGATGAGGATGTAGGGGTCCTCGATGACCGCCTCCATCCGCTCCGGGTTGGTGACGAAGTACGGGGAGATGTAGCCCCTATCGAAGCTCATGCCCTCCACGTACTCCGTCTCCGTGCGGAGGCCCTTGCCCTCCTCCACGGTGATGACCCCGTCCTTGCCGACCTTCTCCATGACCTCGCCGATGAGCTCGCCGATCTCGGGGTCGGCGGCGGAGATGCCGGCCACCTGGGCCATCTGGTCCCGGGTGGTCACCGGGGTGGCGTTCTTCCGCAGGGTGTCGGAGATGAGCTGGGCGCCCTTCTCCAGACCCCGCTTGAGGATCATGGGGTTGGCGCCGGCGGCCACGTTCTTCAGGCCCTCGCGGACGATGGCCTGGGCCAGGACGGTGGCGGTGGTGGTGCCGTCACCCGCCACGTCGTTGGTCTTGGAGGCCACCTCCTTGGCCAGCTGGGCGCCGATGTTCTCGAAGGGGTCCTCCAGCTCTACGTCCTTGGCGATGGTGACGCCATCGTTGGTGATGGTCGGTGCCCCGAACTTCTTGTCCAGGACCACGTTGCGGCCCTTGGGGCCGAGGGTGATCTTGACGGCGTCCGCCAGGGCGTCAATGCCCCGCATGAGGGCGTGCCGCGCCTCCTCCTCGAAGAGCAGCTGCTTCGCCATGTCTCCCACCTTCGCCGCATGGATTAGCACTCGGACCGTGCGAGTGCTAACGATATATTTAGCCATGGAGCGCGGGCCGCGCAAGGGGGTTCAGGAGCCGCGGAGAGGAAAAGATGGGGAAGGAAAGCGGCCTACGAGCCTGAGCCTGCGTGGTTCCTCACCCGGACGCCCACGATCTCATCGCTGCGCTGGAATGCACCGTCACGGCCCCGGCGGGCCGTCCAGGGCCGGCGGCCGGGGCACCGCCACGGGCCGGAGGCGGCCCTCCAGGCTGGGGAACCGGGCGGTGTCCACCTTCAGGATAGCGGCGTACTTCCGGGCGGACTCCAGGTGCCGTTCGTCCCGGGTCTCCCGGTAGCGGTTCACCGCGTCCAGCAGCTTGTTGGCGATGAGGTTCATGTCGAACCCCATGATGTAGCGGGCGCTGATCTCGTTCAGCGCGTCCATGTAGACCTCGAAGTAGCTGGAGAGGCGGTAGAGGGTCTCCCGCTGCTGGGTGAACTCCGCCAGCTCGTGCCCGGCGGCCAGCCGGTAGAACTGCTTGCCGGAGCTGATGAAGTAGCTGGGGCCGGCCAGCGGCGCCGTCCAGCCGTAGCGGCCGCCCCGGGAGCGCCGCCGTCGCAGGCTCTGCGGGAAGACGCCGGTGATGAAGAGGGCGTTGTCCGCGTACTTCCGGTACGCCTCAAAGAGGTTCTGGAAGCGTCCGCTGGGGTGCTCCGTCTCCCGGATGATATCGGAGAGGTACAGCGGCAGCCGCCGCCCGCCCTGGACCACGGGGAACAGCTCGTTGGTGAAGAGGTAGCGGGTCAGGAGGCTGCCCAGGTAGTCCAGGACCGCGGCGTCCCGCCCTCCCCGCTCCACGTACAGCACCTTGATGACGAAGAGGTCGAACAGCTCCTTGAGCCGGACGTCCAGGATCTCACCGATGTCGTCGTAGAACCGCTCGATGAGCCCGTCCACGTGGCGCGCGAAGGCCGCCGTGGCCACGTTCCGGCCGTCGTACTCCTGGATGTGCCGCTTCAGGCTGCGGATCTCCTCCTCAAGTCGAGGCATCTCCGGCCTCCTTGCTGCTCGCCCCTGCTGGGAGGCGCGGCGCCTCTGGGCGGCGCCCCCTGACGGCTCCAAGATACTAACGGCGCTCCGGACGCTGTCAAGCTCCCTCCGGGTCATGACGCCGCCGCCCGCGCGGCGGCCCTACCACGGCCGGTTCAACAGGTGCGCCGCCTCCGAAGGACGCCGGTGGCGGTACCAGGCGTGCCCCATGCCGAACACCGCCTCCAGGTACGCCCGGGAGCGCTCCAGCACCTGCTCCACGCCGCCCAGGCGCTCCAGCAGCCGCGCCCGGTACGGGTCGTCCCCGCCGCCCTCGTCCTGGGCGGTGAGGCCGCTGGGGTCGATGTCCGAGGACCAGCCGTAGTCGTGGCAGAGCTTGTTGGCCTGCGCCACAATGTAGGTGAGCGGCTCCCGGTCCGGCCGCAGGTCCGCCGAGTGGTGGTGGGCCAGGACGTGCCCCAGGCTGAGGGGGAAGCTCCACCGCCGGGACATCTCCCACCCCACGTCCGCGTGGGTGAAGCCGAAGACGCGGAACTCCGCCTCGACGAGGGGGATGCCGCGGTTCAGCGTCATCTGTACGGCCTCGCTGAACTGCTGCGGCAGCTCCCGGTTCAGCACCAGCTTGCCGATGTCATGGAGCAGGCCGCCGGTGAACGCCTCCTCCGGCGCCGCCAGGCCGGTCTCCTTGGCCATGAGCTGCGCCACCACGCCGCAGGTCACCGCGTGGCTCCAGAAGAGCTCCTGCCGCAGCGGCCCCTGGACGCCCCTGCTGAAGGCCTCCCAGAGCCCCCGCGCCAGGACCAGGTCCCGCACTTCGTTGAAGCCAATGGTGACCACGGCGTCCTTGGCCGTGGCCACCCGCCGGGGCCGGGCGTAGTGGGCGGAGTTGGCCAGGCGCAGCACCCGCACCGTCAGCCCCTGGTCCAGGGCAATGACCTTGGCCAGGTCCGCGGCGGAGGCGCGCTCGTCCTGGAGCAGCGTCATGACCTGCTCCAGGATCTGCGGCATGGGGGCCACATCGTGGACCCGGTGCATGAGCTCGGGCAGCCGTATCCGTTTGTCGGGCATGGCGCGTCCTGCAAGGGTGGCTCGCTACCATAAGAAGTATCGAACGGTTGCGGCCTCCCCCACAGCCCGAACGTTCTTCCCTCCACAGGACGTGCCGGAGGGAGCGGCCCGCGCGCGGGCCCTGGGGGCGTTACTCCGGGTAGCCGTGCTGGTGGACGGCCAGCAGCACGCCGGCGCCCACCCGCACCCGCGCCCGACCGCCCGTCATGACGTTGCTCACGCCCAGGCTATCGCCCCGGAGGAGGACCCCGTCCACCAGCGGGTACTCCAGCCCCTCCGTGTAGATCCCCGTGACGCGGTCGGTGAGGGCCAGGAGGGTGATGAGGTGGCCGGGTTCGCCCTGGAACTCCGCCTCCCGGCGGATCACCCGCGCCTCCGCCAGCCCCTGCACCAGCCGCAGGTCCAGCGCGGCGAAGCGGTCCAGCGCCAGCAGCAGCAGGTTGGCGGCGCTGTGGTCCATGCGGGCGCCGCCCTCCGCGCCCAGGATCGCCACCTGGGTGGCGCCGCGGGCGGCGGCCGCCTCCAGCGCCAGGTGGAGGTCCGTCTTGTCCTTGCGGACGGGGTGCTCCTCGAACTGCGCCCCGTGGTCCTCCAGTTCGCCGCGGAGGCGTGCGTCCAGGGAGTCCAGGTCCCCCACCACCAGGTGGGGGAACACGTTCATGGTGCGCAGGTTGGCGGCGCCCCCGTCCGCCGCCACAATGAGCTCCGCCTCGTGCAGGTACCGCTGGACCAGGGGCGAGCGCACCAGCGGCGCCGCAGCCACCACCACCGCCTTCACCGGTTCCCTCCCTGTGGCGCCACGCAGATGGTGGCGCCGTCCTCCGCCACCAGCGTGGCCGGCATGCCCGTCACGTCCGGCGCCGCCTCCAGGTGCGTCAGCACCAGCACCGTTCGCGGGTCGATGCGGCGGCGCAGCTCCCGGACCTCGTCGAAGCCCAGGTGCTCCTCGGACCCGGCGTGCGCGTGGGCGCAGTCCAGCACCAGGACGTCCGCCCCCTCCGCCAGCGCGAAGATCGCGTCGCACATGGCCGTGTCGCCGGAGTAGGCCAGCGTCCGGCCGCCGGCCTCCACCTTGAAGCCGAAGCACTCCAGCTTCCCCACGGCGTGCCGCATCCGGTAGGCGCGGAAGGGCAGGTCCCCCGCCCGCTGCGCCTCCTCCGGGCGCGCCTCCAGGAAGCGGAGCCGGTAGCCCGCCTCCCGGCCCCAGTGGCCGGGGTAGCCGATCTCCATGAGCCGCCGCAGGGTCTCCTCCACCCCCGGCGGCCCCACCACCGTGAGGTCCGAGCGCCGCGGCGTGACGTAGTCGTAGTCCAGCAGCAGGAACGGCAGGCCGAAGAGGTGGTCCGCGTGGAAGTGGGAGATGAAGACCACGTCGATGGCGGCGGGGTCCAGGTGCAGCCGCTTGAGCTGGGCCAGGAGGGTGGGCGGCGCGTCGAACTGAACGCGGCGGTCCAGGAGGAAGCCGCTCCAGAACCGCCCCGGCGCGAAGGCGTTGCCGGAGCCCAGGAACGTGAGAACCAGCGGCGCCCGTGGCTGCTCCATGCCTCCACCCCGGCGGGCGGCACGGCTGCGGACGCCGCGCCCGCCGGCCCGATCATAGCGCACGCGGGCGGGGCCCGCCATGGCCCGGAAGCGACGGGCCGGGAGTCTGGCTCCCGGCCCCGCGTCCTAGGCCTTCTCTGTGACCCGGTACTCCAGCCGTTTCCCCAGCATGAGCCGCGTCTGGGACTCCACGGCCGGCACGGTGGAGATGAGGAAGGAGATGACGGGCAGCAGCAGCCAGTTGACGGCGCCCAGCGGCGTCTGCCACCACTTCCAGCCCGCCGGCTTGGGCGGGCGCAGCCGCATGTCCACGGCAATGAGCGCCGCGTAGGGCACCAGGCAGAGGGTGAGCGCCACCCGCGCCAGCCACGGCAGCCAGTCCGGCGAGCCCTCCACCCCGAAGACGCCGCCCACCACCGCCGGCACGAACCAGCCCAGGCTCAGGAGGAACCAGTGGGTGGTCCAGACCACGTGGTTGCCGGCCACAGCGGCCACCCGGCGCAGGCGGCGCCGCAGCGGGAAGTCCCGCCGCTCCAGCGTCTGCCGGAGCGCGTAGGCAATATCCGCGGCGCCCCAGGCGTGCCGCTTGGTCTGCTGGTAGGCCATGCGGAAGGTGCGGAGGTAGCCGTGGGCCAGCACCGCGTCGTTCCCGGTGGGCAGGAGGATGGGCTCCACCTCCACCTGGCCCTGGAAGGCGTAGTAGCACTTCAGGAACATGTGCCAGTCCTCCGGGATCACGTCCGTGTCCCAGTAGCCGACCTCATGCGCCAGGCGGAAGCTCAGGCTGTAGGTGGACTGGGGGAAGACCACCCGGTTCCGCTTCATGAGGTTGGAGAGGATGTGGAGCCCGGAGAGGCTGCTGGGGACGCGCAGCGGCGCCGGCGTCTGCCAGATGTTGTTGTAGAAGAAGATGGGCGACTGCCAGAAGCGGCGGTAGCGCCGCTCGTCGGTGGCGAACTTGTAGGTGAGGCACGGGAAGTAGCCGGGGTGGAAGACCGTATCGGCGTCGCAGCTGGTGACGGTCAGGTGGTCCAGGCTGTAGCCCAGTTCGTCCACCAGGCGGCGCTTGGCCCAGCGGGCCGCCCACGCCTCGTTGGAGGACTTGCCCACAATCTCCCCCGGCAGCCCGGCCGGGTGCAGCGTGCAGTAGAACCCGGCGAACCGGCCCTGGAAGGGGGCGCGGACGCGCTGTGCCTTCTCCCACGCGCCCTCCTCCCGCGCCTCCATGGCCAGTACCACGAAGATGCGGTCCGCCACCGGCTGCTGCGCCAGCGACTCCAGCGTCCGCGCCAGCTTCTCTTCGCTCTCCCGGTAGCTGGGGATGATGACCACGTGGCGGACGTCGTCCCATGCCAAGCTGGCGCGCCCTTCGGCCCGGGCGCGGTCGTACTCGCGGCGCCAGTCGGTGGCCTGGGCGCGCAGGAGCTCCCGGGCGCCGCGGGCCGCGCGGTACGCGTTGGTGGCGGAGAGGTACAGCCAGTAGAAGTCGAAGGCGATGACCGCCACGGCCAGCGGCAGGGGCAGGAACAGCCCCGCCCAGACGGGGGAGGTGATGACCAGCCACGTGACGGCGCCGGGCAGGATCTCGAAGAGCCGCTGGAGGCGGTCGCCCCGGCGGGTGTCCTCCCGCTCGGCGGGGCGGGCGGGTGCCTGCTCCGCAGGTACCGCCGGCGCGGGCGCGGCCGGGCGCGGCTCCGCCAGGCCGTTGGTGGAAGGTCGGGCCGCGGCGCGTACCTCCGCCAGCCCCAGGGCGGCTCGCCGGTCTTCGGGGGGCGCCTCGTCCAGAGGGACGGCTACGTGTCCGTTTCGATTCGTCACCATTACGCCTCTCTGCCTGGTGTGGTCGTAGACCCGTGACCGTTCCAACAGCTCGGCAGGGTGTGCGGGGATGGGTGCCGGCGCCCTTCCACGGTGCGGAAGGACCGGCGGTCAGGAGGGAGGGGGTTGCCGGGCCGGTCCGCCCGGCGGTGCTGGGCCGGGGGAGGGTGCCACCGCCCTGCTTCCCCGTCCGCGTTCCCCGTGGGGCCTGTCCCCCTGGGGCACAGAAAAAGGGCAGGCTCGCTCCGAGCTGCCCTTTCGACGCTTACGAGGTTAGCTGACGGGTTAGGGCTGAAAGGTAGCCCCTTCCGGTTTCCCGGAACTCACCCCAAGTACCGTGGGTCCCCCGCCTCCCGGTTTCGGGAGTTCAGCGTTGTCCGTGTATTCGGTTGTGGCTCCGTCCGCATCCTACCCTGAGGCCGCCGGCGCTGTCAAGCCGAACCGGGCGATAGCGTGCGGCGCCGCGGACGCGCCGGGGCCCTCCTGCCAGGAGGGCCCCGGGTGTGGCGTCCCGACGGCCGCAGGGGCGGCTACCGCTGGAGGATGTGGATGGTGCAGGCGGAGCCCAGGCCGATGACGTGGGCCAGGCCCACCTTGGCGCCCTCCACCTGCCGCTGGCCGGCCTCGCCGCGCAGGTGCCAGACGATCTCCGCAATGTTGGCCACACCGGTGGCGCCCAGCGGGTGGCCCTTGGAGAGCAGCCCGCCGCTCACGTTCACCGGAATGTCCCCACCGTTGTACGTCCGCCCCTCGTCGATCATGCGCCCGGCCTCGCCCTCGCCGCAGAGGCCCAGGTTCTCATAGTGGAGCAGCTCCGCGGTGGCGAAGCAGTCATGCAGCTCCACCATGTCCAGGTCCTTGGGGCCCAGCCCCGCCTGCTCGTACGCCTCCTGGGCCGCGCGGCGGGTGAGGGTGTTGATGTCCGGGAAGGTGAGGTCCCGGTCCGTCCACGGGTCTGAGGTGAGGACGGAGGCCTTCACCCAGACGGGCTTGGAGGTGAGCTGCCGCGCCTTCTCCGCGGAGCAGAGGATGGCGGCGGCGGCGCCGTCGCCCGTGGGGCAGCACATGTAGAGGGTGTTGGGGTACGCCACCATGCGGGCGTTCAGCACGTCCTCCAGGGTCATCTCCACCTGGTACTGGGCCAGCGGGTTGAGGACAGAGTGCTTGTGGTTCTTCACGGCCACCTTGGCGAACTGCTCCACGGTGGTGCCGTACTTGCGCATGTGCTCCATGCCGGCCATGCCGAAGACGCCCGGCATGAGCCCGGTGCCCACCACGCCCTCCGGGCTGGTGGTGGGGTCTGACGGCGCGCCCAGCAGACCGCGTCCCATCTGCTCCGTGCCCACCGCCATGACCATGTCGTACGCGCCGGAGGCGATGGCGAAGTACGCCTCCCGGAAGGCCGTGGAGCCCGTGGCGCAGGCGTTGGCCACGTTCACCACCGGGATGCCCGTCTGGCCGATCTGCTGGAGGATCCGCTGGCCGGACATGCTGGTCTGGTACAGGTTGCCGCTGTAGAGCGCCTGGATCTGCTTCATCTCTACCCCGGCGTCCTTCAGGGCCAGTACCACGGCCTCCGCGCCCAGTTGTGCAATGTTCTTGTCCGGGTAGCGCCCGAACTTGATCATGCTGGCACCGACGACTGCCACGTCCCTCATGACGACCTCCCTTCGTTCACCGCCGGCCCGCCACCGCGGCCCGGCCCATGCCCACCGAACGCGGGGCGCGAAACGGCCCGCCGGCCGCCCCCTTAGACGGCTTCGACGGTCTTGAACTTGTAGGCGATGATGTCGTTCCCTTCCAGGTCCTCCCGGACCTTCTCCACGTACATCTGGACCTTCATGCCGAACTTCACGTTCTCCGGCTTGGGCTCAATGCCCTCAATGTTGGCCCGGACGGAGACGCCCTCCGGCAGGTCCACGATGGCCGCCACGTACGGGACCGGGATCCCCGGCGCCGACTGGTGCACGATGGTCCAGATGTAGACCTCCCCCTGGTCGCTCAGGCGGATCTCTTCCATCTGATCCACCGCGCTGCACCGGGAGCACATGTTGCGGACGCCCACGTACCGCGCGTCACAGACCTTGCACCGGCTGCCTACCAGGTACGGCTTCTCCTGCGGCTTCTCCGGCAGGATCAGGTACGGCACAATGGGCCGCTGCTGCTTCTCCTGGGTGGCCTGGGCTGCGTCTGCCATGGCGGGTTCCCCCTTGCTGGCTGAGGTGTGCGGGGTACGGCCGGACGGGGGAGGGCCGGAAGGGCGGGCCCGGCGTGCTCCTCCAC
>DATCLE010000058.1:0-3519 GCA_036564075.1 Dehalococcoidia bacterium
GGGATGTCCTGCTCCGCGTTGTCCACCTGGACGGTGACGGTGGCCTCCACCTCCGCCCGGTCCCCTGCCTCGTTCAGGGTGATGTCCTCATCGGAGATGCGCTGCAGGCGGAAGCGCACGCCCTCCAGGTCCGGGAAGCCGGCGGCGATCTCCTCCTTGGTCACCTGCTGCCGGGACTCGTTGGACAGCAGGTCGTAGAGCCGGTCCTCGTCGCGGTTGTCCAGCGCCGTGACAAAGTCCTCCACCGTGCGCCGGATCTCGTCGCGGTCGTCGCCGCCGTTGCCGCACGCGGCCAGGAGGGCGGCGCCGGCCAGCAGGCCGAGGACGAGGATGGGAAGGGTCCAACGGTTGTGCCGCACCGGGTTTGCCTCCTTACAAGGGAAGCGGCCCCCCGGCTGGGAGCGGAGGGCCGCGTTGAGGTTATTGTAAACTGCTCGACGGGGAACTGGCAACGGCAGCGGCCCGGCGGGGGTTCCTTCGCCTTGACAGCCGTGCTAGAATTATTCATGCGTCTTAGCACGTTAGTGCGGCGTTCGACGAGCCCTGGAGCGTGAGGAGGCGGGATGGCCAGCCCGTTCGACGACTACCTGGACCTGGTGGAGGCTGCACGGATCCTCGGCATCCATCCCCAGAGCCTGCGGCGGTTGATCAAGCAGAAGAAGATTCCGGCGGTGCTCTTCGCAGGGAAGTACCTCATCGAGCGGGACAAGCTGGAGATGTTCAAGGCGAACTACGACCCCCGCCCGGGCCGGAAGCCCATCCGGCGTTTGCTCTGACACGGCCCTATTGCCGCCCTCGCGTCGCGCCGCTCCCCTCGGGCGGGGGCGGCGTTTTTGTCGGCCGCCGCCCTCGTGCGGGCCCCGCCGCTGCTTGACGCTTTCCTTGACCGCCTTTCCGGCGCGACGATAGAATGGTTCGGTACGATGTTCGAAGCACTGAGCGATAAACTCCAAGGCGTCTTCCGCAAGCTGGGCAACCGCGGTGTCATCACCGAGCGTGACCTGGACGAGGCCATGCGGGAGGTGCGTATTGCCCTCCTGGAGGCCGACGTCAACTTCAAGGTGGTGCGCCAGTTTATTGCCCAGGTCCGGGAGCGTGCCCTGGGCGCCGAGGTCCTGAGGTCGCTGACGCCCACGCAGCAGATCATCGGCATCGTCCACCAGGCGCTGGTGGAGACGCTGGGCGGCGAGCGGGCGGACCTGGGGCGTTCGCCCTCGCATCCGCCCACGCTGGTCATGCTGGTGGGCCTCCAGGGCTCCGGCAAGACCACCAGCGCCGCCAAGCTGGGCGTCTACCTGCGCGGCAAGGGCGAGCGCCCGCTCCTGGTGGCCGCCGATGTCTACCGGCCCGCCGCCGTGGAGCAGTTGGTGACCCTGGGGCAGCAGAACGGCCTGGAAGTGTACCAGGAGGGCACCGGCGCACGGCCCGCGGATATTGTGGCGCACGCCCTGGAGCGGGCCCGCCGGGGCGGCTTCACCTACGTCCTGGTGGACACGGCGGGCCGCCTCCACGTGGACCAGGAGATGATGGCGGAGGTGGCGGACCTGCGCCAGCGCTTCAACCCCACGGAGGTCCTCTTCGTGGCCGACGCCATGGCGGGCCAGGACGCCGTGCGGGCGGCGGAGGAGTTCCACCAGGCGGTGGGAACCACCGGCCTCATCCTCACCAAGATGGACGGCGACGCCCGCGGCGGCGCGGCGCTCTCCATCCGCCAGGTGGTGGGCGTGCCTGTGAAATTCATCGGCGTGGGGGAGCGGGCCAACGCCCTGGAGCCCTTCTACCCGGACCGGCTGGCCTCCCGCATCCTGGGCATGGGGGACGTGGTCTCCCTGGTGGAGAAGGCCCAGGAGACCATCGACCAGCGGGAGGCCCAGAAGCTGGCCGAGAAGATGAAGAAGGGGTCCTTTGACCTGGAGGACTTCCTGGACCAGATGCAGCGGGTGAAGCGCATGGGCCCGCTGGGCCAGCTCATGCAGATGGTCCCGGGCATGGGCGCCCTCCGCGGCAAGCTGGACTTCGACCAGCTGGAGAGCGACCACTTCAAGAAGATCGAGGCCATCATCTACTCCATGACGCCGCGGGAGCGGCGCCACCCGGAGATCATCGACGGTAGCCGGCGGCGGCGCATCGCCCGCGGGAGCGGGACCACGCCGCAGGACGTGAACCAGTTGCTGAACCAGTTCCGCGAGGCGCGGAAGATGATGAAGGTGCTGGCGGGCCCGCGCGGGCGGGGCGGCTTCCCGCTGTTCCGCTGACGGCGGCCCGCGGCACGTGGTTGTTGTCTGGGAGGTGTGTCCTTGCTCAAGATCCGACTCCGGCGGATGGGGAAGAAGAAGCAACCGTCCTACCGCCTGGTGGTGGCCGAGTCCACCGCCCCGCGCGACGGCGCGTTCCTGGATACGCTGGGCCTCTACAACCCCCTGACGGACCCGGCCACCGTCCGCATTGACGAGGAGAAGGCGCTGCTGTGGCTCCAGCGCGGCGCCCAGCCCACGGAGACGGCGGAGCGGCTGCTGGAGAAGCAGGGCATCCTGGAGAAGTTCCGCGCCGCCCGCGCCCAGGGCTGACGCCGTGCCGGACCAGGAGCCGGAGATGCGCGACCTTGTGGAGTACATGGCCAGGGCCCTGGTGGACCAGCCGGAGGCGGTGACGGTGCGGGAGCACCGCGCCGGCCACCGCACCGTCTACCACCTCCAGGTGGCCGAGGCCGACATGGGCAAGGTGATCGGCAAGCAGGGGCGCATCGCCAACGCCATGCGGGCCCTGCTGAAGGTGGCGGCGGCCCGCAGCGGCGAGCGCGCCGTGCTGGAGATCGGGTGACGCCCCGGCGCCGTCCTTCCTCCCCCCAGGCCATGAGCACCGGACCCCGAAGGAGGCCCCGCAGGGAGCCGGAGGTGGCGGAGGGCTTCGTGGCGGTGGGCCGCGTGGTCCGCCCCTGGGGCGTGACCGGCGACCTGAAGGTCCAGCCGCTCACGGACTTCCCGGAGGAGCGGTTCGCCCCCGGCGCGGAGGTCTGGCTGCGGGGCCGCCGCTACGCGGTGGACGGCGCCCGCCTCCACCGGGGCTACGTCTACCTGCGCCTGACCGGCGTGCACAGCGCGAACGACGCGGAGGCCCTTCGCGACGCCCTGGTGGAGGTGCCGGAGGCGGCGCTGCGCCCCCTGCCACCGGGCGAGTACTACCGGTTCCAGATCCTGGGCCTGGCGGTCTACTCCACGGAGGGCGAGTACCTGGGACAGGTCCGGGACGTCCTCACCACGGGCAGCAACGACGTCTACGTGGTCCGGGACGACGGGCCGGAGCTGCTGGTGCCCGCCATCGACGACGTGGTGAAGGATGTGGACCTGGCAGCGGGGCGCATGACCGTGGAGCTGCTGGAAGGCATGCGCTAGGTGTACTTCCCAAGGACGTTGTTTACAGGCGGGACGCCGGCGGAGCGCCACCGATGCCGCCGTGGGGTCGCTGATGATTATAGTACGCGAGGAACGGACGGAGGAGGTCCAGCCGGTCCTGATTGGC
>DATCLE010000059.1:0-2592 GCA_036564075.1 Dehalococcoidia bacterium
GTCCAGGGAGATGTCGTGGGGGTCGGCGGGCAGGGGGCCGTCCACCACCTGGAGGGGGTGGACGGTGGTGACGATGACGGTGTCCTCCCCCACCTTGCCCGCGCTCCGCAGCAGCGCGTACTCCAGGTCCGAGTAGCCGCCGCCCTTGCCGATGCGCGCGCCCGTGCGGTCCGCCGCCACGGTCCCGGCGACGATGAGGTCGATGGGCGGCAGGTCCTCCACCGCCACGTGGCGCCCCAGCCGCTCCGCCCCGCCGATGGTGATGGCCTCCCGAAGCCGCGCGCCCAGGCGGGCGGGGTCCAGCTCTAGGAAGGGTCGTTCGCCCCGGAGGCGGGGCACCGCCACGTACACCACCTTGCCGTCTTGCAGGGCCCGCAGCCGCACGGCGCGTTGGGCGTAGTCCGGGTTGCACTTGATGGCCCGGGCGCGCCGCCATTCCGGGAGCGTCCGCAGCCGCTCCGCCGCCTGCCCGGAGCCGCGGAAGTTGGGGATGCGGCCGCGGGGGCCGGGGAATGCCGCCGCGCCGGCCTCCTCCAGCGCCCGCCAGACCGCCTCCCGCACCTCAGCCTTGGACGGCATGGTCCGTCAGGGCCATCTTGCCCGGGTTCATCACCCCGTTGGGGTCCAGCGCCCGCTTGATGAGGCGCATGACGGTGAGCCCGGCGCCGTGCTCCTCCTCCATGAGGTGCGCCAGCCGCACGCCCACGCCGTGGCAGTACTCCATGGAGCCGCCCAACGCATGGGCCAGCCGCAGGCAGCCATCCACGGTGCGGGCCATGTTGCGGGCGGCCTCCTCCGCCGTGGCCTCGGCGTTGGCCATGACCATGGAGAACAGACCCGGCCAGACCCACGTGCCGTTCTCCAGCACGTGGACGCCGTGCTCCCGGGCCAGGGCCAGCGCCCGCTCCCGGTACTCCAGCACGCGGGAGGCCGGGAGCGCCACGTGGACGTAGTCGAAGCGGGCGGGCTCGTCGCCGGACTGCTCCGGCATGGCGCGGCGGCTGGCCCGGGTCCGGGCGAAGCGCTCCGCCGGCACATGCCGCGTCTGCCAGAACTCCTCCACCTCCTCCTGCTCGATGGGCGCCGCGCCGGACTCCTCACAGATGGCCGCCGCCCGGCGGGCCTGCGCCTCCACCTCCTCCCGGAAGCCCTCGAACCACAGGTAGAGGGACGGGGGCTCGTCCTGCCAGCGGACGGTGGACCGGGCTGCGGCGCCTGGCGGCGGCGCGCTCCGTTCGCCGTAGTCCATGAGGGCGGGTACCAGGCCGATGCCGTACATGCGGAGCGTGGCGTTGAAGCCGGCCTCGAAGGTGTCGAACCGGTAGCCCCGCAGCACGCGCAGCTCCGGCATGGGGAAGGCGCGGATGGCCGCGGCGGTGACGATGCCGAACTCCCCTTCGCCGTCCACGAACAGGAACTTGAGGTTGAGGCCGGTAGAGTGCGGCCACGGCGGCCGGGTGCGGACCACGGTCCCGTCCGGCATGACGGCCTCCACCGCCAGGACCTGATCCCCCATGCTGCCGTACTTGCTGCCCCGGTAGCCCAGCCCGTTGGTGGAGATGGTGCCGCCGATGGTGGCCACCGGCACTGTCCACGGGTCGTGGCCCAGGATGAGGCCGTGGGCGTTGAGGGCCCGGTCCACGTCCTTCAGCACCGCCCCCGCCTGGACCCACGCCCAGCCGGCCACGGCGTCGATCTCCAGCACCCGGTCCAGCCGCCGCATGTCGATGACGATGCCCGGCGAGAGGGACCGGGCGCCGCCCATGAGCCCGCTGCCGCCGCCGTACGGCACCACGGGCAGCCGCTCTCGGTTAGCCAGGCGGACCACGGCGGCCACTTGCTCCGTGCTCTCCGGCCGGACCACCGCCAGGGGCGGGACCGGCACGGCGTCCGGCCCGTGGAAGGCCCGCTGCGGCCCCAGGGCGTCCCGGGCGAAGAACGCCCGCTCCGTCTCCTCGGTGACCACGGCCTCCCGGCCCAGGAGCGTGACGAGGCGTTGTCTTACACCCTCCGTATCCGTCATAAATTCCCCCGTCTGTGGTGCCCCCGCGGTCGCGGCCGCGGAAGTCCGCGTTCATTGTACAATCGGGCCACCAGCCGGGGGATGGTCCGGTCAGGCGACAGGCCGTATGAAAGGGGGAGGCGTGCCGCCTGAGGGGCCCGAGGCGCGGGAGGGATGATCATGGCGGGCGAGGATGAGCGGTGGCTGACGGTGCCGGAGGTGGCGCGGCGGCTGCTGGTGAGCATGGCGACGGTCCAACGGTGGATCGAGACGGGGCGGCTGCCGGCACGCCCGACCGGCCGGCGCGGCGGCTTCCGGGTGCGGGAGGACGACGTGCTGGCGCTCATGGACCGGGTGCGGCGCCATCCCGAGAGCGACGAGGTCATTGACCCGGAGACGGCGCGGTCGCCGGGGACGCGGAACGCGCCGCTGGACCCGGAGACGAGGGTGCAGCACGAGCGCGGGCCCTGAGGGGCGGCGTCCTTGACCCCCTCCCGTGCCGCTGCGATACTAGCGTGGGGCCCCCCAGGCCCCACCGGGGGCGATTAGCTCAGCAGGCTAGAGCGTCTCGCTTACACCGAGAAGGCCAG
>DATCLE010000060.1:0-8515 GCA_036564075.1 Dehalococcoidia bacterium
GGCGGTGGACCCCGCCTTCGGCACCGGGGCGGTGAAGGTCACCCCCGGCCACGACCCCAACGACTTCGAGATCGGGGAGCGGCACGGCCTGCCGCCCGTCCTGGTCATGAACCTGGACGGCACCATGAACGAGCACGCCGGGCCGTACGCCGGCATGGACCGGTTCCAGGCGCGGCAGGCCATTGTCCGGGACTTCCAGGAGCGCGGCCTGCTGGGCAGGGTGGAGCCCCACGTCCACGCCGTGGGCCACTGCGACCGCTGCGGCACCATTGTGGAGCCCATCATCAGCAAGCAGTGGTTCGTGAAGGTGGGACCGCTGGCGGAGCCCGCGCGGCGCGTGGTGGAGGAGGGCCGCATCCGCATTGTCCCGGAGCGGTTCACCAAGATCTACCTGAACTGGATGGAGAACATCCGAGACTGGTGCATCAGCCGCCAGCTCTGGTGGGGCCACCGGATCCCCGTCTGGTACTGCCGGGACTGCCCGGAGGTCACCGTGGCCGTGGAGGACCCGGACCGCTGCGCCGGCTGCGGCAGCCGGAACATTGAGCAGGACCCGGACGTCCTGGACACGTGGTTCTCCTCCGGCCTCTGGCCGCACTCCACCCTGGGCTGGCCGGACCAGACAGAGGACCTGCGCTACTTCTACCCCACCTCCGTCATGGAGACGGGGTATGACATCCTCTTCTTCTGGGTGGCCCGCATGATCATGCTGGGCCTCTACAACATGCAGGGCGTGGAGCCGTTCCGCGTGGTCTACCTGCACGGCCTGGTGCGGGACGCCAAGGGCGAGAAGATGAGCAAGTCCAAGGGGAACGTGGTGAACCCCCTGGACGCCATGAACCGCTACGGCACGGACGCCCTGCGCTTCACCCTGGCCACCGGCGGCACGCCCGGCAACGATCAGCGCCTCTCTGACCAGCGGCTGGAGGGCGGGCGGAACTTCGCCAACAAGCTGTGGAACCTCTCCCGCTTCGTCATCCTCTCGCTGGAGGGGGAGCCGGTCCCGCCCCCGGACCGCGCCGCCCCGGCGGTGGAGGACCGGTGGATCCTCTCCCGGCTGGACCGGCTGGTGGAGAGCGTGGCCAAGCTGCTGGAGGACTTCCAGCTCGGCGAGGCCGGCCGCCAGGTCCATGACTTCGTCTGGTCCGAGTTCGCGGACTGGTACGTGGAGCTGAGCAAGGTCCGCCTGCGGGCGGGGGACCGCTCCCCCCTGCCGGTGCTGGTCCACGTCCTCCAGACGGCGCTGCGGCTCCTGCACCCGTACATGCCCTTCGTCACGGAGGAGATCTGGCAGAACCTGCGGCCCGCCATGCCCGGCGCGGCGGAGGCGCTCATGGTGGCGCCGTTCCCGTCGCCGTCCGGCGCCCCGCGGGACGAAGAGGCGGAGCGACAGGCGGAGGCGGTCATGGACGCCATCCGCGCCATCCGCAACGTCCGTTCAGAGCGCGGCGTGGAGGCGGCGCGGCGGGTGGAGGCGTACGTGGCCGTGCCGGACGCCGCCTACCGGGAGGCGTTCCAGGGCCTGGCCCCCGCCGTGCGGGAGCTGGCGCGGGTGGAGCCGCTGCACCTGGTGGCGGACCCGGCGGAGGCGCCGCGGGACGGCGTGGCTACGGCGGTGCTGGCGGCCTCCCAGGTGGTGCTGCCGCTGGCGGGCCTGGTGGACCTGGAGGCGGAGCGGCGCAAGCTCCAGCGCGCCATTGACGGGGAGGAGGCCAACGTCCGACGGCTGGAGGCCAGGCTGGCGGACCAGGCCTTCCGGACACGCGCCCCGCGGGAGGTGGTGGCGCGGGAGGAGGAGAAGCTGGAGGCGGCCCGGACGCGGCTGGCGGGGCTGCGGCAGGCGCTGGCGGAGCTGTCCTGACGCCGCACATCCGCGGCTCAGGGGCCGTGACGGGGTGCGTGGACGGTCCTTCACCCATCCGATAATGATTGACATCACAAGCCGCCGGTGATACCATCGCGACGCACGGGAGGTTCGGCCCGCGTTCGCGTCCTCGGGTTCTCCCCTTGCTCTCGTTGGTGCTGGTACGGCTTCCAGAGGGCCCGTGGCGGGTGGTGCAGCTTCAGCGGGCGCCGGACACCAGATCACCGGAAGAGAGGTTGGCGGATCCTTGCAACAGTTGCTGGATACCTACGCGGCGGTCCTCGTTGCCGCGGTCATCGGCTTCCTGTTGATCGCCATCGCGCTTCTGGCATCCCGCATCCTGGCCCCGTTCTCCTCCTCCCGTGAGAAGTCCGTCGCCTACGAGTGCGGGATGCTGCCGGTGGGCCAGGGGTGGAGCCAGATCACGGTCCGCTACTACCTGCTGGCCATCCTCTTCCTCCTGTTCGATATCGAGGCCGTCTTCGTCTTCCCGTGGGTTGTGGCCTTCGTCGGTGTGGGCTCCGCCGCGTTCTGGGGCATGGTGATCTTCATCGTCCTGCTGGCGGCGGGGGAGGCCTACGCCTGGAAGAAGGGAGTGCTGAAGTGGACGTGACCAAGCTGGAACGGGCGTCCGGCGTGGCGGTGAGCGAAACGACGACGCAGCCGGAGGTTGTCCCGGAGGCGCCGCCGGCACCGGCGCCGGCCGAGCCGGTTCCCGAGGTGAGCCCGGAGATCGAGCGGCTGAAGCCGGTGGAGCTCCGGCCGGGCAAGGCGCTGTACCGGCAGCTCCTGCCGGGCGTGATCCAGGTGCCGGCGGACGTGATCATCGCCGCGGCGCGGAAGTCGTCCCTCTGGCCGCTGACCTTCGGCCTGGCGTGCTGCGCCATCGAGATGATCGCCACGTACATGCCGAAGCATGACCTGGACCGGTTCGGCATCGTGCCGTGGCCGTCGCCGCGGCAGTCGGACGTGATGATCGTCGCGGGCACGGTGACCAAGAAGATGGCGCCGGCCATCAAGCTGCTGTACGAGCAGATGCCCAACCCCAAGTGGGTGATCTCCATGGGGGCCTGCGCCACCAACGGCGGGCCCTACACGGCCTATGACCGGGTGCTGCAGGGCGTGGACAAGATCATCCCCGTGGACGTCTACGTGCCCGGCTGCCCGCCGCGGCCGGAGGCGCTCATGGACGGGTTCGTCATCCTCCAGAAGAAGATCATGGCCGAACGGGGCAAGATCGGATGAGCGAGGAGCAGGAGCGGACCACCGGCGGGGAGGGAGAGCGGCCACCCCGGCGGACGCCGGAGATGCAGGTGACCAAGTCAGACGAGGGGGCGGCGCCGGAGCCGGAGGTCGGTGGCGTAGCCTCCTTGTTTCGTGAGGTCCTGCCGGACGTGGTCTTCGGCGCGGAGCAGCAGGCGTACGACGTGGCGCTCACCGTCTCCCGGGAGGACCTGGTGCGGGTGATGGAGGCGGCGCGGCGGGACCCGCGGCTGGCCTTCGACTACTTCCGCTTCAACAGCGGGGTGGACTACCAGGCGGAGGGGCTGGAGGTGGTCTACGGCCTCTACTCCCTCACCCACAAGCACAGCGTCATCATCAAGGTGCGCGTGCCCCAGGATGATGCGTGGGTGCCCACGCTGGTCCACCTCTGGAAGGGCGCCAACTGGCACGAGCGGGAGACCCGCGAGATGTTCGGCATCGAGTTCCGGGGCCACCCGGACCCGCGGAACCTGCTCCTGGACGAGGACCTCGATATCCATCCCCTGCGGAAGGACCACCCGCTGGCGGAGATCGAGCTCAAGCAGGGCGAGAACGTCTTCTAGCGGCCGCCGGGACGCCCGCAGGCAAGGGACAGGGCCCATGACCATCGAGCGCGAATTCGAGACGGTCACCATGGACATCAACGTGGGGCCGCAGCACCCGGCCACCCACGGGGTGTTCCGCATGGTCCTCACGGTGGACGGCGAACGGGTGGTGGACCTGGAGCCGTACATCGGCTACATGCACCGCGGCGGCGAGAAGCTGTCCGAGAACATGGACTACCGGCAGGGCATCGGCTACCAGGACCGCACCTGCTACCTCTCCCAGTTCATTGCGGAGCACGCCTACGTCCTGGCCGCAGAGCGGCTCATGGAGATCCAGGTGCCGGAGCGCGCGGAGTACATCCGCGTCATCATGGATGAGCTGAACCGCGTGGCCAGCCACATGATGTTCGTGGGCGCCTTCGGGCAGGACGTGGGCACCTTCGGCACGGCCTTCGGCTACGCCTTCCGGGAGCGGGAGCGCATCCAGGACCTCTTCGAGGAGGTCACCGGTGAGCGGCTCATGTACTCCTACTACCGCGTGGGCGGCGTGGCCTGGGACCTGCCGCCCGGCTTTGAGGAGTCCTGCCGCCGCGTGATCCGGGAGCTGCGGCAGGGCATTGCGGACCTGGACGGCCTGCTCACCACCAATGAGGTGTTCATTGAGCGGACGCGGGACGTGGGCGCCATCCCGGTGGAGGACGCCATCGAGTACGGCCTCTCCGGGCCCATGCTGCGGGCGTGCGGCGTCCCCTTCGATATCCGCCGGGCGGAGCCCTACTCCCTGTACGACCGGTTCGACTTCGAGGTGCCGGTGGGCGACCGGGGCGACGTCTTCGACCGTTACTGGGTGCGGATGCAGGAGATGGCCCAGTCCCTCCGCATTGTGGAGCAGGCGCTGGAGCAGCTCCCGGGCGGGCCCATCCTGGCGGAGCGGCTGCCCCGCATGCTGCGCCTGCCGCCGGGCGAGATCTACCAGCGGGTGGAGGACGCCCGCGGGGAGTACGGCCTGTACCTGGTCTCCCGCGGCGCCAACAAGCCGTACCGGCTGAAGATGCGGTCGCCGTCCTTCTCCAACCTGCAGGCGCTCCGGGATATGACGGTGGGGCACTACGTGGCGGACGCGGTCATCATCCTGGGGTCCATCGACATCGTGCTGTGTGAGGTGGACCGGTGATCCTGGGGATCTGGTTCGGCAACCCCATCCTGGACGCCCTGGTCAAGATCGGCGTGTTCATTGTGCCGGTCATGACGGTCACCGTCATGTTCCTCATCTGGGCGGAGCGGAAGGTGGTGGGTCGCTTCCAGGCGCGGCTGGGGCCCATGCGCACGGGGCCCTTTGGGCTGCTCCAGTCCGTGGCGGACGCCCTGAAGCTGCTGACCAAGGAGGACGTCCGGCCGGCCCTAGCGGACCGTTGGTCCTTTGAGCTGGCCCCCTTCGCCCTCTTCATCCCCATCTTCATCACCTTCGTGGCGCTCCCCTTCACCCAGGACTGGGTGCTCCGGAACCTGGACCTCGGCCTCTTCTACGTGCTGGCGGCGCTGGCGCTCTCCACGCTGGGGCTGCTGCTGGCGGGCTGGGGCTCCGCCAACAAGTACGCGCTCCTGGGCGGCGTCCGCGCGGCGGCGCAGATGATCAGCTATGAGCTGCCCATGGTCTTCGCGCTGCTGGCGGTGGCGGTGGTGGCCGGTACCCTGAACCTCAACGCCATGATCGAGCAGCAGGCCCGGGTGCCCTACGTGGTGTACCAGCCGCTGGCCTTCGTGATCTTCCTCATCGCCGCCACGGCGGAGCTGCACCGCCAACCCTTCGATATGCCGGTGGCGGAGTCGGAGGTGGTGGGCGGCCCCACGGTGGAGTACAGCGGCATCCGGTGGAGCATGTTCTACCTGGCGGAGTACGCCAGCCTGTGGATCACCTCCATCCTGGGGGCCGTGATCTTCCTGGGCGGCTGGGCCTGGCCCTACGGCCAGGAGTGGGGCCTGCCGTGGCAGCTGGCCCTGGGGGCCGTGAAGTCCGGCCTGATCATCTTCATTGTCTTCTGGATCCGCGCCTCCATGCCGCGGATGCGCATCGACCAGCTCATGAGCTACGCCTGGAAGGTCCTGCTGCCGCTGACCTTCGTGGCGCTGCTGGTGAACGGGTTCGTGGTGGTGTACGACCTACCGCTCTGGGTGCTGACGGTGGCGTCCGTGCTCATCCTGGCGGGGACGGTGGCCGGCATCCAGCGCGCCGTGAAGCGCAAGGTGCGGGCCCAGGTGGGAGCGGTAAGGAGTCTGGCGTATGCTCGGCGTTCTTAGAGGCCTGAAGACGACCATGGGCGTCTTCTTCCGGAAGCCGGTGACGGTGGAGTACCCCACGGATCACCGGACCATCCCGGTGCGGGCGCGGGGGTTCCCGCTGCTCCTGTGGGACCGGGAGGTGGACGAGCCGTTCTGCACCGGGTGCCAGGCGTGTGAGCGCGCCTGCCCGGTGGAGTGCATCACCGTGACCATGCGGGACAACCCCGCGTACGCAGAGGGCAAGAGCAAGCGGCGCAAGATTGTGGACGAGTTCTGGCTGGACTACGGCCGCTGCATGCGCTGCAACATCTGCGTGGAGGTCTGCAACTTCGAGGCCATTGCCATGAACAACACGTGGACCGCCGTGGAGGCCTCCAAGTACGACCGGCGGGACCTGGTCATGGACAAGGAAGAGCTGCTGGCCCAGTCCAAGGCCGGCAAGGTGGAGCCGTTTGTAGGATGAGCGGACAGGAGCTGGCGTTCTACGGAGCCTCGGTCCTGGCGGTGCTGGGCGCGCTGGGCGTGGTGGCGTCCCGGAACATTGTCCATGCGGCGGTGCTGCTCATCGCCTCTTTGGTGGGCGTGGCGGCGGTCCTCCTGCTCATCTCCGTGGAGTTCCTGGCGCTGGCGCAGCTCCTCATCTACGGCGGCGCCGTGGCCATCCTGCTGCTCTTCGCGCTGATGCTCACGCGCGTGCGGGAGGTGCCGCTGGCGGAGGACGGCCCGCAGAAGCCGCTGGCGGTGCTGGCGGGGCTGGTCCTGCTGGGCGTGCTGTTCGCCGTCATCTTCGGCACCCAGTGGCCCGGCGTGTCCGATGAGCTCACGGTGGTCTCCTTCACGGCCATCGGCGAGCGGCTGTTCCGGGACTACCTCGTGCCCTTCGAGATCGCGGCCCTGCTGCTGGTGGTGGCGCTGGTGGGGGCGGTGGTCATCGGCGGGCTGCAGGAGGACGAGGGATGATTCCGTTCGAACACGTGCTGGCCCTGGGCGCCATCCTCTTCGCGCTGGGGGCCTACGGCGTGCTGGCGCGCCGCAACGCCGTGCTCATCCTCATGTCCGTGGAGCTCATGCTCCAGGCCGTGAACCTGAACATGGCGGCCTTTGCGGTCTACCGGGCGCCGGAGGCGTTCACGGGCATCATCTTCGCCGCGTTCATCCTCACCGTGGCCGCCGCCGAGGTGGCGCTGGGGCTGGCCATCATCATCCGGGTGTTCCGCAACCGCGCCACGTCCAACGTGGACGAGGTAGACCTGCTGAAGTGGTAGGAGGTGGTCGGTAGCATGTTGGGCATGGAAGACGCGTGGCTCCTACCGGCCATCCCGGCCGCCGCCTTCGCCGTCCTGGCCCTCTTCCGCAACGCCCTTCCTCGGAAGGGCGATTGGTTGGGCATCGCGGCCATCCTAGCCTCCTTCCTCCTGTTCTTCCCGGTGCTGGCGGACGCCCTGGACAACCTGGACAGCCTGCCCTTCGTCCGCACGGAGGAGTGGTTCGCCTTTGACGGCTTCCAGGTGAACCTGGGCATCTACGTGGACCAGCTCACCCTGGTCATGCTGGCGGTGGTCACCTTTGTGGCCCTCATGGTGAACGTCTACTCTGTGGGCTACATGCACGGTGACCAGCGCTACGGCTGGTTCTACGCCGTCCTGGCGCTCTTTGCCGCCTCCATGCTCACGCTGGTGCTCTCCAGCAACCTACTGCTCCTCTACGTGGCCTG
Source organism: Dehalococcoidia bacterium (assembly GCA_036564075.1). Taxonomy (GTDB): domain Bacteria; phylum Chloroflexota; class Dehalococcoidia; order DATCLE01; family DATCLE01; genus DATCLE01. The sequence goes on from DATCLE010000060.1 coordinate 7,667, forward strand.
GGAGCTGGTGGGCTTCTGCTCCTTCCTCCTCATCGGCTTCTGGTGGGAGCGGCGGTCCGCGGCGGAGGCGTCCAAGAAGGCCTTCGTCACTACGCGCGTGGGAGACGTGGGGCTGCTCATCGGCATCATCATGCTGTGGCGGGCGGCCGGCACCTTCGAGATCCAGGGGATCTTCGAGGCTATCGAGGCGGGCGAGATCGGCGAGACGTACCTCACCGCGGCGCTGCTCCTCATGTTCCTGGGCGCCATGGGCAAGTCCGCCCAGGTGCCGCTGCACGTGTGGCTGCCGGACGCCATGGAGGGCCCCACGCCGGTCTCCGCCCTCATCCACGCGGCCACCATGGTGGTGGCGGGCGTCTACCTGGTGGCCCGCATGCTCCCCGCCTTTGAGGCGGTGCCGTCCACGCTGGACGTGGTGCTGGTGGTGGGCACCGTCACCACGCTGTTCGCCGCCCTGGTGGGCCTGGTGCAGACGGACATCAAGCGGGTCATTGCCTACTCCACCATCAACTCCCTGGGCCTCATGTTCGTGGCGCTGGGGGCCGGGTCCGTGACGGCGGCCATGCTGTACCTCTTTGTCCACGGCTACTTCAAGGCGCTGCTGTTCCTGGGCTCCGGCTCCGTCATCCACGCCACGGAGCGCCAGGACGTGAACGAGCTGGGCGGCCTGGCGGCCAAGATGCCCGTCACCACCTGGACCTTTGTGCTAGGCGCGCTGGCCATGGCGGGGATCCCGCCGCTCTCCGGCTTCTGGGCCAAGGACGAGATCATCCTGGCCACCTCTGAGCGGCACGTCCTGGTCTACGGGCTGATCCTGGTCAGCGTGGTGCTGACGGCGCTGTACATGAC
>DATCLE010000061.1:0-3258 GCA_036564075.1 Dehalococcoidia bacterium
ACTACGAGCGCTTCATCGAGCGCTCCAACGGCATCTTCGGCAAGAGCGGCACCGGCAAGACCTTCCTCACCCGCCTGGTGCTGGCCAGCATCATCCAGAAGAGCAACGCCCAGCGGGACCCCCGCAAGAAGGCCGTGAACCTGGTCTTCGACATGCACAACGAGTACGGCTGGGAGGGGCGGTACGAGGGCAGCTCCGGCCGCGTCAAGGGGCTGAAGCAGATCCTGGGCGCCAGCGTGGCCGTCTTCACCCTGGATGAGGAGTCATCCCGCCGCCGGCGCGCCGCCGTGGACGGCGTCATCGAGATCGGCTACGGGGACGTGGAGGCCGCGGACATCGCCGTGCTGCGGGAGACCCTCAACATCACGCCCAACGCCGTGGAGGCCTGCTGGGCGCTGGAGCGCCGCTTCAAGAAGGGCTGGTTCCAGCGCGCCCTCTCCCTGGACACCGACGACGAGGAGGACCAGCGGCTGCTCAAGGAGCTCAACATCCATGAGGCCACGGTCATCAACCTGCGCCGCGGCCTGGAGCGGCTCCGCCGCCACGCTTTCTTCGTCCCGGAGCGACGCTCCACCTCCGTGGACGCCCTGGTCAGCCACCTCACCGGCACCGGGCCCCACAGCACCGCCTTCCGGCCCGGCAAGAGCGTGGTGCTGGAGTTCGGCCGCTACGGGAACGACCTGGCCGCCTACATGCTGGTGGCCAACGTCCTCACCCGCCGCATCCACGAGGAGTGGCGCAAAGCCTCCGAGGCCTCCATGAGCGACGGCGCCCAGGAGCCCCACCACCTGATGATCGCCATCGAGGAGGCCCACAAGTTCCTCAACAAGGAGGTGGCGGGGCAGACCATCTTCGGCGAGATCGCCCGGGAGATGCGCAAGTACAACGTCACCCTGCTGGTCATCGACCAGCGCCCCAGCAGCATCGACGAAGAGGTCATGTCCCAGATCGGCACCAAGATCACCTGCCTCCTGGACAACGAGCGCGACGTGGACGCCGTCCTCTCCGGCGTCTCCGGCCGGGGCGAGCTCAAGTCCGTCCTGGCCCGGCTGGAGAGCAAGCAGCAGGCGCTCATCTTCGGCCACGCCGTGCCCATGCCCGTGGTGGTCCGTACGGAGGAGTACGGCACGGAGGCCTCCTACGCCCGCTTCCGGGAGCAGCTCACCGGCTCCGCCCGCGACCTCTACCCCGAGTGACCTCCACCGCCATGCCCGCGCCGGCCGTCCGCCCCCTTCCGCCCGTGGATCCAGAGCGGGCCTTCCTGGCCCTGGCCTCCCGCCCCTACCCCTTCTGGCTGGACTCCTCCCTGCCGGACCCCCGGCTGGGCCGCTGGTCCCTCCTGGGGAGCGACCCGTTCCTGGTGCTGCGCGCCCGGGGCCGCCGCGTGGAGATCGAGGAGGGGAGCCGTCGCCACGCCCTGGACGCCGACCCCTTCGACGTGCTGCGCGACCTCCTGCGACGCCACCGGACGCCGCCCCCGCCGGGCGGCCTCCCCTTCGCCGGCGGCGCGGTGGGCTACCTGGCCTACGACCTCAACCGGCTGCTGGAACGCCTGCCCGCCCGCGCGCAGGACGACCTGGGCTTCCCGGAGCTCTACCTGGGCCTCTACGCCGCCGCCCTGATCCTTGACCACGCCACGGGCCGCGCCTGGGCCGCCGCCTCCGCTGCGGGCCCGGAGCCGCCGGAACGGGCCCTGGACCGCCTCTGCCGCCGCCTGGCCGCGGAGGCGCCGCCCTGCCCGCCCGCGGACGGCCCGCCGCCGGGGCCGTACCCCGCCACCAGCAACCTGGACCGGACGGCGTACCTGGACGCCGTGGCGCGGGCGCGGGAGTACATCATCGCCGGGGACGTCATCCAGGTGAACCTCTCGCAGCGGTTCACCGTGCCCTGTCCCGCGCCGACCGCCCAGGCCTACCTGCGGCTGCGGTGGGCCGCCCCGGCGCCTTTCGCGGCGTACCTGGGCTACCCGGAGCTGGCCGTGCTCAGCGCCTCCCCGGAGCGGTTCCTGGAGGCGCGGGGCGGCCGCGTGGTCACCCGGCCCATCAAGGGCACGCGGCCCCGCGGCCGCACGCCGGCGGAGGACCGCCGCCTGGCCGCGGAGCTGGCGGCCAGCCAGAAGGACCGGGCGGAGCACGTGATGATCGTGGACCTGGAGCGGAACGACTTAGGCCGCGTCTGCCGTCCGGGCACCGTCCGGGTCACGGAGCTCATGGCGCTGGAGACCTACAGCAACGTCCACCACCTCACCTCCACCGTGGAGGGCCGGCTGCGGGAGGGCCTGGACGCCGTGGACCTGCTGCGGGCCGCCTTCCCCGGCGGCTCCGTCACCGGCGCGCCCAAGATCCGCGCCATGGAGATCATCGACGAGCTGGAGCCCACCCGCCGCAGCGTCTACACCGGCGCCATCGGCTACCTGGGGTTCCACGGCGACCTGGACCTCAGCATCGTCATCCGCACGGCCTTGGTGGCCGACGGCCGCGCGCACTTCCAGGTCGGCGGCGCCGTGGTGTACGACTCCCAGCCGGAGGCGGAGTACCGGGAGACGCTGGACAAGGCGCGCGGCCTGGCCGCCGCCCTGGGCGCGGTCCTGCCGGAGCCCTGACCGTGGACGGCGTGGCCTGGCTCAACGGCCGCATCCTCTCCCCGGCGGAGGCGTCCGTCTCCGCCCTGGACCACGGCTACCTGTACGGCCTGGGCTGCTTCGAGACGCTGCGGGTCTACCAGGGCCGTCCCTTCCGCCTGGAACGCCACGTGGCGCGGCTGCTGGCCGGCGCCCGAACCCTGGGCATCCAGGACGCCCCAACCGCGGCGGCGGTGGTCGCCGCCGTGACGGAGGCAGTGGACGCCGCCGGGCTGACCGCCGCCCGCGTCCGCTTCTCCCTCACGCCCGGCCCCGGCGAGCCGACCCCGGACGGCGCCCGGCACGGGCCGCCCGTGCTCCTGGTGCTGGTCCTGCCCCACGCCGACGGGCCCGCGGCGGGCGTCCGGCTGGCTCGCGCCGCGTGGCGCGTGGCCAGCACGTCGCCGCTGGCCGGCGTCAAGGCCGCGTCCTACGCGCCGTACCTGCTGGCCCGCCGCGCGGCCCGCGCCCGCGGCGCCGACGACGCCCTCCTCCTGAACGAGCGGGACGAACTGGTGGAGACGGCCACCGGCAACCTCTTCCTGGTGCGGGACGGCGTGCTGGTCACGCCGGACCTCGCCAGCGGCCCCCTGCCCGGCGTCACGCGGGAGGCGGTGCTGGAGCTGGCCCGCGCGCTG
>DATCLE010000062.1:0-6984 GCA_036564075.1 Dehalococcoidia bacterium
GTTCCTTCACGGTGCAGTCCGGTGGCCCGGCGCACGGCGGCCGCAGCGCGCCGGGAGAAGGGGGACCCTAGGACATCATCGACGGCGCGGACCGCCCGCCGTAGGGCGAGGATGACACGGCCGGCGCGCTGCGGCAAGGCACCGCCGGAGGGTGCGGGAGGGGGCGTGCAGCCCGGATTTGCCGCCGGGTCGGCGGGAAGGGTGCTACGGCCCGAGCTTGGGTTCGGCGCGTTCGTGGGCGGCGGCGGCCCCGTACTCGGCAATGGCCTGCCGGGCGGAGCGGACCAGGGACGGCAGGCTGCTCCGATGCCAGATCAGGATGCCCACCGTCAGCACCAGGTAGACCACCGACACGCCGATCCGGACCTCCTGGTTGGGCACGGCGAACTGGAAGGCGAAGAGGACGAAGAGCGCTACGGCCTCCCAGGCGCTGAGGGTGAGGCTGGCCAGGATGGCCACGGCAAAGGCGGACTGGGCGGCGGTGAGCAGGACCTCCTCCTGCTGGTGGCCGTCCAGCGGCAGGCCGGTCCAGGCCCCCTTGGAGAGGGCGTACGCCACCGGGATGCCGCCGATGAGGAGGGTCCACTGGTTCACCTTGGAGGAGATGAGGGCGCCCATGCCCGCGCCCGCGCGGCCCCGGAAGGCCAGGATGCCCGCCACCAAGAACTCCGGCGCCTCCGAGGCGAAGGGCGCCAGCCACTGCACCAGGAGGAACTCGTCGATGCCCAGCTCCGTGCCGGAGTGGACCAGGCCCTCCGCGAAGGGCTCCGCGGACGCCAGGATGGCGGCCGCGGCGTAGGCGAAGAGCACGCCGATGGCGGCCCGCCGCTGGAGCTTGGGCAGCCCGCCGATGGTGCGCGCCGGGCCCACCAGCTCCGGCTCCTCCGTGGGTGCCTTGGCGATGAGGTAGACGTACCCCGCGAAGACGGCCGCCAGGATGACCGTGTCGTAGAGAGCAATCTCGCCCTTCAGCGGGATGGTGAAGGAGTAGAGGGTGGCAACGGCCAGGGCCAGGACTTCAATGGCGTGGCCGCGCTCCAGAGCCAGGACCCGCTGCCGCACCTTCAGCCAGAAGAGGAAGAAGACCAGCGGCCACGCGGCGCCGATGAGGAGTCGGTTGGCGCCGGTCATGTTGGCCACGGCAAAGTGCTCGAACGCGGGGTCCTGCCCGGCCTTCCAGGCGAAGGTGATGTCCACGGCGTACTCCGGCAGGACGGCGATGAGGGCGATGAACGCCACCGCCAGGGACTGGGAGATGTCCACCTCCGCCGCCTCCGCCGCCCAGCTCAGCAAGAACGCTGAGGCCACAATGGCCAGGCCGAAGATGGCGGTGTCCGGCACGGTGCCGAACTCCATGCCCGTGAGCCGGAGGAAGATGCCCGGGAGGCCCAGGAGCATGGTGACGGCCATGAGGACCCAACTGTTGCGCATGGGCAGAGCCTTTGGGTTAGAGTGCCGGAGTCCGGCAGGGCGTACCGTGGCCTGGGGGACCGGACCGGGGATGGAGCGTCGGAGGCCGCCCGCCGGCGCGCCGGAAGGGAGCGCCGGGCGGGCCGCCGCGGCCGGGCGGTACGATCCCAGTATACCGGATGCGGCGGCACGGGCAACCGCGCGGGCGGGCCGCGGCGGCCCGCCCGGGACCGGCGCACGCGGGAGAGGCCGGCTTCGGGTTGCCGTGGGGCGGCCGTCTGTGGTATGGTGTGCGCAGGGTAATGTTCCTGCAGGTTTACCTCCTCGCTGCTGCGTGAGTCGTTCCTCAGCGACGACCCCCATTGAGGCCCAGGTTCCCCCTGGTACGCGGGCATTGCCTCAGACCTCCCCCGAGAGGAGGATTCCCGGGTGCAGTTTGTGGATCAGACCCTGACGTGTGTGGCGTGCGGATCGGCGTTCACGTTTACGGCATCGGAGCAGGAGTTCCACGCACAGAAGGGGTTCTCTCACCCGCCCAAGCGGTGCCCGCGGTGCCGGCAGGAGCGGCGGGCGCGCCGTGATGGCGGCTCCGCCGCCGGGCGGGAGCTCTACCCCGCCGTCTGCGTGGCCTGCGGCTCTGAGACGCAGGTCCCGTTCCTGCCCCGCGGCAACCGGCCGGTGTACTGTAGCGGCTGCTACGGCCGGCTCCGGGCCATGGCCCGGGACGCGTGAGGGGAGAGGTCCGGCGGCGCAGCAGGGTACCGGCAGACGGAAGCCCGCGCATCACGTACGGAAGGAAGGTAGTTGCGTAGTGCTGCAAGTGACGTTGCGAGAAGGAGAGTCCCAGGAAAGCCTGCTGGCCCGCTTCCAGCGGATGGTGCAGCGTGAGGGCATCCTCCGGGAGGCGAAGTCCCGCCGGCACTTCATCTCCAACGGTGAGCTCGCCCGCATGGCGCAGCGCAAGGCCGCGCGGCGCCGACGCCGGCGATCCCGATAGACGGACAGACCCGAGAGGGAATCGAAGCGCTCGGCCCCGCCCGGTGCTGAGATGAAAGGAGGCAAGGTCATGGTGAACGTGACCGACCGCGCCGCAAAGCTCCTGCTGGAGATCCGGGAGCAGACCAATCCGGAGGCCGATCAGTCGCTTCGGTTGGTACAGACGGAGGACGGCTACACCCTCACCTACGGCGGCCAGGAGGTCGACGACCAGGTGGTGGAGAGCGAGGGCCAGGAGGTCCTGCGCATCGAGGGCGAGGTCAGCCGCCAGCTCAGCGGCGCCACCATCGACGCCGAGGAGCGGCCGGACGGGGCGCGCTTGGTGATCGCGGCGCCGCCGCCCCAAGAGGGCATCTAGCGGACGCCGTCGTACCCGTTCCATCCACAACTGAATAGCAACAACCGCAGCGCAGGGCCGGAGTCAGTAGCCGGCCCTGTGGCATCTCCGGCGGCGGCCGCCGCGCTTCCGCGCTTCGTTGACACCCTTTATGACGTGGGGTAGACTCTTTCCCGCAGACGTGCCCTGTACGCCACCCCCCACCGGTGCGGGCCGGTGTCTCTGTTGCCTCCACCTTCAACTGACGTTCCGCAGCGGACCGGTAACCGCGAAGTCCAGATGCCAGCTTGGCGGAGAGGGTGAACGGGAGTGTCCAGCAAGAGCAAGCAAGAGTGGTGTGAGACAACCCTGGCCAAGGCCGTGCAGCGCGCCCCGGAGCGCCAGGAGCGGTTCGTGACCAGTTCCGGCGCAGAGGTAGCGCCACTCTACACGCCGGAAGACCTGCGGGACTGGGACTACCACCAGAAGCTCGGCTACCCCGGGGAGTTCCCCTACACGCGCGGCATCCAGCCCACCATGTACCGCGGCCGGTTCTGGACCATGCGGCAGTACGCCGGCTACGCCGACGCTGAGGAGTCCAACCGCCGGTACCGCTACCTGCTCTCCCAGGGTCAGACGGGCCTCTCCGTGGCCTTCGACCTGCCTACGCAGATCGGCTACGACTCCGACGACCCCATGGCCGAGGGCGAGGTGGGGAAGGTGGGCGTGGCCATCGACAGCCTCCTGGACATGGAGGCGCTGCTGGACGGCATCCCGCTGGAGCAGGTCACCACGTCCATGACCATCAACGCCACGGCGTCCATTCTGCTGGCGCTCTACGTGGCGGTGGCCAAGAAGCAGGGCGCGGACCTGGGCAAGATCGGCGGCACGGTCCAGAACGACATCCTCAAGGAGTACATTGCCCGCGGCACGTACATCTTCCCGCCCGGCCCCTCGCTGCGGCTCATCACGGACCTCTTCGCCTACTGCAAGGACCACGTGCCGCAGTGGAACACCATCAGCATCAGCGGCTACCACATCCGGGAGGCGGGCTCCACGGCCGGCCAGGAGGTGGGGTTCACCCTGGCCAACGCCATCACCTACGTGGAGGCGGCGCTCAAGGCCGGGCTGGCCATCGACGAGTTCGCGCCGCGGCTCTCCTTCTTCTTTGCCGCCCACAGCAACCTGCTGGAGGAGGTGGCCAAGTTCCGCGCCGCCCGCCGCATGTGGGCGCGCATCATGAAGGAGCGCTTCGGCGCCCGGGACCCGCGCTCCCTGATGCTGCGGTTCCACACCCAGACGGGCGGCGTGACCCTCACGGCGCAGCAGCCGGATAACAACATCATCCGCACCACCGTCCAGGCGCTGGCGGCCGTGCTGGGCGGCACCCAGTCCCTCCACACCAACTCCAAGGACGAAGCGCTGGCGCTCCCCACGGAACACGCCGTCCAGATTGCCCTGCGGACGCAGCAGATCATCGCCTACGAGACGGGCGTGGCGGACACCATCGACCCGCTGGCGGGCTCCTACTACGTAGAGCACCTGACGGACCAGGTGGAGCGGGAGGCCCAGGGCTACATCGACCGCATCGACAGCATGGGCGGCGCGCTCCGCGCCATTGAGCAGGGGTACCAGCAGCGGGAGATCCAGGAGAACTCCTACCGGATGCAGGTGGAGCTGGAGGAGGGGCGCCGTGTGGTGGTGGGCGTCAACCGGTTCCAGACGGAGGAGCCGCCGGTGGAGGAGATCCTGCGGGTGGACCCCACTGTGGGGGAGAAGCAGCGGCGCAAGCTGGAGCAGCTCCGCCGGGAGCGTGACAACGGCCGGGTGGAGGCCTGCCTGGCGCGGCTGCGGGAGGCCGCCCGCGGGTCTGAGAACACCATGCCGGTGCTGGTGGAGTGCGTGGAGAGCTACGTGACGCTGGGAGAGATCTGCCGGGTCCTCCGCGAGGAGTGGGGCGAGCAGCGGGAGGCCCTGGTCTTCTAGCCATGCGGCTCCCGCGCGCCGCAGGAGGTGCGTTGTGGCCGGCAAGCAGGCGATTGTCGAGGACCTCAGGGACGCGTACGGCGCCGTCCGTTCGGCGGTGGCGGGGCTGGACGATGCGCAGGCGGAGCAGCCGTTCCTGGACGGCCGCTGGGCGGCACGGGACATCGTCGCCCACCTGGTGGGGTGGAACGTCACGGTGCCGGAGTTCCTCCGCCGCATGGCCCGCGGAGAGCGGCCGGTGCCGGAGGGCCAGGACTACAGCAACGCGGACGCCTGGAACGAGCGGTTCGTGGAGGAGTCCCGGGGCAAGAGCCTCAGTCGGTTGCTGGGCGAGCTAGACGCCACGGAGCAGGACTTCGTGCAGGCCGTGGAGGGCCTGGAGGAGGACCGGCTGGAGGAGGGCAAGACCGCCTACCGCCTGGTGAAGGTGGCCACGGCCGACCACATGCGGGAGCACGCGGGCCATATCCGGGCGTGGCGGGAGCAGGCCGGCGTCTGATCCCCGCCCCGCCGGCCCGTGCAGGGCGCGCATGATCACAGAGGTCCATCACGTAGGCCTGGTGGTGCGGGACCTGGAGGGGGCCCGCGCTTTCTACGGGCATGCCCTGGGCCTGCCCGCCCTGCCCGGCACGGACCCCCACGGCCGGCCGGGGCTCCTGGTCCCGGTGGGGCGGAGCGCGCTGGCCATCCGGGCGGCGGGGGCGGACGGCCGTGAGGGGCTGGAGCACCTCTGCCTGGCGGCGGACGGCGTGGCGGACGTCTGGGCCCGGCTGCGGGCCGTCGGCGTCCTGCCGGCAGGGGACGGCGCTCCGCCGGACGGGCTGCTGAGCCCGGACGCCATGGACGGTCTGCGGGTGGGGGTGTCCGTCGCGCCGCTGCCGGAGGGCGGGCCGGCGGACCTGCCGCACCGCGTCCTGCGCATCGATCACGTGGTGATCCGCGCACCGGACCCGACGGGCCTGCAACGTCGGTTCGCTGACTACTTCGGCGTGGAGACGCGGCGGACCATGGAGCGGCCGGGCACCGGCGCCATGCTGGCGTTCCTGAAGCCGGGCGAGGTGATCCTGGAGCTGGCGCGGCCGCGGGACGCGGCGGCGGGTCCGGCGGCGCTGTCCGGCCTGGCCTTCGCCGTGGCGGGGCTGGACGCGCTGGTGGAACGCCTGCGGGGGCTGGGCTACCCGGTCGGCGAACCGCACCCGGCGGTGCAGCCGGGGGCGCGCATTGCGGCGCTGGGCCGGGAGCACGCCTGCGGCGTGCCGGTGGCCTTCCTGGAGTTTGCATGAGGAGCGGAGGCGGATGATCAAGAAGATCCACCACGTCGGCATTGTGGTCCGGGACATTGAGCAGGCGTTCGCGTTCTACCGGGACACGCTGGGGCTGCCGGTGCATAAGATGGACACGGTGGTGGACCAGGACGTGAAGGCGGCGCTCCTGACCCTGGGCCACAGCGAGATCGAGCTGCTGGAGCCCCTCAGCACCACCAGCGGCATCGGCCGCTTCCTGGAGCGGCGGGGCGAGGGGATCCACCACCTGTGCTTCGAGACGGACGACGTGGCGGCGGAGCTAGAGCGGGTGAAGGCGCAGGGCGTGGAGGTCATCGACCAGGCGCCGCGGCCGGGGCTGGCCGGGATGATCTGCTTCCTCCACCCCCGGGCCACGCACGGCGTGCTGGTGGAGTTCGCGCAGCCGTAGCCGGAGGAGGGGGACGGAGGATGTTCAAGGCGCTGGATCTGGATCACCTGGCCGTGGCAACCCGGGACCTGGACGCGGCCATCAACACGTACCGGGAGAACTTCGGCCTGGAGGCGGAGCGCTGGGGCGAAGTCCCCGCCCTGGGCATCCGCAACGCCGTGCTGCCGGTGGGCGAGGCGTTCATCGAGCTCATCACACCCCTCACGGGCGAGGGGCCGGTGGCGCGCTTCCTGGAGGAGCGCGGCGAGGGCATGTACCTGATCTCCATTGCGGTGGATGATTTGGACGCCGCCATGGCGGACCTGCGGGAGCGCGGCGTACGGGTCATGGGCGAGCCGGTGCCCATTGAGGGCGGGCGGATGGCGTTCGTCCACCCGTCGTCCACGCACGGTGTCCTGCTGCAACTGGTGCAGCGGGGACCGGCGGCGGAGTGACGCCGGCCGCGGGCTGCCACAAGGGAACGAGGAGGTTGACCGAACCGATGGCGACGACGGAGGCGGAGCGGAAGATCCGGGTGCTGATTGCGAAGCCGGGGCTGGACGGGCACGACCGGGGGGCGAAGGTGGTGGCGCGGGCGCTGCGGG
>DATCLE010000063.1:0-2259 GCA_036564075.1 Dehalococcoidia bacterium
GCGCAGGGGGACCGTGGGCGCGCAGCATCCCCGGCCTGAGGCAGGCGGTCCCCTCCCCCGGCCCCAGTGATGGTGCGGCGCGGCCCCCACCCCCAGCCCCTCCCCCAAACTTGGGGGAGGGGCTGGGGGTGGGGGCAGGCCCCGCTACCGCGCCCGCCGCAGCGCCAGCGCCCCGCCCGCCAGAAGCAGGGCCGGGACCGCCGGACCGCCCGCCTGGACAGCCATCTGGCCCGGCATGGGCTCCCATGCCGGGCCAGATGGGCTGCCGGGGTGCCCCCGGCTCCGAAAGTTCGGGCCCGGCTGTCACGCGGGCCTGCAGCCGCCCCTGGGGTATGTGGTAGGATGCCGGGCAGCACCACGGAGGAGGGCCAGACGTGACGGAGCGGAAGCGGCTCTCACCCCCGGAGGCGGACGCCGTGTTTGAGGGCGGCGGCGTGAAGGCCGTGGCCCTGGTGGGCGCCATCCTGGAGGCGGAGGACCGGGGCGTGCGCTGGCAGAACCTGGCCGGCACCTCCGGCGGCGCCGTGGTGGCCGCGCTGCTGGCGGCGGGCTACCGCGGCGCGGAGCTGCTGGCGGAGCTGGAGCGGCTGGACCTGCGGAGCCTCCAGGACCGGCCGCGCCCCCTGGGCCTCCCGCTCCTGGGCGAGGCGGCGGGCCTGCTCCGTTCCTTCGGCCTCTACCGGGGCGATGCCTTCCTGGAGCGCATGCGGGCGCTCCTGGCGGACCGGGGCGTGCGCACCTTCCGCCAGCTCCGGCTGGCGGGCGCGGCGGACCAGCGCTACCGCTACCGCGTGCGGGTCATCACGGCGGATGTCTCCGCCCGGCGGCTGGTGGTGCTGCCGGACGGCATCGCCGCCTACGGCTACGACCCCGACGGCCTGGAGGTGGCGCTGGCGGTGCGCATGAGCATGGGCATCCCCTTCTTCTTCGAGCCGGTGTGGCTCCGGAACCGCCGCACGGGGGCCGTCCACGCCTTGGTGGACGGCGGCATCCTCAGCAACTTCCCCGTCTGGCTGTTCGACGTGCAGGGCGTGCCCCGCTGGCCCACCTTCGGCTTCCTGCTGGACGAAGGGGCGGGCGTCACCCCGCGCTTCCGCCACCTCCTCCACTACGCGCGGGCCCTGTGGAACACGGCCACCACGGCCCACGACGCCATGGCCATTGAGGAGAGCCTGGACGAAGGCGCCGCCCTGGAGCTGGCGCGACACACGCGGGCGCGCACCATCGCCATCCGCACCCTGGGCGTGGGCACCACGGAGTTCGACCTGACCCCGGAGCGGAAGCAGGCGCTGCTCATGGAGGGACGGCGCGCCGCCGCCGAGTTCTTTGACCGCTTCGACTTCCAGGCGTACGTGCGCCGGTTCCGCACCCCGGCGGCTGACGTGGACACCCCCGGAGCCGACCCCTATACTTCTCCTCTGTGATACGGTTCGCGCTGGAGTCCAGCCCGAGCGACGCCGGCCCCAGGGCCGGCGTGCTGCGCACGCCCCACGGCGACGTGCCCACGCCCGCCTACATGCCGGTGGGGACGCAGGCCACCGTGAAGACGGTCACGCCGGAAGAGCTGCGGGCCGCGGGCGTGGGCATGGTGCTGGCCAACGCCTACCACCTCTACCTCCGCCCCGGCCACGAGCGGATCCGCCGGCTGGGCGGGCTCCACGCCTTCATGGGCTGGGACGGCCCCATCCTCACCGATAGCGGCGGCTACCAGGTCTTCAGCCTGGGCAACCTCCGGCGGGTCACGGACCAGGGCGTCACCTTCCGCTCCCACCTGGACGGCTCCGAACACGTGCTGACGCCGGAGGCGGCCGTGGCGGTGCAGGAGGCGCTGGGGGCGGACGTCATCATGGCCTTCGACGAGCCGCCGCCGCCCACGGCGTCCCGTCAGGAGGCGGCCGCCGCCACGGAGCGCACCCACCGTTGGGCGGAGCGCTGCCTGGCGGCGCTGCGCACGGAGCAGGCGCTCTTCGCCATCTGCCAGGGCGGCATGTTCGAAGACCTGCGGCGGGAGTCGGCCCGGTTCGTGGCGGGGCTGGACGTGCCGGGCTGCGCCGTGGGCGGGCTGAGCATCGGCGAGCCCAAGGAGATCACGTGGCGGATGCTGGCGGCCTCGCTGGCCGAGCTCCCGCGGGAGCGGCCGCGCTACCTCATGGGCGTGGGGTCGCCGGAGGACGTGGTGCGGGCCGCGGGCATGGGCGTGGACCTGTTCGACTGCGTCCTGCCCACGCGGGTGGCGCGCAACGGCGCCTGCTTCACGCC
>DATCLE010000064.1:0-3420 GCA_036564075.1 Dehalococcoidia bacterium
CACGCGTCCCGGCTCATGCCGTGGAGCGCCAGCGGCCGCATCCGCGCCGCCAGCGCGTCGTCCGCCGTGGTCACCATGCCGCCCTCGCCCGTGGCCAGGTTCTTGGTGCTGTAGAAGCTGAAGGCCGTGGCGTCCCCCAGGCTGCCCACCTTCCGGCCCCGGTACTCCGCGGCCACGGCGTGGGCGGCGTCCTCCACCACCGCCAGGCCGTGCCGTCGGGCAAGCTCCAGCAGCGCGTCCATGCGGCACGGCTGGCCTCCGTAGTGCACCGGCATCACCGCCCGCGTGCGGGGCGTGATGCGGCGCTCCACCTGCTCCGGGTCCAGGTTCAGGTCGTCGGCGCAGACGTCCGCCAGGACCGGCGTGGCGCCCAGGTGGACAATGACGTGGGCCGTGGAGCAGAAGGTCATGGGGGAGGTGATCACCTCGTCCCCGGGGCCCACGCCCAGTGCCACCAGCGCCAGGTGCATGGCCGCCGTGCCGGAGCTCACCGCCAGCGCGTGCGGCGCGTCCACGTAGCGGGCAAAGGCGGCCTCGAACCGCGCCACCTTGGGCCCCGTGGTGAGCCAGCCGCTGCGCAGCGTGTCCACCACCTCGTCGATCTCCGCCTGCCCAATGCTGGGCCGGTGGAACGGGATGAACGGCTGGCTCACGCGGCCTCCCCCTTCCGGATGACCATGAGCTCGTGGCTGCACAGGAACGGCACCGCCTCCAGCAGGCGGCAGGCGGTCCAGGAGAGCCGCGCCAGTCGCCGCGAGAGGGGCGGGGCCAGCGTGACCCGCTGCGCCTGGACGCGGCAGCCCGGGTAGAGCGCGGCGACCTCCCGCCGCCCCAGGCCGCGCACGTCCGGGTTCGTCGGGTTCCAGACGAAGTCGTACCAGACCACGGCGCCGCCCGGCCGCAGCACCCGCAGCGTCTCCCGGGCAATGCGCCGCCGCGCTGCCGGGTCCAGCACGGACGATAGCAGCGTGAACTGGAGCGCCAGGTCGAAGCTGCCGTCCGGGTAGGGCAACTCCTCCGCGTTCCCCACCGCGAAGGCGATGCCGGGGTTCCGCCGCCGCGCCGCGGCGATCCGCTCCTCCAGCAGGTCGATGCCCGCCAGCAGCGACGGCTCCGCCCCGTACTGGACGAAGTCGTTCAGCACCTCGCCCGTCCCGCAGCCGACGTCCAGGATGCGGCGGCCGCGCAGCGGCGTCAAGCCGTGGCGCCGCAGCATGGCCAGCAGCAGCCGCTCCCGCCGCTGGAACAGGTAGAGGTTGGCCGGGTCCGTCAGGCTGTACCGGTCGTCCAGGCCCTGCCGGGCGCGGCGGGCGTAGGCGGCGCGGATGCGGTCAATCTCCCCCAAGGCCGGACACCTCCACCGCGCGCCGGGCCGGCCGCCGCAGGAGCGCCGGCAGCCCGGCCAGGAACCCCAGGCCGTACGCCACGTGCAGGCACGCGAAGGCCGCGGGCAGCAGCGGCAGGTGCCGCCAGCCCCGGCGCGCCGCCGTGCGGATGGACGCCACCGCGGACGCCGCCAGGTACGCCACCCCCACCAGGCCCGTCAGCGCCAGCGCCGGGCGGTACGCCGCGCCCGCCGCCGCGGGGACGACCAGTGCCAGCACGAAGGCCGGCGGTACCAGGTGCCGCCAGCGGACCTGCCCCGGGTGGCGTCGCGCCACGTAGACCTTGGCCCGCCCGTACCGGAAGTACTGGACGAACAGCGCCCGCAACGATGAGCGCGGGTAGTACGTGGAGCGGACGCGCGGCGTCAGGTAGATGCGCCCGCCCCGGCTCAGCAGGCGGTAGTTGAACTCGTCGTCCTCGCCGCGGTCCGCCGCCTCGTCGAACAGGCCGATGCGCCGGAAGACCTCCCGCCGGTAGGCGCCGAAGGCCACCGTGTCCGTGTACCGCGCCTCCCGGGCGTACCGGAAGTGGGCGTTCCCCACGCCGAAGGGCGACGCCACGGCCGCCGCGATGGCGCCCCCCACCGGGCCGGTCCCGGCGCTCTCGATGGGCCCGCCGGCGCAGTCCGCCCCGCTCTCCCGCAGCGCTGCCACGCTCTCCCGCACGAAGTCCGGTGCCACCCGGCAGTGGCCGATGAGCTGGATGATCACCTCGCCCCGGGCCTCCCGCGTGCCGGCGTTCCGCCCCTCCGCCGTCCGGCCCGCCGGGTTCGCCAGCACCGCGAACCGCGCGAAGCCGCGCGAGGCGAAGGCGGCCGCCAGTTCCGCCGTCCCGTCCGTGGAGCCGCCGTCCACCACCAGCACCTCCAGCCGGTCCAGCGGGTAGTCCTGGGCTGCCAGCGCCTCCAGGCAGCCCCGGATGTGGCGGGCTTCGTTCCGGACGGGGATGACCACGGAGACCAGGGGCGGTGCGTGCTCCGTCATGGCGGGTACGGACGGGTCCCGAAGCGCTCCAGCAGGATGTCCCGGATGCGTTCGCTGGCGCGGCCGTCGCCGAAGGGGTTGGGGATGCCGGTCATGGCCGCCCGCGCGGCGGGGTCGCTCAGCAACCGCTCCGCCTCCTCTACAATGCGCTCCTCGTCCACGCCCACCAGCCGGGAGGTGCCGGCCTCCAGCCCCTCCGGCCGCTCCGTGGTCTCCCGCATCACCAGCACCGGCACGGAGAGGGACGGCGCCTCTTCCTGGATGCCGCCGGAGTCCGTGAGGATGAGGGTGGACCGGGCCATGACCCAGACCAGCGCCGGGTAGTCCAGCGGGTCCAGCAGGTGGACGTTGGGGACACTCCCCAGGACGGTGGAGACGGGACCCCGCACGTGCGGGTTGGGGTGGACCGGCAGCACCACCTGGAGCTCCGGGTGGGCCCGCGCCAGCCGGGCCACGGCCCGGCAGATGGCCGCGATCCCCTCCCCGAAGCTCTCCCGCCGGTGGGTGGTCACCAGGAGCACGGGCCGGGAGAGGTCCACCCGCGCCAGCGCCGGCCCAAAGGCCTCCGGCCCCAGCCCACGCACCCGCTCCACCGCCAGCAGCACCGCGTCCACCGCCGTGTTGCCGGTCACGAAGACCGTCTCAGCGGGCACGCCCTCCCGCAGCAGGTTCCCGCGGGCCCGCTCTGTGGGGGCCAGGTGGAGGTCCGCCACGCGGGCCGTGAGGAGCCGGTTCACCTCCTCCGGGTAGGGCGCCAGCTTGTTCCCCGTGCGGAGCCCCGCCTCCACGTGCGCCGAGGGGATCCGGGCGTAGAAGGCCGCCAGCGCGCCCGCAAAGGTGGTGGTGGTGTCGCCCTGCACCACCACGCAGTCCGGCTCCTCCTCCTGGAGGACGCGCTCCAACCCCAGCACCGCCTCCGCCAGGACCGCGTGGAGGGACTGGTCCGGCCGCATGAGGTTCAGGTCCACGTCCGGCCGGATCTGGAAGAAGCCCAGCACCTGGTCCAGGAGATCCCGGTGCTGGGCGGTCACGCAGACCCGCGGCTGGAACC
>DATCLE010000065.1:0-3334 GCA_036564075.1 Dehalococcoidia bacterium
CGCGGATTCCCGGTCCCGCCGCCGGGCGTCACACCTTGGCCGCCCAGCCCGCTGTGAGTTCGCAGGACGGTGGGGAGGAGACGGGCCCGGCGAGGCCGTTGAAGGAGAGGGCAGCCACCTTGAGGTACAGGGCTTGCATCACGGGCTGGGGCAAGTACGTTCCGGAGCGCATCCTGACCAACCAGGACCTGGAACGGATGGTGGACACGTCCGATGAGTGGATCCGCTCCCGCACGGGCATCCGGGAGCGCCGCGTGGCGGCGGACCATGAGACGGTCAGCTCCATGGCGGCCGCCGCCGGGAGCCGCGCCCTGGCGCTGGCGGGCGTGGAGGCCGGGGAGCTGGACCTCATCATTGTGGCCACCTGCACGCCGGAGAACTTCCTGCCCGCCGCCGCCTGCGTGGTGCAGGACCGCTTGGGCGCGCGCCGTGCCGCCGCCTTTGACCTGAACGTGGCGTGCGCCGGCTTCATGTACGCCCTGGCCACCGGCGCCCAGTTCATTGAGACCGGCGCCTACCGCCGGGTGCTGGTGGTGGGCGCGGAGGTCCTCTCCCGCATTGTGGACTGGACGGACCGCACCACCTGCGTCCTCTTCGGCGACGGGGCCGGCGCGGTGGTCCTGGAGGCGGGCACCCAGGGCGGCCTCCGGACGTTCTTCCTGGCGGCGGACGGCGCCGGCGGCCCGCTCCTCTACAGCCACGGGTTCTGCCACGCGCCCGCCGCAGGGGTGGTGGACCACTACATCCACATGAACGGGCCGGAGGTCTTCCGCTTCGCCGTGGGCGCCATGGCCAACGCCGCCCGGCGGGTGACGGAGGCGGCCGGCCTGGCCATGGAGGACGTGGACCTCTTCATCCCCCACCAGGCCAACTACCGCATCGTCGCCGCCGCCGCCAAGTCCCTGGGCATCCCCATGGACCGCGTCTACGTGAACCTGGACCGCTACGGCAACACCTCCGCCGCCAGCGTCCCCCTGGCCCTGGCCGAGGCCGCGGACGACGGACGCCTCCGGCCCGGTGACCGGGTGGTGATGGTGGGCTTCGGCGCGGGGCTGTCCTGGGCCGCCTCCCTGGTGGAGTGGGTGGCGGCGCCGGTGGCGCCCGCCGTGGCGGTGGAGGACGCGGCCGGCGCGGGGAACCCGTGACCCCCTTCGCCCGGCGGGGCCCCGCAGGCCCGCGCCGGAGCCTGTGACCAGTACGAGGTCCCCGGCATGGAGATCACCTGGCTGGGCCACGCCTGCTTCCGCATCCGGAGCCGGGACGCCACCATCCTCACGGACCCGTGCGCCCGGAGCACCGGCTACCACATGGGCAAGCCCACGGCGGACATTGTGACGGTGAGCCACCAGCACCCCGGCCACAACTGGGTGGACGGAGTGGCCGGCACCCCCCGCGTCATCTACGGCCCCGGCGAGTATGAGGTGAGCAACGTCCTCATCACCGGCATCCGCACCTACCACGATAGGCAGAAGGGCGCCCAGCGCGGCCGCAACGTGGTCTACCTCATTGAGACGGAGGGCGTCCGCCTCTGCCACCTGGGAGATCTGGGCCACGTCCCCTCCGACGAGCAGATAGAGGAGATGAGCGACATCGGCATCCTGTTCATTCCGGTGGGTGGCGGCAGCACCATCGATGCGCGCACGGCCACGGAGGTGGTGAACCTGCTGGAGCCGCGGCTGGTGATCCCCATGCACTACCGGACGGAGGCGTCCACAGCGGACCTGGCGCCGGTGGACCGCTTCCTGAAGGAGATGGGAGTGAGCGAGATCCAGCCCCAGGCGAAGCTGAGCATCAACCGCAGCCAGCTCCCGCAGCAGACCCAGGTGGTGCTGCTGGAGCACCGCACCTGACGGCACCGCGCCCGGGCACGCCGCACACGGAAGGGGGCCGGACGGCCCCCTTGGTTCGTCCTCCGGACAGGGATGCGGGAGCCGGGTCAGCAGCCCAGCCAGTTGCAGGGGTTGAGGGGGGTGCCGTTCAGCCGGACCTCAAAGTGGAGGTGGTAGCCGGTGCTGTAGCCGGTGGAGCCGCTGTAGCCCAGGAGATCCCCGGCGGCCACCTGCTGGCCGATGCTCACCGCGGGCCAGCGGGAGAGGTGGGCGTAGCGGGTGGTGTAGCCGCCGGCGTGCTGGATCTCCACCCAGTAGCCGTAGGAGCAGCACGGGTCGCCGCCGGCGAAGGTGACCACGCCGGGCGCGGCGGCGGCCACCGGGGCGCCGGGACTGTGGTACTGGTCGATGTCGATGCCCAGCGGGTGGCCGGGGCCGAAGTAGCTGGAGATGGGGCCCTGCACCGGCCAGATGAGCCCGCTGAAGGGCGGCAGGGAGGTGCTGGCGGGCGCCGGGGCCGGCTGCGCCGCGCCGCCGCCGCTCCCGCCGCCGGACGGCGCCGGGGCCGCGGCGGTGGGTGAGGGCTGCACCGCCACGTAGGCGATGGGCCGGGCGCCGGGCACCAGCACCGGCGCGCCGGGCTGGATCTCCCGCGGGTTGGTGATGTTGTTGATCTCGATGATCTTCTGCTCGTCCACGCCGTAGCGGGCGGCCAGGGCGCTGATGGTCTCCCCCAGGGAGATCCAGTGGATGTAGCCGTCCACCCGGGGGATGCGCAGCTTCTTGCCCACAATGAGCTCGTTGGGGTTGCTGATGGTCTCCGGGTTGTTATCGACGAGGGTGTCCTGGGAGATACCGAACCGCTGCGCCAGCGTGCTCACCGTATCGCCGGACCGGATCTCGTAGTCGATGAAGGGCGGGGGCGGCGGCGTGGGCGTGGGGCTCGGCGTTGGGGTCGGCGTGGCGTTGAGGACGGCCGCCCGGGACTCCTCGGTGCGGAGGAGGGTGGGTGCCTTCACGTAGGCCTCGTCCACGGCCAGCATGCCGGAGACGGTCCCGGGCATGGCCACCTCCGGGACCCGCAGCACGCCCTGCTCCGAGACCAGGGAGGCGCCGCTGACCGTTCCGGCCACGGCGACGACACCCACGGTCACGGCCAAGACCAACACATGCAGGAACGCGCGCCGGTAGCGGCTACCTGCGTGGGTCGGTCGGCGTACACGCTCGGCGGGGAGGTCCCGGCGCGGCCGGCGGGGGCCGGAGCCGCCGGGACGGGGCGTGTCGCTGATGGTCGCGTTCCTCCTTTCGGCAGGGCTGCGCCAAACGGGGCCATTATAGACAGGGGCCCCGGATGGGGTTGCTTCAGTTATGGCAATTTTCGGTTACAACATGGTTAAGGGGGCCCGCCGTCCGGGCCGTTCCGGGCCCTGTGCCGCGGCGTCCGCGTCCCTGCGCACACGGTGGGGAGATGAGGGAGTGGCGGGGAAGCGGCGGCCGTCCTAGAC
>DATCLE010000066.1:0-2931 GCA_036564075.1 Dehalococcoidia bacterium
ACGGCGGTTGAAGCAGGCGGGCCGGACGCGGCATAATCGGCCCAGCCCCACCTGGGGCCGGGAGAGCAGCATGCCGGACCCTGCCGCAGACCTCAACCCGCCCGCGCGCCTCCTCCTGGGGCCCGGGCCCAGCAACGTCCACCCCCGGGTGCTCCAGGCCCTCACCTCGCCCACGCTGGGCTACCTGGACCCGGACTTCCTGGACGTGCTCACGCGGATCCAGGAGCTCCTGCGCGGGGCCTTCCGCACCCGCAACCCGCTGACCCTGGCCCTCTCCGGCACCGGGACCTCCGGCATGGAGGCCGGCCTGGTGAACCTGCTGGAGCCGGGGGAGAAGGCGCTGGTCTGCGTCAACGGCTACTTCGGCGCGCGGCTGGTGGAGGTGGCGCTGCGCGCGGGTGCCCAGGTGATCCGCGTGGAGGCGCCGTGGGGTCGCGTGGTGGAGCCGGAAGCGGTGGAGGCGGAGCTGCGGGCCCACCCGGACGTGAAGCTGGTTGCCCTGGTGCAAGGCGAGACCAGCACCGGCGTCCTCCAGCCCGTCAAGGAGATCGCGGACCTGGCCCACCGCCACGGCGCGCTGGTCCTGGTGGACGCCGTCACCTCCTTCGGCGGCTGCGAGCTCCCGGTGGACGCCTGGGACCTGGATTACGTCTACTCCTGCACCCAGAAGTGCCTCTCCTGCCCCTCCGGCCTCTCCCCCATCACCGTCAGCGAGCGGGCGCGGCGGGCCATCGGGGGCCGGGAGCGGCGCATCGGCAGCTTCTACCTGGACCTCACCCTCCTGGAGCAGTACTGGGGCGAAGCGCACATCTACCACCACACCGTCCCGGGCCACCTGCTCTACGCCCTGCACGAGGCGCTGCGCCTCCTGGCGGAGGAGGGCGTGGAGGAGCGGTGGGCCCGCCACCGCCGCCACGGGGAGGCGCTCCAGGCCGGGCTGGCCGCCATGGGGCTGGCCCTCCACGCCCAGGAGGGCCACCGGCTGCCGGTCCTCACCACCGTCCGCGTCCCGGAGGGCGTGGACGACGCGCGCGTCCGGCGTCGGCTGCTCCAGGAGTACGGCATCGAGATCGGCGGCGGGCTGGGGGAGCTGCGCGGCCGGGTGTGGCGCATTGGCCTCATGGGGTACGCCTCGCGCCCGGAGAACGTCCTGCTGGTGCTGACGGCGCTGGAAGCGGCGCTGGCGGCGGAGGGCTACCGGGCGGAGCCGGGCGCGGGCGCCGCGGCGGCGGCGCGGGCGCTGGCGTAGCCACCCGCAGCCGGGCAGGTGCCAGGAAACCTGCAAGCGGAACGGGGCGCCGGGCGTTGACCCGGCGGGTATGATAGAGGCTGTCCCCGCTCCAGGGCCGCCCCCGGGCCGCCGCAGGTCTTGTGCTAGCTCCCGCCAGGTCCCTATAATTGGTCGCTACGTCACGAAAGGAGACCGACGGACATGGGTACGCCGTACGCCTACTTCCGTAAGCAGATCGTCCCGCTTTCGGAGGCCAAGGTAGGCGTCATGACCCATGCCTTCAACTACGGCACCGCTTGCTTCGAGGGCATCCGCGGCAACTTCAACCGGGACGAGGGGCAGATGTACCTCTTCCGCATGCGGGAGCACTACCAGCGCCTCCGCAAGAGCTGCCGGATCCTCCGCATCGACCTGCCGTACACGGACGATGAGCTGGTGGACATCACCCTCCAGGTGGTGGAGCGATGCGGCTACCAGGAGGACGTCTACATCCGCCCCCTGGCCTACAAGAGCTCGGAGGCGGTGGGCGTCCGGCTGCACGACCTGGAGGACGACTTCCTCATCTTCGTCACGCCCTTCGGCCCGTACCTGGACATTGAGAAGGGAGCGCGCTGCTGCACCTCCTCCTGGCGCCGCGTGGACGATATGGGCATCCCGGCCCGGGCCAAGGTGACGGGCATCTACGTCAACTCCGCCTTCGCCAAGACGGAGGCCATGCTGAACGGCTTCGACGAGGCCATCATGCTCAACGCCGACGGCCACGTCTCCGAGGGCAGCGGCGAGAACATCTTCGTGGTGATGGACGGGAAGATCGTCACGCCGCCGCCGTCCGACAACATCCTGGTGGGCATCACGCGGGACGCCGTCATGCAACTGGCCCGCGAGGAGCTGGGCATCGAGACCGTGGAGCGGCAGATCGACCGGAGCGAGCTCTACATCGCCGACGAGTGCTTCATGACGGGCACGGCGGCCCACGTCACCCCCGTGGTGGAGGTGGACCACCGGCCCGTGGGCGATGGGACGCCGGGCCCCGTCACCCGCCAGCTCATGCGGCTGTACTTCGATACGCTCATCGGCAAGAACCCCAAGTACGCCCACTGGCTCACGCCCGTCTACGCGCAGGTACAGAAGGTCTAGAGACCACCCGGGAGGGATGGGCAAGGACGCCATGGTCTACAAGCCGCCCCGGAACCCCGGGCTGCTCACCGGCGCCCTCCTCACGCTCTGGCCGCTGGCCCTGGGGGGCTTGTTGCTGCTCCGTGGCCTGAGCACGGAGGTCTCCCTGACGGCGTTCCTCTACTACGTGGGCGCGGGGGCGCTCCTGGCCGTGGCGCTCCTCTTCGGCTACTGGACGTACGCCTGCGCCAGCCTGCGCTACAGCCTGGACCGCAACGCCCTGGCCATCCAGTGGGGCGTCACCCGCCTCCTTGTCCCCCTGGACGAGATCCAGCGCCTCATCCCCGGCGGGCGGCTCTCCTCGCCCACCGTCCGCGGCATCAATTGGCCGGGGCACCACGTGGGCCGCGCCCGGGTGGAGCGCCTGGGGGAGGTGCTGTTCTACAGCACCCACCGCACCAGGGACCAGATCTTGTACGTGCAGACGGCCGGGCGGACCTACGGCATCACCATCCTGGACCCGGCGGGCTTCGCGGCGGCGGTGCAGGAGCTCATCCAGCAGGGCCCGGAGCAGCGGCTGCGGC
>DATCLE010000067.1:0-17509 GCA_036564075.1 Dehalococcoidia bacterium
TCGCACGCCGTTCCGCACCCAGCCGATGGGCTCCAGCGTGACGGGCGCCAGGTCCGGCAGCGCCGCCCGCCCCTGCCCCAGCCGCTCCCGCACCCAACGGAACACCCGCACCTCCTGCCGTCCCCGTCCCATCTTACGACACCCGCGGGCGGCGCCGGAACCTCACACCTCCACCGGCACCGCGTCCAGCACCTCCATCGCCTCCGGGCTCACGACGCACCGGTACGCGTACAGCTCCACCCCCGCCGCGGCGGCCTCCCGCAGCGCCGCCAGCAGCGCCGGGTCCGCCGTGGGGTGCGGCCGGAACCGCGTTGCGTCCGGCCGCTGGATGAGGAACAGCACCGCCGCCCGCTCCCCCGCCAGCCGTGCCGCCGTCAGCGTCCGCACGTGCCGCGCCCCCCGCAGCGTGGGCGCGTCCGGGAACAGCGCGCACCCCGCCTCCACCAGCGTCACGGACTTCGTCTCCAGCAGGCACCGACCCTGCGGCCCCTCCAGCAGGAAGTCCAGCCGGCACTCCCCCCAGCGGACCTCCCGCCGCACCTGCGGGTACCCCCGGAACGGCGCCAGCGCCCCCTTTGCCAGCGCCTCCGCCACCACCGCGTTGGGCAGCCGCGCGTCCACAGAGACCCAGCCGCCAGCGTACCACACCAGCGCCAGGTCGTACGTCGTGCGCCGGAGCCCCGCCGGAGCCGGCCGCAGCAGCGCCCGCGTCCCCGGCTGCAGCAGCTCCGTCAGCCGGCCGGAGTTGGCCAGGTGCGCCACGGCCGGCCCGCCCTCCGTCTCCACCTCCACCGCGAAGCGGTTCAGGCGACGGCGGACCCGTCCTGGCACCAGCACCCCCTGCAACCGCATGCCTGCCCCTCCCGCAAGGCCTCCCCCGCAGGCCGGAACCGGCCCCCGGTGGCGCATTCCGGCCGGATATGGTAACATGTCACGTTGTGAGGAGGCTCGCACGGCCCGGCATCCCGTCGGTTCCGGCCCTCCCGGAGGGGAGCGCCGGCCGCCCGGGGCCCGGCATCCCTCGGGCCTCCCGTATCGGGCGCACGTCCGGCCCCGTCCTTCCCAGGGAGGACCGGGCCGGAGCACCAGACCCGGCATCTCCCCCTGCCCTTCCCCGGCCTGCCGGCGGCGCAGCGGGCGGGAAGGGCCGCGTTCACGGGTCGGCGCCCGTAGCCAGGAGTGCGCGTCCGCTGGGCCCCGCACGCACATCCGTCTGACGGAGCCGGGATCAGCGCCGCCGCGTCGCATCAGAACATCCGTGCGCCGGCAGCCAGCGGCGAGACAGGAGCGAAGCAGCATCCATGGCGCAACAGGTCAGTGAGTACTCCGCGCGAGACATCCAGGTCCTTGAAGGACTGGAGGCGGTCCGGCGCCGGCCGGGCATGTACATCGGCACCACCGACCAGCGCGGCCTCCACCACCTGGTCTACGAGATCGTGGACAACTCCACGGACGAGGCCATGGCCGGCTTCTGCGACCGCATCGAGATCACCATCCGCAAGGACAAGTGGGTGGTGGTCAAGGACAACGGCCGCGGCATCCCGGTGGACAAGCACCACCAGACCGGCAAGTCCGGCCTGGAGACCGTCATGACCGTCCTCCACGCCGGCGGCAAGTTCGGCGGTGGGGCCTACAAGGTCTCCGGCGGCCTCCACGGCGTAGGCGCCTCCGTGGTCAACGCCCTGGCGGAGGAGATGTGGGTGGAGGTCCGCCAGCGCGGCAAGGTGTACCGCCAGGAGTACAAGCGCGGCATCCCCCAGGGCGAGGTCCGCGCCGTGGGCTCCACGGACGAGACCGGCACCACCACCGCCTGGCTGGCCGACCGCCAGATCTTCGATAAGGTGGAGTACGACTTCACCACGCTGGCCCAGCGCTTCCGGGAGATGGCCTACCTCACCAAGGGCGTCTGGTACCGCTTCGTGGACGAGATCGCGGACCGGGAGGTCAACTTCTACTTCGAGGGCGGCGTCTCCAGCTTCGTCAAGCACCTGAACCGGGAGCGGACGGTCCTCCACCCGGAGCCCGTCTACATTGAGAAGCAGGTCAACGGCACCTTCGTGGAGGCCGCCATCCAGTACAACGACGGCTTCCTGGAGTCCTGCTTCAGCTTCGTCAACACCATCAACACCATCGACGGCGGCACCCACCTCACGGGCTTCCGCAGCGCCCTCACCCGCGTGCTCAACGAGTACGCCCGCAAGCAGAAGTTCCTCAAGGACGCGGACCCCAACCTCACCGGCGACGACGTCCGCGAGGGCCTGGTGGCCGTCATCTCCGTGAAGCTGCCGGAGCCCCAGTTTGAGGGCCAGACCAAGACCCGCCTGGGCAACGCGGAGGTCAAGTCCCACGTGGAGTCCGCCGTGGCGGAGGCGCTCTCCGTCTGGCTGGACGAACACCCCCAGGAGGCCCGCCGGATCATCGACAAGTGCATCACCGCCGCCCGCGCCCGGGAGGCCGCCCGCAAGGCGCGGGACCTGGTGATCCGCAAGGGCGCCCTGGAGAGCGCCATGCTCCCCGGCAAGCTGGCGGACTGCTCCGAGCGCGACCCCGCCGCCTGCGAGCTCTACCTGGTGGAGGGCGACTCCGCCGGCGGCTCCGCCAAGCAGGGCCGGGACCGCCGCTTCCAGGCCATCCTCCCCCTGCGCGGCAAGATCCTGAACGTGGAGAAGGCCCGGCACGATAAGATGCTGGCCCACGAGGAGATCCGCGCCATCATCACGGCGCTGGGCTGCGGCTTCGGCGACCAGTGGGACATGAGCAAGCTGCGCTACCACCGCGTCATCATCATGACGGACGCGGACGTGGACGGCGCCCACATCCGTACGCTGCTGCTCACCTTCTTCTTCCGCAACATGCCGGAGCTCATCCAGTACGGGCACCTCTACATCGCCCAGCCGCCGCTCTACCGGGTGCAGAACGGCCGGAACTACGCGTGGCTCTACTCGGACCGGGAGCTGGACGACTACCAGAAGCGCCTCAAGGACGGGGCGAAGCTCACCATCCAGCGCTACAAGGGCCTAGGCGAGATGAACCCGGAGCAACTCTGGGAGACTACCATGGACCCCGCCCGCCGCACCATCCTGCGGGTGACGGTGGAGGACGCCATGGCGGCGGACGAGATCTTCTCCCACCTCATGGGAGAGGACGTGCGGCGGCGCAAGGCCTTCATCCAGTCCCACGCCACCCAGGTCCGCAACCTGGACGTCTAGCCCGGAGCAGTACGCTGCGAGGCAGACGGTGCAAGGCGGCTGCAGGGAGCAGTTGGTCACCACCGAGACCGAGGATGGGATCAGACTGGACGGCGCGTGGATTCGACCGGCCGATGGTCCAGCCAGGCCCATTGCTATCGTCTGGGTCCACGGCGGCGGGACCAACTTCTACCACCCTTCATACCTGCGAATTGGACGCGGGCTGGCCGTGCGGCACTACGCGTTCATAACAGGGAACACGCGCGGGCACGACTACGGCGCCTGGAATGATCGGGCGAGAGACGAGCCGCTGCTGGGCGGGGTGGCCTGGGAGCACCTCGAAGAGTCTCCCACGGACGTGGCCGCCTGGATCGATTTCGCCGTGGCGCACGGCTTCCGCCGCGTGGCCCTCGTTGGCCATAGCCTCGGGGCACTGAAGGTGACTGCCTACCAGGCCGGACACCAGGACTACCGCGCCTCCGGCCTAGGGATCTGCTCACCCCCGCTCCGACCCCGCTGGAACACGCGGGCATACCCGGACGTGCTCGCCCGAGCGGAGCAACTCGTCGCTGACGGGCGACCTGAGCAGCTGCTCCGCGGGCCGGACTGGTGGATCCCCCTGAGCGCGCAGACGTGGTTGAGCACCGATCGGTTCGACCTCGATCAGTTCGGCCGCGAGCATCCCGCGCCGCCGGTCGCCCAAGTGCGGTGCCCGCTGCTCGCGCTGTGCGGGACTGAGGAGCCGGACACCTGTCTCGCGGAGGACCTCGAGGTGATCCGCCGGAACGCCATCGCCGCGCCGCGTATCGAGTGCCATGTGATCGAAGGGGCGGATCACTTCTACACCGGGCACGAGCTGCACGTAGCTGAGGTCATAGCCATGTGGGTGGATACGCTGGCCTAGATCGACAGCGGCGCGTCGTCTGAGGCCTTCCCTCCCCGCCTACTCCGCCAGCCGCCGCTGCATCACCACCACGTCCAGCCAGCGGCCGAACTTGTACCCCACCTCCCGCTCCACCCCCACCAGCACGAAGCCGCACCGCTGGTGCAGCCGGATGCTGGGCCCGTTCTCCGCCGTGATGCGCGCCACCACCGTCCGGAACCCCCGCTCCCGCCCCACGCGCAGCAGCTCCCGCAGCAGCACCGTCCCCACGCCCCGGCCCCGCGCATCCGCCTGCACGTACACGGAGTTCTCCACCGTGAACCGGTACGCCGGCCGCGACCCGAACGGCGAGAGGGAGCCCCAGCCCAGCACCGCGCCGTCCGCCACCGCCACCAGCGCCGCGTACGGGTCCGCGTGCGCCTCCAGCCACCGCCGCTGCGCCTCGGGGTCCCGCGGCTCCTCGTCGAAGGTAGCGGTGGAGGCCAGCACCTCCGCGTTGTAGATGGCGCGGATGGCCTCCAGGTCCGCCTCCGTGGCGGGCCTCACCGTTATGTCGCACTCCATGCGTGCGTCAGTCATCGCGGCGCCAGTATACCCTCCCCGTGTGACAGCCAGGTTACGGCGGGCCGGAGCGCGGACGCCGCTGGCCTCTCCCCGCGGCCGGGCGTCGGGGGCATCGATCCCCAACCCCTCCCACCGCCGCGCCCGACCGCTTCCGCGCCCCACCCGCCTGCGGTACCCTGGAACCATGACGGAGCTCATCGTCCAGACCACCGCCGGCGGGCCGCCGGCCTTCCGGGGTCCGTCCGCGGACCTAGTCTACTTCCTCTCCTTCGCCGCGGCGGAGCGCTACGGCTCCCAGCACGAGCTCTCCCAGGCGGTCACCCTCCTCCGCCACCAGCACAAGGTCCCCCTGGGCCCCCTCCTCCGCTTCACCGACATCCGCGCGGAGTCGGACGCGGACCGGCAGGAGCAGGAGCGCCTCTGGCAGGACCCGGCCGCCCTGGCGGACGCCGTGGAGCGGCTCATCCAGGCGTTCCAAGCCTCCCGGAAGGTCCAGGAGCTCTGCAGCGGCTTCCCGGAGATCCTGCCCCGCCTGGAGGACCTGCGGGACCAGGCCCGCTGGGCGGCGGAGCGGGGCGCCCGCATCCGCCTGCTCTACACCCTGGACTGACGCCGCGCTTGCGCCCCGCCGCGCGCGCCGCCTATGATCGAAGCGGGGCCGCGCCGGCCCCCGACGCCGGAAGGAAGACAGTATGACCGCCACCCCGGCCCGTGACCGCCGCGCCGCGGAGCCCGCGGCCTGCCCGCCGGAAGGCTGCCCCGGCTGCCCCTTCGCTGCTGCGGGCGGCGGCCACGTGGACCAGCTCACCGTTGCCCGGGAGTACGACCGCTGGCTGGCGGGACGGGACCTCCGCGCCCGCCACATGCGCTTCCTCATGAGCGTGCCCGGCGCCGTCCTGGTGAACACCCCGGCGCTCCTCCTGGGCGACGTGCTGGGACTCCGGCCACATCACCGGCTCCTGGACCTGGGCTGCGGCCGCGCCGCCGTGGCCCGCATCCTGGCCGCCCGCGTGCCCCTGGAGACGCCGCCCATCGGCATCGACCTCTCGCGGGTCATGTTGGCCCTGGCCCGCGCCGACCAAGCCGGGCGGCCGCCCAACGCCGCCGAGCTGGTCCGCGGCTCCGTCGTCGAGCTGCCGCTCCGGGACAACAGCGTGGACGCCGCCGTGGCGGCCCACGTCATCAAGCACCTGCCGGACCCGGAGCTCCACGCCTTCTTCCGGGAGGTGGCCCGCGTCCTCAAGCCGGGCGGGCGCTTCGTCCTCTGGGAGTTCCGGCGCACCGGCTCCCGCTCCGCGGACGCCGTCCACCGGCGGCTGCTGGGCAGCCGCGTGCAGCACATGAAGCTCCGGAGCTTCGGGGAGATTGTGGCGCTGTCCGTGGAGACGGGGTTCAGCCGCATCCAACTCCTGAAACGGCAGCCCTTCCTCTACCCGCCCATCCCGCGGGTGGCCGTGCTCTACGAGAAGTGACGGCCGGCGCCGCTACGGGTCGCGGTAGAGCCCGCGGTCCCGCACGTACGCCTCCACCGCCGGCGGCAGGAAGTACCGCAGGGAGAGGCCGCGCCGCGCCCGCTCCCGGAGGAGGGTGCCGCTGATCTCCACGAGCGGCATCTCCACCCGCACCACGCGCTCCTCCGGGTCCGGCGTCAGCGCCCGCAGCGCGGCGGGGATGCGCCGCTCATGCCCAGGCCGCGCCGCCACGGCCACCCGGGCCAGCCGCAGGATCCGGTCCGGGTCCTTCCAGAAGGGCAGGTCCTCCAGGGCGTCCTGCCCGGCGATGAAGTACAGCTCGCAGTCCGGCAGCTCGCCGCGCAGCTGCTCCAGTGTGTCCGCCGTGTAGGACGGCCCCCCGCGGTCGATCTCGATGCTGGAGGCCTCAAAGAGGGGATTATCGGCCACCGCCAGCCGCACCATCTCCAGCCGCTCGCCGGGCGGCGTGACGCGACGGCCGGACTTCCGCCACGGCTGCGCTGCCGGCACGAAGAGCACCCGGTCCAGCGCCAGCTGCTCCTGCGCCTGCTGGCCCAGGATCAGGTGCCCTAGGTGAACCGGGTCGAACGTGCCGCCCAGGATGCCCAGGCGCCTCACCCCTCCCACGGGACCTCCTTCCCGCCCACGCGGATGGTGGCTCCCGGCGCGGCGCCTGCCCGGCGCAGCGCGCTGGCCGCGCCCATGCGGCGGAGCCGGCGGAAGAACTCCGCCCGGGCCTCGTCGTCGTCCAGGTTCAGCATCGCGGCCGCCTCCTCCGGCACCCGGCCGGAGACCACGAAGACGTTCCCCCGGCGCTCCACCCGGAACTTGGGCTCCCGCACCCGGGGCCGCAGCACCGGCACCTCCGGGACCGCCGGACGCTCCTCCCGCGCCTCCGACAGCAGCGTCCACACCTCCCGGATCAGGGCGTCCACGCCTTCCCCCGTGGCGGCGGAGATGAAGCGCGGCCGGACGCCCCGCTCCTCCAGCGCCTGCCGGACCTCCTCCCGCCGCGCCCGGGCCTCCGGCAGGTCCAGCTTGTTCACGGCCACCACCTGCGGCTTCTCCATGAGTTGCGGGGAGAACAGCTCCATCTCCCGGTTCACCGTGTCCATGTCCCGCACCGGGTCCGGGCTGGCGCCGTCCAGCAGGTGGACCAGGACCCGCGTCCGCTCAATATGGCGGAGGAAGTCGTGCCCCAGGCCGGCGCCGCTGTGCGCCCCCTCAATGAGCCCCGGGATGTCCGCCATGACGAAGGCATCGTACCCGATCTCCACCACGCCCAGCACCGGCTCCAGCGTGGTGAACGGGTACTCCGCCACCTTGGGCCGGGCGGCGGACACGCGGCTGATGAGGGTGGACTTCCCCACGCTGGGCAGGCCGATGATGCCCACGTCCGCCACCAGCTTCAGGTCTAGCTGGAGCTCCGCCTCCTCCCCCGGCAGGCCGCGCTCCGCGATCCGCGGCGCCTGGTTCACCGGCGTAGCGAAGCGGGCGTTGCCGCGGCCGCCGCGGCCGCCCCGGGCCGCCACCACCGCGGCGCCCGGCGCGTCCAGGTCCGCCAGGAACTCCAGGGAGCCGTCCTCCCGCACCCGGCGCACCTGCGTCCCCACCGGCACGCGGATACGCAGGTCCCGCCCGTTCCTGCCGTGGCGGCGGCCGCCCTCCCCACTGCCGCCGCGCTCCGCCTGGAACCGGCGTCGGCGGCGGAACTCGTACAGCGTGGTGATCTCCGGGTCCGCCACCAGCACCACGTCGCCCCCGCGGCCGCCGTCGCCGCCGTCCGGCCCGCCGCGGGGCACGTACTTCTCCCGCCGGAAGCTCACCGCCCCGTGGCCCCCGTCCCCGGCCTTCACCCGGATCACCGCCCGGTCGATCACTTCCCATCCCCCACGCAGACTCTACGCCGATTATACGGGGACCACCCCGCTGGCGCCCGTCCCCTTGCTGCCTGTACCTCCACTTTCCACACCGGGGACCGGGGGCACGGGCTCTTCGGGATCTCGGTGTTAGGGACGCGGATAGGGGGAGCGCCGTCGCCGTAGGGGTGTGGAAAGTGGGGAAAGCGCGGGCGGGGCCCGGCCGCGACGGGGCTCCGGGCTCTCGGAGGGTGGGGAGCCTGCCGGGGATACCGGGAGCGATCTGTGGAGGGCTCCGGCCTCGGCCGGCGGCCGGGCCTGTTGCCCACAGAGACGACGATAAGAAGGCGGGGTTTTCCACATCGAAGCAGGGTTTTCCACGGAAAGAGGCGACTTTTCCACAAAGATCGCCCTTGTCCGGTGCCTTCCGTGGGGGCTGGACCAGGGTGCGGCGGGAGCGCGCGGCCCCCTCTCCCGCCGTGGGTGGGACGGACGGCGGGCCTTGCCGGGGCGTGCGGGTGGGGAGTGTTGGGGCTCAGGCGGCGCCCTTGTTGAGGGCGGCGCGGATCTCATTGACCTCCTGGCGGAGCCGGAGGTCCTCCGCCAGCGCCTGCTCCACCTTGGTGCAGCCGTGGATGACGGTGGAGTGGTCCCGGCCGCCCAGCAGCCGGCCGATCTCCGTGAGGGGGCGCTGGCCGTCCTCCCGCAGCAGGTACATGGCCACGTGGCGGGCCCAGGCCAGCCGCTTATCGCGCGATTTGCTCCGCAGCGCCTCCGGCGTGAGCTGGTAGAACTCCGCCACGGCCTTCAGGATGGCGTCCGGCGTCGGCACGCGCCGGGAGCCGGGCTGCGCCAGCCCCGCCAGCGCCTGGGTGGCCAGGTCCAGCGTCACCTCCGAGCGCATGAGCTTAGCGAAGGCGATGACCCGGTTCAGGGAGCCCTCTAGTTCCCGGATGTTGTGCTGCACCCGGTGGGCGATGAGGTCGTACACGTCCTGGGGCAGCGCCACCCCCTGCTCCTCCGCCTTGGCGCGGAGGATGGCCAGCCGCGTCTCCAGGTCCGGCGGCTGGATGTCGGCGATGAGGCCCCACTCGAACCGGGAGCGCAGGCGGTCCTCCAGCAGCGAGATGTACCGGGGCGACCGGTCGCTGGTGATGACGATCTGCCGGTTGGCGGCGTGGAGGTCGTTGAAGGTGTGGAAGAACTCCTCCTGCGTCTGCTCCTTGCCGGAGATGAACTGGATATCGTCAATGAGGAGCACGTCCACGTTCCGGTACTTGGCGCGGAACTCCTCATTGCGGCGCTCCCGGATGGCGTTCACAAACTCGTTGGTGAACTGCTCGGAGGAGACGTAGAGCACGCGGAGCCGCGCGGCCTGCACCCGGTGGCCGATGGCGTGCAGGAGGTTGGTCTTGCCCAGGCCCACGCCGCCGTAGAGGAAGAGGGGGTTGTAGGTCTCGCCGGGGCGCTCCGCCACGCTGTGGGCCGCGGCGTGGGCCAGCCGGTTGGAGGCCCCCACGATGAACGTCTCAAAGGTGTACTTGGGGTTGAGGCGCAGGCGGGGGAAGGCGGGCGCGCGGAGCTGCTGCCCCGGCCGCCGCTCCTGGGAGGGCGGCGCCGCCAGCGCCACGTCCGCCTCGCGGGGCTCCGGCGCCGCCAGCTCGAAGTCCACCTCCACGGCCTGGCCCAGGATGCCCGCCAGCGTCTTCTTGATGAGGGGCCGCAGGCGGGTGCCCAGCCACTCCGTGGCGAAGTCCGAGGGCGTCCCCGCCACCAGCGTGCGGCCGTCGTAGCGGATGCCCACGGTCTCCTTGAGCCAGGTGTCGTAGTTCGGTCGCGTGACCTGGAGCTGGAGTTCGCCCAGGGCCGCCTCCCACAAGCGGCGGGCGGACGTGTCGTCCATGCCGGTGGCCTCCGGGGTGCTCTGCAACGTTCTGGCCCCTCCAGGGCGCACGAAGCCCACGCCGGCGCGCGACCGCGCTCGCACGCCGCTCCCTCCTTGAACCGCTGTCGTACTGTGGATGGACCGGGCCGTCCGGGTGAGGTGATCGTCCTGGCGAGGACCGCCGGACGGGCTCGACTGCTGCCCCGCGCTCTCCCAGCCGAGACTCCCCGCCCAAGGGCAGGCGCCCTCGGACGAGCACGAGGATAGCAAGGCGCTCACAGGCCGATCAAGCCTTTTATGACGAGTATGGTATAAAGATTTTCGCCTTTCCCCAAGCACAAACCCCGCCGGCCCGCAGGACGCCGTTCATTGCGGCCGGCGGGCCTGTCGTCTATAATGGCCCCGCGTTCGGGGCGGCGGAGGGGGCCGCCCGTCCACTTCTCTCAGGGGGCTGGTGGCCGCCCATGCTCCTGGCGCTGGACGTCGGCAACACCAACGTGACCATCGGCATCTTTGAGGGGGAGGAGCTCGTGGCCCACTGGCGCGTGGCCACGGACCAGGAGCGCCTGGCGGACGAGTACGGCATCCTCCTCCTCAACCTCCTGGCCACCAGCCGCCTGGAGCCGTCCAGCGTGACGGACGCCGTCATCGGCAGCGTGGTGCCGCCGCTCACGCCGGTGTTCGAAGAGGTCTGCCAGCGCTACTTCCACACCCGGGCCCTCACCGTCGGCATCGGCACGCGCACCGGCGTCCGCATCCTCTACGACAACCCGCGGGACGTGGGGGCGGACCGGGTGGTGGACGCCGTGGCGGCCATCCGGCTCTACGGCCCGCCGCTCATTGTGGTGGACTTCGGCACGGCCACCGTCTTCGACGCCGTCTCCGCGGAGGGGGACTACCTGGGCGGCGCCATCGCGCCGGGCATCGGCATCGCCGCGGAGGCGCTGTTCCAGCGGGCCTCCAAGCTCTACCGCGTCCAGATCGAGCGGCCCCGGTCGGCCATCGGCAAGAACACGGTGCACGCCATGCAGTCCGGCATCCTGTTCGGCTACGTGGGGCTGGTGGAGGGCATCGTGCGCCGGTTCCAGAAGGAGCTGGGCGGCGAGGCCAAGGTCATCGGCACCGGCGGCTGGGCCCACATCATCGCCCGGGAGACCTCCGTCATCGACGTGGTGGATGAGAACCTCACCCTCACCGGCCTGCGCATCATCCATGAGCTGAGCCGTGCCTGACCGGGAGCCGACCGTGCCGCTGCGCAACACGACCGTCGTCCTCGGCGTCTCGGGGAGCATCGCCAGCTACAAGGCTGCGGAGCTGGCCAGCCGGCTCACGCAGCTTGGCGCCGCCGTGGACGTGGTGATGACACCCGCCGCCACCCGCTTCATCACGCCGCTGGCCCTCCGCAGCCTCACCCGCCGCCAGGTCTACGTGGAGATGTTCGACCCGGCCTCAGAGCTGGCGGAGGAGCACGTGGAGCTGGCCCGCCGCGCCGACGCCGTGGTGGTGGCCCCCGCCAGCGCCACCACGCTGGCCCGGCTGGCCCACGGCCTGGCGGAGGACATGGTGAGCCTCACGGTCCTGGCCACCACCGCCCCCGTGCTGGTGGCCCCGGCCATGGACGCCCAGATGTTCCAGCACCCCGCCACCCAGGCCAACCTGGAGACGCTGCGGGCCCGCGGCGTGACGGTGGTGGGGCCCGTGGAGGGGCGCCTGGCCAGCGGCCGGGTGGGCGTGGGCCGCATGGAGAGCCCGGAGAACATTGTGGGCGCGCTGCGGCAGGTGCTGGGCCGCGCCCGGGGCGACCTGGCCGGCCGGCGCGTGGTGGTGAGCGCCGGCGGCACCCGGGAGCCCATTGACCCGGTGCGGTTCGTCAGCAACTACTCCACCGGCAAGATGGGCTACGCCCTGGCGGAGGCCGCCCGGGACCGCGGCGCGGACGTCACCCTGGTCTCCACGGTGGCGGCGTCCCTGCCGTGCCCCTACGGCGTCCGGGTGGTGCCGGTGGAGACGGTGGCCCAGATGCGGGAGGCGGTGCTGGCCGCGTGCCGGGACGCGGACGCCCTCATCATGGCGGCGGCCGTCTCTGACTACCGCCCCGCCAGCCGCGCCGGGCACAAGATCAAGAAGGGCGAGACGGAGGGGCTGACCCTGGAGCTGGTCAAGAACCCGGACTTCCTGCTGGAGGTGCCGGACACGGTGGTGAAGGTGGGGTTCGCCGCGGAGACCCAGGACCTGCTGGCCAACGCCGCGGAGAAGCTCCGCGCGAAGCGGCTGGACCTCATTGTGGCCAACGACGTCACGGCCCCCGGTGCCGGCTTCGGCACCGATACCAACGTGGTCACCATCCTGGACCCGGCGGGCGGCAGCGAGCCGCTCCCCCTCATGTCCAAGTACGACGTGTCCCACCGCATCCTGGACCGCGTGGCCGCCCTCCTGCGCCGGCGCTCCTAGCGCCGGGCCCGGAGGTCCGCCTCCGCCGGCTCCTGCTCCCCCTCCTCCAGGGCGGGCTCCCGCACCGTCAGGCTCACGAAGATCCCTACCAGGACCAGGGCCGTCCCCGTTACCAGGAACCCCGCGTGGATGCCGAACTGGGAGGCCACCACGCCGCCGGTGAGCGGCCCCGTGGCCAGGGCCAGCGCCTGCGCGCTGGAGACCAGCCCGAAGGCGGAGCCGTGGCGCCCCGCCGGGGTGTAGGCGCCGATGAGGGCGTTGTTGCTGGGCAGCATGCCGCCGGCGAACAGCCCCACCAGCCCCATCTGCGCCGCCAGCATGAGCGGCCGGTCCACGAAGTAAATGGGCAGGTACATGAGCCCCGCCCCCACGGTGGCCGCCACCAGCGTCCGCTGGTAGCCGTACCGCCCCGCCAGCCGTCCCGCCACCACGGAGGCGGCGGCGCTACAGACGCCCAGGGCGGCGAAGACCAGCCCGGCGTAGGTGGCCGGGTGCGCCGTGCCGGTGGACTCCACAATGAGCGCCAGCTGCGGCCGCACAAAGGCGGGCCCGGCGTAGAGGAAGTAGGCCACGCCCACCAGCACCAGGATGGTCCGCTGGTTGGTCACGGCCCGCAGGTTGGCCAGCAGCCCCGCGGACCGGCGCTCCGCCGGCTCCTGGTCCGCCGTCTCCTCCCGCACGAAGAACAGCACCAGCAGGGCCGCCAGGAAGTACATGCCGCCGGTGATGAAGAAGGTCTCCCGGAAGCCGAAGAGCCCGGCCAGCACGCCGCCCGCCAGCGGCCCCATGGTCTGGGAGGTGAAGACGGCCATCTGCAGGAAGCCCATGCTGAACCCCAGGTGCCGCCGGGGCGTCCCCGCGGCGATGAGCGCCGTGGCGGCGGGCACCGTGGCCACGAAGCCGCCCTGGGCCGCCCGCAGGATCAGGAGTTGCCAGGGGGCGGAGACGGTGCCCTGGAGGGTGATGACCACCGTGGCGCCGGCCAGCGCCCGCAGCAGCATGAGCTTCCGCCCGAACTGGTCCGCCACCGCGCCCCACAGCGGCGCGAAGAGGAACTGGGCCACGCCCGTGGAGGTGGC
The DNA here is from genome assembly GCA_036564075.1 of Dehalococcoidia bacterium. Taxonomy (GTDB): domain Bacteria; phylum Chloroflexota; class Dehalococcoidia; order DATCLE01; family DATCLE01; genus DATCLE01. Next base: position 13,382 of record DATCLE010000067.1, read on the forward strand.
CAGCAGCCCCGCCCAGAACGCCGTGGCGCCGGGGTCCGTGACGCCCAGGTCGTGCAGGTAGAGGGGCATGAAGGGGAAGATGAAGTTGGCGCCGGAGAGGCTGATGAAGGTGGACAGCCAGATGGCGTACAGGTTTCGCCGCCAGGGTTCGACGCGCAACGTGCTCCTCTCCGTCGCGTGGCCGGATGCGCAGGTCCGCCGTGAGCAGGCTGAGGGGGTTCGGCGCCCATTCTACCACGGTCCGGTCTTTCGCGCCGCCGGCCCGTGTGCTACGCTCCCACGACCATGTCCCGCACCCTTCCCAACCCCGACCCCGCCGGCCCGCGCCTCCTCCGGCTGGCCGCCCTCTTGGCGGGCGGGGCCCTGGGCGCTGCCGCCGTCCTCCTGGCCGCCTGGCTGGTGGCCGCCGGCCCCGGCCAGGAGCGCCACGCGGGGGTCCCGCTGGTGCGGGCGGAGGAGCCCTACGGCCCCCCGGCCGCCGAGGTCAGCGGCACGGTCACGGACGCCGCCACCGGCCGGCCCCTGCCGGCGGCCCGCGTGGCGTACGGGCCGTACCTGGTCACGGCCGGGCCGGACGGGGCTTTCTCCCTGGGCGTCCTACCCGCCACGGGGGAGCTGCGCGTCCTGGCGCCCGGCTACCGGCCCTTCCACGGCCCGCCCGGCCGGTCCCCCGCCCTCCAGCCCCTGACGGTGCGGGGCGTGTACCAGCCCCTGGCCACCCTGGGCTCTGAGGAGGCGCGTGGGCGGGTCCTGGACCTGGCGCGGAGCACGGAGATCAACGCGGTGGTCATGGACGTGAAGGGTGACGCCGGGGAGGTGCACCCGGCCGTCGCCACGCCGGAGGCCGCGGGCGCCGTCTACGACCCCGGCGGCGACCTGGCGGCGTACCTGGCGGAGCTGGAGGAGGCGGGGGTCTACACCATTGCCCGGGTGGTCTGCTTCCGGGACTCCGCCCGCGTGAGCCAGCGGCCGGACCTGGCCGTCCGCCTGGCCTCCGGGGAGCCGTACCGGGACCAGCAGGGGCAGGCGTGGGTGGACGCCGCCAACCCGGAGGCGTGGGACTACGTGCTGGACGTGGCCGTGGCGGCGGCGGAGCTGGGGTTCGACGAGGTCCAGTTCGACTACGTGCGCTTCCCCGGCGTGGACAGCCGCATCGCCTACAGCCCCGCCGCCGCCACCGGCGAGGCCCGCGTCGCCGCCATCGCCGGGTTCCTGCGGGCGGCGTCGGCCCGTCTGTGGCCGTTGGGCGTCCCCATCGGCATCGACACCTTCGGCCTCACCGCCGTCACGGCCAGCGAGCAGGGGCTGGGCCAGCGCATTGAGGACCTGGCGCCGCACGTGGACTACCTGAGCCCCATGGTGTACCCGTCCACGTGGGAGGCGGGCGCCTTCGGGGAGCCGTACCCGGCGGCGGCGCCCGCCGCCGTGGTGCGCCAGAGCGTCCGGAGCGCGGTGGAGCGGCTGGCGGCGTTCCCCCACGTGCGGGTCCGCCCCTGGCTCCAGGCCTTCGACGACTACGGGCCGCGGGACCTTCCCTACGGCCCCGCGGAGGTGCGGGAGCAGATCCGGGCGGCGGAGGCGGCCGGAGCGACCGGCTGGCTCCTCTGGCACCCGGGTGGCGCCTATGAGAGGGACGCCCTCCGGGGCCCGGAGGCCACGGCGGGCCCCGGCGGCTGAGGATGGGGACGGAGGAGGGGGCTCAGGACTTGGCGGCCGCGCGCTGCTCCTGCATCCGCACCGTCCAGCGCACCACGTACTGCGCCGTCAGCGCGATGAGGACGCCGGCCAGCACGTCGATGAGGTAGTGCTCGCCCAGGTAGACCAGGGCGAAGGCCATGGACGCGGAGTAGAGGAGCGCGCCCCGGGCCACCCAGCGGTGGGCGTTGCGGCAGAACAGGTAGACGGAGAAGGTCACGGCCATGTGGACGGAGGGCATGGCCGCCACGGCGTTGGGCGCGCCCAGGGCGGCGTAGAGCCGGGAGTACGCCACCGGGTCCACCTGCCCGCCCACGAAGTCGATGATGCGGGCCACGGGCGGCAGGAACCCCCACTCCGCCGCCAGCCACGGCGGCGCCGTGGGCAGCAGGAAGTAGAGCACCAGCCCCAGGTAGAAGGTGGTGACAATGAGCAGGGCGTACCGGGCGAACTGGCGCGGCCGCAGCAGGTAGACGGCCACCGCCGCGGCGTGCGGCACCACGAAGAACGACCAGTGGATGCCCGCGCTCAGGAAGTCCAGCACGGACGGGCTGCCAAAGGAGAAGAGCCGTTCCTGGAGCCAGACCGTGGGCGCCACGCCGAAGAGCTTGGTCTCAATGTCCACGGCCACGAAGAGGTTCACCGCCAGCGGCGTCTCATCGGCGAAGGCGCGGAGGAGGTCGTACAGGTAGATGCCGCCGATGTAGAAGGCCCACGTCCGCAGGTGGGGCCGCTCACTGGGGAAGAGAGAGGCCGCACCGGCCACCGCCGCCATGCCCAGGAGCAGGAGCGGCACCGGCAGGAACCCCAGGTACCAGGAGAGCGGCAGCGCCGCGCCCAGCACGGCCAGGAGGACAACGGCCAGCATGACGCCCGGCGTGCGGCTGGGCGCGCCTCCGCTGCCCTGGGGCCGGCGGGTGCCCGTGGTCCCTACGTGTTCCATGACAGGTCCCCCGGCGGGGTCCGGTGCCGTTCGTTCGTCGCGCGGCCGTCTCTGGGCGGGTACCCGGTCTCCGGTTGGTGGAGGGATCCCGCATCCGTGCGCGTGGAGAGGCGTCCTGGACGCCGTGCGTCCATTATACCCCATGCGGACGGGCGCCGTGCGTTACGATTCCGTGAGACTATTTCGGAGCGCCTGCGCGCCGCTCTGCCCGGGCCAGCACGAAGTTCACCAGCGTGCGCACCGGGATGCCCGTGGCCCCCTTCACCCAGGGGCCTTCCTCCTTCTTGGAATTATCGGTCCCTGCCATGTCCAGGTGGACCCACGGGGTATCGTCCACGAACTCCCGCAGGAACCAGGCGGCGGTGATGGCGCCGGCGTCCCGGCCGCCGGTGTTCTTGATGTCCGCCACGTCGCTCTTGATGAGCTCCCGGTACTCCTCAAACATGGGGAGCTCCCAGAACTTCTCCCCGGCGGCCTCGCCCGCCGCCATGATCTCCCGCAGCACCTCCGCGTTATTGGTCATGGCGCCGGTGGCCACGGTGCCCAGCGCCACAATGCAGGCGCCCGTGAGGGTGGCCACGTCCACAATGGGCGAGAGCTTGTGCTGCACCGCGTAGGAGAGGGCGTCCGCCAGGATCAGGCGGCCCTCCGCGTCCGTGTTGATGACCTCCATGGTCTTGCCGTTCATGGCCCGCAGCACGTCACCGGGCTTGGTGGCGTTGCCCCCGGGCATGTTCTCCGTGGCCGGGGCCAGTGCCGTCACGTTGATCCGCGGCCGCAGGCGGGCAATGGCCTGCATGGCGGCAATGACCGCCGCGGCGCCGGACATGTCGCCCTTCATCTCCTCCATGCCCTGGGCCGGCTTGATGGAGATGCCGCCCGTATCGAAGGTGATGCCTTTGCCCACCAGGGCCAGCGCCTCCTGACTCTCCGGGTCGCCCCGGTAGTGGAGGACAATGAACTTGGGGGGCTGGGCGCTGCCCCGGGCCACGCCCAGCAGCCCGCCCATGCCCTGCTGCTCCATCCACGGGCGGTCGTACACCTCGCACGTCAGGCCGGCCTCCCGGGCCATGGCCTCCGCCCGGGCCGCCAGCTCCGTGGGCGTCAGCACGTTGGCCGGCTCGTTGGCCAGGTCCCGCGCGAAGTTGGCCGCCTCCGCCAGGATGCGGCCGCGCTCCACCCCCCGCCGTACGGCGTCCAGGCGGCCGGCGTCCGCCTCCACCACCGTGATCTCCTCCACGCGCTTGGGCTCCTGCTCCGGCTGCTTGTGCCGGTCGAACCGGTAGAGGCCCATGACTGCGCCCTCCGCCAGCGCCTGGGCGGCCGTCTCCGGGTCCAGGCCGCCGGCGCCGGCGCCGTGGACCACCGTGGCCACCTTCCGGGCGCCCAGGGCGCGCACCCGCCGGGCCACGTTCCCGGCGGCCTTGCGGACGGTGTCCGCCTTCAGATCCTCCTGCTTGCCCAGGCCCACCACCACCACGCGGAGGGCC
>DATCLE010000068.1:0-4877 GCA_036564075.1 Dehalococcoidia bacterium
CGCTGGAGGTAGGTGCCGCTGGCGGCCAGGGCAAGCCGGAGCCGAACGAGGGCCCGGGGGTCGATGGGTGAGGTTCCGTCCACGTGGCGCCACCGATGCTGAAAGGGATCCCGCCCATAGGTAAGCATCGGCGGCGGCGGGCGGGCTCTGGAGCCCGCACGGCCCGGGAACGCCCGCAGCGGCGTCTGGAAGGGGGGAGGGCGGACGGGGTTAGGTCTGCGGCCGCCCCGTGACGATGAGCGCCAGGACCACCGCGAAGATGGCCAGGGCCACGGCGGAAGCGATGACGAACTCGATCATGCGCGGGACAGCCCCTCCTCGTCCTTTCGGGTGGGTGTGCCGGCGGGGGCCGCGGGAGGACCGGCGCGCTGGGCGTCGTACTCCCGCCACCGCCGGTTGCGGACGGAGACGCCCCAGCGGTAGCCCAGGACCCCGCCCACGGCGATGCCCAGCAGGTTGGCCAGGTAGTAGGAGCCCAGCACCAGCATGAGCACGGCGCCCAGCCGCCACCAGCCGGGCAGCAGCATGGCCAGGACCAGGGAGCTGGCCGCGCCCAGGAAGAGCCCCACGTACGCGAAGGTGTTGACCAGGAGCCCTTCCCGCTTGCGCTTGGCCATGTAGATGGCAATGACCTGGTCCGGGACACGCTCCACGGTGCCGACCGCCGCCAGGTCCGCGCCGCAGAGGGGGCAACGCTCCCTCTCCTCCTCCTGGAGGCGGCGGAAGCAGTGGCCGCAGAAGCGGCCGTAGTTGGGCACTTCCTGGAGGCCCAGCCGCTCCATGGGCTGCTGCAGCGCCTCCAGCATCTCCTGCACCCCGGTGTCGTGGCGCTCGCTCACTGATCGCTCCCCTACGCGGAACCGGCCGGCCACCGCGATCATAGCACAGCGGGCCCGTACGCGGCAGCGGCGGGCTTCGCATCACGGCATCGGGTGAGGCGGGGGACGGCCCGGCGCGGTACCATGGTAGGAGGACCCGTGCAAGGAGGCTGCCATGACGACGTTGCTGCCCAGCGCCCTGGAGCCGGGGACGCGGGTTCCGTCCTTCGCCCTCGCCGACCCCGACGGCCGGACGTACCGGCCGGGCGACTTCCGCGGCCGCCGCAACTTGGCCCTGGTCTTCATCCGGGACGCGGCCTGCGGGCCGTGCCAGGAGGTGCTGCGCGAGTTTGCGGCGGCGCACCGGGAGTACGTGGAGCGGCACGTCCAGGTGCTGGCGGTGGTGCCCGGCGGGCCGGACGTGGCGGCGCGGCTGCGGGAGCGGCTGGGCCTGCCGTACCCGGTGCTGGCGGACCCGGAGGGCGCCGCCTGGCGGGCGTACCTGGGGCCCTCCGCGGAGCGGGCGGAGGCCGCCGTCTTCTGCACGGACCGCTACGGCGTGCTGGAGGAGCAGGCAGTGCGGGAGGACGCGCTGGCGCTCCCCGCACAGGGGGACTTCCTGGCCTGGTTCGACTACATCGAGGTGCGGTGCGGCTGCTCCCTGGCGTTGGGCCCCGGCGAGACGGGCGAGCCCAGCGCCTGAGCCCGCCCTCCCCCTCACGGCGCGCGGTGCTCCGGCTCCAGGCGTTCCGCTAGGGCCAGCGTCTCCGGCGAGACGCCGCCCTCCACCAGATGGTACCGGGCGGCGAACTCCGCCAGCACCGCCGCCTCCACGTCCGCCACGGCCACGGGCCCCACCTCGTCCTCCACGCTGCCGGCAGTGGCCGGGTCCCACGCCAGCCCCAGCGCCCCGTACACCGGCAGGAGGATCTCCCGCACCCGGGCACTGTCCCCCACCACGATGACGCCGCCCACGTGCGCCGCCCCGGCGATGATGCGCTGGCCCACCCCCATGAGCTTGCTCCGGCCGCGGGCGTTGACGCTGTAGTCGCCGGGGCAGTACTCGCCGGGCACTTCGCCCACGCGGGCGTCCACACCCAGCCGCCGGAGGGCGGCCGCCAGGAGGTCCGCCAGCTCCTCGAAGCGGGCGCGGATCCCGGCGCGGGGCTGCGGGTCCGGCACCGTCCAGGCGAAGGCCAGGGTCGCCTCGTGGTAGACGGCGGCGCGGCCGCCCACCAGCCGCTTGACGGCCGCGAAGCCGCCCCGTTGGCTGGCCTCCACCGCCGCCCGGAAGCCCGGCGACCGCACGTCCTCCGGCCCGAAGGCCACGATGGCGCCGGGCACGTACAGCCGCAGGGACTCCGGCTCCGCGCCCGTCGCCGTCCGGCGCAGCAGCGCGTGGGAGACGGCGGTGTCCATGGTGGGCGGCTCCGGGAAGCGGTCACGGATGACGAGGAGGGTCCGGCGTGCGGGCGCGGAGCCTGCGTTCACGGCCCTGCTCCTGCGGCGACGCAGCGAACCGCCCGGACCATGAGGTCGGCGGCCTCCCTGTCGCTCAGGCCCGCATCCCGGGCCAAGGTCTGCCACGTCCGGAAGTGGAGGGCCAGCCGCAGCGCCGCCCGCAGCCGGCGGTCGGCGGCACGGCCCGCGGCCAGGACGTCCCCGGCGGCGTCCAGGAATTGGAAGAAGCCCTGGAGGTGCTGGGCCACGATGGGCATGGAGCGCATGTCCCGGAGCAGATTCTCCAGCATGGACTCCGTGCGCCGGTAGTAGCCGTACAGCTCCGTCAGCGCTGCCCGCAGCCGCTCCTCCGGGTCTCCGATGGCAAGCCAGGCGGCCACGTCCGGCGGCGGGTTGGTGCTCAGGAAATGGTGGGAGCATGCCTGGAAGAGGGCCGCTTCGTCCGGGAAGTGGCGGTAGACGGTGAGCCGCTCCACGCCGGCCCGCTGGGCGATGGCGCTGATGGTGGTGCGGCTGGGCCCCACCGTGGCGTGCAACTCCGCCGTGGCCTCAACGATGCGGCGGCGCGTCTCCGCCTGGCGCTCCGCCCGCCGCTTGAGCTGGTACTTCCTCATGCCGCAAATTCGCTGAACATCCGTGTCTCGTGATATTGACGGGGCGCCCGCCCGGTGGTAGCATCGCACTCACTATACAGCGGTGCTCACTGAAGGGGAATCCCGGAACGGCGCCGGAGCGGACGCGGGGAGGAGGGCCATGCAAGACCACGGGGTGTTGGAACCGAGCCGGGGCAGGACCGTCTGGCTCGGCAAACTGGGCGTGCGGTTCATGGTGGACGGCCGCCAGACGGCCGGCCGGTTCGCCTTGGTGGAGCACCCGCTCCCGCCCGGCGCCCTGGCGGGTCCGCCGCACGTGCACGCGCACGAGGATGAGATCACGTACGTGCTGGAAGGGGAGGTCACCGTCCAACTGGGCGACCGGGTCCTCCAGGCGGGACCGGGGTCGCTGATCTTCAAGCCGCGCGGCGTCCCTCACACCTTCTGGAACGGGGGACCGGCGCCGCTCCGGCTGCTGGAGCTGATCACGCCGGCGGGCTTCGAGCGGTACTTCGAGGAGGCGGCCGCCTGCTTCTCGCCGGAGCGCGGGCCGGATATCCCCCGGCTCCTGGCGGCGGCGGAGCGCTACGGCCTGACCCTCCGCATGGAGGGCCTGGCGCCCATCATGGAGCAGTACGGGCTGACCCTCTGACGGCTCCCTCACTCCGACTCCCGGAAGACGGCGGGCGACTGGGTGACGTCCACCGGCACGGCGATGAGGCTGGGCACGTCCAGGTCCAGCGCCCGGCGCAGTGTGGGCAGGAACTCCTCCGCGCGCTCCACGCCGAAGCCCGGCAGCCCGAAGCTGGCGGCGTACCGCACGAAGTCCGGGTTCCCGAACTCCACCCCGAAGGCGTGCCCGAACCGCCGCTTCTGGTTCAGCTCAATGACGCCGTACCGGCCGTCCACCAGTACCACCACCACGAAGGCGGTGCGCAGCCGGAGGGCCGTCTCCAGCTCCTGGGAGTTCATGAGGAAGCCGCCGTCGCCGGTGACCGCCACCACCTTCCGCTCCGGCTTCACCAGCTTGGCGGCGATGGCCCCCGGCACCGCGATGCCCATGGAGGCCAGCCCGTTGGCGATGATCACCGTGTTGGGACGCCGGGCCGGGAAGCGCGTGGCCAGCCACAGCTTGTGGACGCCCACGTCGCTGATCAGGATGTCCTCATCCCCCAGCGCCTCCCGCAGGTCGTCCACCACCCGCTGCGGCCGCATGGGGAAGGAGTCGTCCCGGCTCCGATCGTTGCGGAAGTACCAGTCCCGGTAGCGTTGCCAGTCCCAGGCGGGCGCCTGGGCGCCCTCTACTGCGCGGCTGAGGGTGCGTAGGCTATCGCCGATCTCCCCCACCACCTCTGCGGAGGGCAGGTAGTACCGGTCCACCTCCGCCGCCGTGCTGTCCACGTGGAGGATCCGCTTGGCGCAGTCCCGGTTCCACACCTCCGGCGACCACTCCACCAGGTCGTACCCCACGCAGACCACCAGGTCCGCCTCCTCCAGCGGCCCCAGGGAGGCCTCCTTGGAGGCCAGGCCCATGGCGGGCAGGGCCAGCGGGTCCCGCGCGTCCATGGCGCCCTTGCCCATGAAGGTGGTGACCACCGGGATGTGGAGCCGGTGCGCGAACTCCGCCAGCGCCTCCGCGGCCTGCCGGCGGATCACGCCGTTGCCCGCCAGGATCACCGGCCGCTCCGCCGCCAGCAGCACCTCCGCCGCCCGCGCCACCGTCTCCGGCCGGGCGGCCGGGTACGTGGTGCGCCGTACCGGCATGGGCTCCAGGTCCACCGGCGCCTGCGCCACGTCCTCCGGCAGCTCAATGTGGGTGGCGCCGGGCTTCTCCAGCCGCGCCAGCCGGAACGCCTTCCGCACAATCTCCGGCAGCGTCTCCGGCAGCTCCACGCGGGCGTTCCACTTGGTCACCGGCGCAAAGAGCCCCATGACGTCCAGGTACTGGTGGGACTCCTTGAAGACGCGGTCCAGCGCCGCCTGGCCCGTGATGGCCACCAGCGGC
>DATCLE010000069.1:0-10568 GCA_036564075.1 Dehalococcoidia bacterium
CCTCAGGGGTTGGGGGGTCCGGTTCGCCCCTCCGGCGGCCGGGCTAGAGCGCGGCCTCGCCCCGCTCGCCGGTGCGGACGCGGATGGCCTCGTCCACCGGCAGGATGAACACCTTCCCGTCGCCGATGTTGCCCGTCCACGCCGCCTTCTGGATGATGCCCACCACCTCCTCCACGTGCTGGTCGGCCACCACCGTCTCCAGCTTCACCTTGGGGAGCATGTCCACGGAGTACGCCTCGCCGCCGCGGCCCGCGTGGACAATGCCCTTCTGCACGCCCCGTCCCGTGACGCCCACAATGTTCAGCCCCACAAACCCCTTCTCCGCCAGCGCGTGTTTCACGTCGTCCAGCTTCTCGGGGCGGATAATGGCTTCGATCTTCTTCACCTCGGTCCGTTCCCTCCCTGGCTAGTGGGCCGTGCCCGGCTCCGGCTGGGTGTTCTGGTCCGCCGTGCGGGGCCGCAGGTTCGTCTGGACGGGGATCGCCTCCGGGATCCCCAGCACCGGTCCGCTCCCGCCGAACACGTAGGCCCGCTCCCCGTGCTGGGAGGCGTCCAGGCCGGCCACCTCGTCCTCCTCGCTGACCCGGAGGCCCATGACGAAGTCCAGGACCTTCAGGATACCGAATGTTACCACGAACGAGTAGACCGCCACCGCTCCTGCGGCAACGGCCTGCCGGCCGAGCTGCTCCGCGTTGCCGTTGATCAGGCCGTCCACCCCGCCCACGGCCGCGCTGGCGAAGATCCCGGTGGCCAGGGCGCCCCAGAGGCCGCCTACGCCGTGCACTGCCACTACGTCCAGGGAGTCGTCAATGGAGGTGCGGATGCGCACCTGGAGCGCCGCGAAGCAGAGCGCCCCCGCGCCCACGCCGATGGCGATGGCCTCCATGGGCTGTACGAAGCCGGACGCCGGGGTGATGGCCACCAGCCCGGCCACGGCGCCCGTGGCGGCGCCCACCACGCTGGGCTTGCCGGAGAACCGCCAGCTCAGCAGCATCCAGGTGAGCGTGGCCGCCGCCGCCGCCGTGTTGGTCACCACGAAGGCGTTCACCGCCTGCGCGTTGGCCGCGCCCGCGCTGCCCGCGTTGAAGCCGAACCAGCCGAACCAGAGGAGGGCCGCGCCCAGCACGACCATGGGCACGTCATGGGGCTCCATGGGGTCCTGCTTGAACCCCTTCCGCGGCCCGAAGGCGATGGCCGCCGCCAGCGCCGCGGCGCCCGCGTTGATGTGGATGGCCGTGCCGCCCGCGAAGTCCAGCGCCTTGATCTGGTCGCCCGCCAGGGCCAGCCACCCGTCGTTGGCGAAGACCCAGTGGGCCACGGGGTTGTACACCAGGAAGGACCACAGCAGCATGAAGACCAGGAACGTGCTGAACTTGGCCCGCTCCGCGAAGGCGCCGGTGATGAGGGCCGGCGTGATGATGGCGAACATGGCCTGGAAGATCATGAACGCCTGGTGGGGGATGGCCACGCCGTACGTCCGCTCCTCACCGTTGTGCAGGTAGGAAGCGATCTCGCCGCCCACCCCCTTCAGGCCGAGCCAGTCCAGCCCGCCGATGAGCCCCCAGTGGTCCGGCCCGAAGGTCAGCGTGTAGCCGATGACCACCCACTGGACGCCCACCAGGGCCACCACGATGAAGCTCTGCATGATGGTGCCCAGGACGTTCTTGTTCCGGGTAAGACCCCCGTAGAAGAAGCCCAGGGCCGGGGTCATCAGCATCACCAACGCCGCGGCCATGAGGACCCAGGCCGTATTCCCTGAATCGATAGGCATGGTTACCCTCCCTCAAGTGCTGGCTTACGGGGAGGATAGCCGCGCTGCGTTATCCGGAGGTTGCGGCTGGATGAAATGTATGTTACGCCCGGACGCTCTGCCCCGCCGCGGGGGGGGGGAGAGCTCGTTCACGGAGCGGGGACCAGCCTGTGGGGGATGGGGCCCGGGCGGCCCGGGGCGTGGTAGAATAGCGCGGACGGCGCAGTAGGAGGGGGGCATGTCCGCCATGGCCCTCGGGGCGTTCGCCTACCGCCTCACGGCCCGGAACGACCAGCCGCACTCTAGCAACCCCATCCACCGGGATGACTACGCCCGGTCCCTGGGGTACCCCGGCGGCCTGGTGCCCGGTGTGACCCTCTACGCCTATGCGGCGGACGCCGCCGTCCGTGCCCTGGGGGCGGGCTGGCTGGCCCGGGGCTATGGGTGGGTCCGCTTCCGCCGCCCCGTCTTCCACGGCGAGGCGCTGGAGGTGGCGGCGGAGCCCGTGGCCGGGGGCGCGTGGCGCATCACCCTCTCCTGCGGCGGTGAGCTCCGCGTGGAGGCGCTGGCGGGCCCGTACCGGGAGGGGATCCCGGTGGACGGCCTGCGCCGGGACGAAGGGGCGGCCGCCTCGCCGCTGGCCCTGAGCCCGGACCTGGTGGGGGCGCCGCTGGCCGTGCCGGAGCGCCTGCGCTTCGGCGTGGAGGACCTGGAGCGGTACCTGCCCGCCGCGGGCCTGGAGGGGACGGTCCTGGCCGCCGCGCTGCGATCCCTGGGGCTGGTCCCGCCCAGCCTGGTGCTCAACACGCCCTTCGGGCTGCTGCGGCGGAACCGCCCCTTCGCCGTGGGCATCCATACCGCCGGCGAGGTGGAGACCTGCGCGCCGGCCCGGCTGGGCCGGGCGCTGGAGACGTGGGGCACCATCGAGGACGTGTTCGAGCGGAAAGGACGCTGGTACGTCACGCAGCGGGTCGTGACGGCGGAGGAGGACGGGACGGTCGTCGCACGGATGCGGTACACCGGCACCTTCGAGCCCGCCGGGTAGCGCACGCCGGGGCGCGCTGCCCCTGATCCCGGCCGGACCCGGGCCCTCAGGTGCGGACATGAGACGCCGGAGGCTCCTGAGCGCCCTCGCCATCGCCGCCCTCTTCCTCACCATGGCCTACGCCTCGGCCGTGGTGCTGACCCACATCGACCACATCTTCCTCCCCGGCAACGAGATCGCCGCCCTGACGGTGGACGTGCCCGGCACGGACGCCCGGGTGGCCGTCTCCGTGCCCGGCCTGGACAGCGATACGGACGCGGACCGGCGCCTGAACATCCTGGTGCTGGGCCTGGACCGGCGGCCGGAGGCGGACGGCGGGCCGGAGGGCCCCGGCCGGTCCGACTCCATCTACGTGGTGAGCGTTGACCTGGGCACGCACGACGCCCGCGTGCTGGGCATCCCCCGGGACCTGTGGGTGGACGTCCCGGTGGGAGACGGGGCCTGGGCGCCCGGCCGCATCAACGAGGCGTACGCCTACGGGGAGGCGGCCTCCCCCGGCCGCGGCCCCGCGTACGCGGCCATGGCGGTGGAGCGGAACCTAGGCATCCCCGTGGACCACTGGGTGGTCATTGACTGGGAGGGGTTCAAGACCATCATCGACGCCCTGGGCGGAGTGGACGTGCTGGTGGAGGAGGAGCTGGCGGACCCGGAGCACCCGGACGTGCTGGCGGCGTTCCCCGGCGGTGTGGTGACGCCGGGCCTCCACCACATGGATGGGGAGCAGGCGCTGGGCTACGCCCGCACCCGCCACAGCGAACGGGGGGACCTGGACCGCATCCACCGCCAGCAGCAGATCATGCTGGCGGTGCTGCGACGGGCGGTGAGCGTGCGGGCGCCGGAGCAGGCCCTGGAGCTCTGGCGGCGGTACAGCGCCGCGGTGATCACGGACGTGGCACCCTGGCAGGTGCCGGGCCTGGCGCTGGTGGCCGGGGACCTGCGGGAGCACAACGTGAAGATGTTCTCCCTGGGAGACGCCGTCTACGACTGGCAGTCGCCCACGGGGGCCCTGGCCCTCCGGGCGGACGAGCAGGAGCAGGCCCGCATCATCGACGCGTTCCTGGGCGTGCCGGTGGCCGCGGACCCGGCCTTCGCCGGCTCCTGAGGCCGCCCGCCGCTGGCCCGCAGCCCCCCGATTTTGTACAATGGTGGCAGGAGAAACCGGACGGCGTGCGCCGGGGCGGTCCGGCCCCGGCGGGGAGGACGGAACGATGGTCACCGTGGAGGACGTCCGCGAGGCGTTGATGGACGTGTACGACCCGGAGCTCAACTACAACGTGGTGGACCTGGGCCTGGTGTACGACATCAACGTGGAGGACGGCAACGTCCACATCCTCATGACCCTCACCACGCCGCTGTGCCCCATTGGCCCCATGGTGGAGGAGCAGGTGCGGGAGAAGCTCTCCCTCTTCCCGGGCGTCAAGGACGTCCAGGTGGAGTTCACCTTCGATCCGCCGTGGAACCCCAGCCGCATGAGCGAGGAGGCCAAGTTCGCGCTGGGCATCGGCTGAGGGTACGGACGGCAGAGGCGCGGCAAGAGGCCCCTGCGGGCGGGACCGGCCCGGCGGGGGCCTTCTCTTACTCCTACTCCGTGGAGACGGTGCCGGGCTCCTGCTTCAGCGCGGCGTGGAGGGTGTGCCAGGCCAGGGTGGCGCACTTCACGCGGGCGGGGTACTCCGCCACGCCGGAGAGCACCTCCAGGTCCCCCAGCTCCTCCGCGTCGAAGGGCTCGCCGGGCGCCCGGGTGAGCATGGCGTGGAAGGCGTGGAACAGCCGCTCCGCCTGCTCCTGGGAGAGGCCCTTCACGGCCTCCGTCATGAGGGAGGCGGAGGCGCGCGAGATGGCGCAGCCGGAGCCCTTGAAGGCCACGTCCCGGATGCGGCCGTCCTCCAGCCGCAGGTCCAGGGTGATGCGGTCGCCGCAGACGGGGTTGTAGCCGTCCGCGGTACGGTCCGCCCCCTCCAGCCGCCCGAAGTTGCGGGGGTTCCGGTTGTGGTCCAGGATGATGTCCTGGTACAGCTCTTGGAGCTCCGACATTACCTCAGCAGCTCGATGGCGCGGTAGATGCCGTCCACCAGCGCGTCGATCTCCTCCCTCGTATTGTAGAACGCCAGGGACGCCCGCGCCGTTGCCGGGATCTGGAACCGGTCCATGACGGGCTGGGTGCAGTGGTGGCCGGTGCGGATGGCGATGCCCTCCGCGTCCAGCACGGTGCCCACGTCATGCGGGTGGATGCCGTCCAGGACGAAGGAGAGGATGGCGGCCTTCTCCCGCGCCGTCCCCACCAGGCGCAGGCCGCCGATGCCGGAGAGCCGCCGGGTGCCGTACTCCAGCAGGCCGTGCTCGTACGCGGCGATGCGCTCCAGGCCGATGCGGGAGACGTAGTCCACGGCGGCGCCCAGCCCCACGGCCCCGGCGATGTGCGGCGTGCCTGCCTCAAACTTGTAGGGCAGGTCGTTGTACAGCGTCCGTTCAAAGGTCACGGACTTGATCATGTCGCCGCCGCCCTGGTACGGCTCCATCTCCTCCAGCAGCTCCGCCCGGCCGTACAGCACGCCGATGCCGGTGGGGCCGTACAGCTTGTGGCCGGAGAAGGCGTAGAAGTCCACCCCCAGGGCCTGCACGTCCACGCGCAGGTGGGGCGCCGCCTGGGCACCGTCCACCAGCACCGGCACGCCGCGGGCGTGGGCCAGCTCCACCATGCGGGCCACGGGGTTGACGGTGCCCAGGGAGTTGGAGACGTGGACCACGGAGACCAGCCGGGTGCGCGGGGTCAGCAGCCGCTCGTACGCCTCCAGGTCCAGCTCTCCCGCGTCGTTCATGGGGATGACGCGGAGCCGTGCGCCCCGCTCCCGGCAGACCATCTGCCAGGGGACAATGTTGGAGTGGTGCTCCATGGCGGAGATGAGCACCTCGTCCCCCTCCCGCAGCCGGGGCCGCGCGTAGGCGCTGGCCACCAGGTTGATGGCCTCCGTGGTCCCGCGGACGAAGACGATCTCCGCGTCGTGCCGGGCGTTGAGGAAGCGGCGGACCTTGGCCCGGGCGCCCTCGTACGCCTCCGTGGCGCGGGCGCTCAGGGCGTGGATGCCCCGGTGGACGTTGGCGTTCTCCTCCGCGTAGTAGTGGAGGAGGGCGTCCAGGACGGGCTGGGGCTTCTGGCTGGTGGCGGCGTTGTCCAGGTAGACCAGGGGCTTCCCGTTGACCCGGCTCCCCAGGATGGGAAACTCCTCCCGGATCCGGGCCACGTCCAGGCCGCCTGCCGTCTCCCGGTCGTGGGCCGTCATCGCCGCTCTGAGAACCTGAACTCCGGCAGGGAACTGGAGGTCAGGCGGTCCAGGTACTCCCGCAGGGGCGCCAGCGAGATGCCGTCCAGGATCTCCCGGGCGAAGCCGTTGATGAGGAGCCGGCTGGCCGTCTCCGCGTCCAGGCCGCGGGAGCGCAGGTAGAAGTAGGCGTCCTCGTCAATGTGGCCGGCCGTGGCACCGTGGGTGCACTGGACGTCATCGGCGTAGATGAAGAGGCTGGGCTTCGTATCGATCTCCGCCTCTTCCGAGAGCAGCAGGTTCTTGTCCGCCTGGGTGGCGTACGTCTTCTGCGCGTCCCGGTGGACCACCACCCGGCCGCTGTAGACGGCCCGGGACCGCCCGGCCAGGATGCCCTTCCAGTACTGGCTGCTGGAGCAGTGCGGCTTCAGGTGGTCAATGTTGATGTCGTTGTCCATGTGCTGCGTCCCGGCCGTCATGTAGAGGCCGTTGAGGACGCAGGAGGCGCCGGGGTCGTCCAGCAGCACGTGGACGTCGTTGCGGGCGATGGCGCAGCCCATCTCGAACGCCACGGACTCGAAGGTGCTGTCCCGGCCCTGGTGCACCTTGGTGGTGCCGATGTGGAACGCCTCCGCGCCCTCCCGCAGGTAGCGGTAGTGGTGCGCCCGCGCCCCTTCGTCCAGCACCACCTCCGTCACGGCGTCCGTGAAGTAGCGGCCGGCGGCCAGCCCCACGTAGGCCTCCACCAGGGTGACGGCGGCGTTCCGCCCCAGCACCACCAGCG
Source organism: Dehalococcoidia bacterium (assembly GCA_036564075.1). Classification (GTDB taxonomy): domain Bacteria; phylum Chloroflexota; class Dehalococcoidia; order DATCLE01; family DATCLE01; genus DATCLE01. The sequence goes on from DATCLE010000069.1 coordinate 6,840, forward strand.
TGCGCGGGTACGTGACCACCGGGCTATCGTGCTCCGTGGTGAGGTAGACCAGGAGCAGCGGCGTTGCCAGCTCCACGCCGTCCGGCACGTGTACCAGGGCGCCGTCCCGCAGGAACGCCGCGTTCAGCGCCGTGAAGCCGTCGATGTCCGGGGTGGCGTAGCGGGCCAGGTGCTGCTCCGCGACCTGGCCGTCGGACGTCAGCGCCGCCGCCAGGCTGTCCAGGCGGACGCCGTCCGGGGCGCCGGCGGTGTCGGAGAGCTCCGGCGCGAACCGCCCGTCCACGAAGACCAGCCGGAGCCAGTCCTCCTGCCAGGGCAGCAGGTCCCGGAACTCCGCCACGGCCGGGGTCCGGGCGGGCGCCGCCACCGGGTGGTGGAACGTGGCGGAGGCAATGGGCCCCACGTTGGTGTACTTCCAGCGCTCGTTCCCCTTGCGGGCGGTGGGCAGGCCCACCTCCTGGAACCGGGCGATGCCGCGGCGGCGGAGGTCCCGCACCCAGGCGGCTTCGCCGGCGGGCAGGGCCTGCTCAAAGGCCTGGAAGTCTGTTAGGTACTTCTCAACGTCGGTCAGGACCGGAGCCATCTCGTTCGTGCACCATCCAGAGGGTTTGGGCGGGGCCGGTCAGGAGCCGACGCCGGCGGCCTGCTTGACCCAGTCGTACCCCTTGGACTCCACCTCCAGGGCCAGCTCCGGGCCCCCGGACATCACCAGCCGGCCGTCCACCAGGATGTGGACGAAGTCCGGCGTGATGTAGTTGAGGAGGCGCTGGTAGTGGGTCACCAGCACGAAGGCCCGCTCCGGCCCGCGGAGTCGGTTCACGCACTCCGCCACAATGCGCAGCGCGTCGATGTCCAGGCCGGAGTCCGTCTCGTCCATGACGGCCAGCTTGGGGTCCAGCAACGCCAGCTGGAGCATCTCGTTCCGCTTCTTCTCGCCGCCGGAGAACCCTTCGTTCACGGAACGCTGCATCAGCTCCGGGCTCATCTGGACCAGCTGCATCTTCTCCTTGAACAGCTTGTCAAACTCCCGGATGCTGAGCGGCTTCCGGCCGCGGTGCTGGTAGATGGCGTCCAGGGCGGACTTCAGGAACTGCCGGGTGCGGACGCCGGGGAGCTCCACCGGGTACTGGAACGCCAGGAAGAGGCCCTCGCGGGCGCGTTCGTCCGGCGTCATGGCCAGGAGGTCCCGTCCCTGGAAGAGGACCTCCCCGTCCGTCACCTCGTAGTCCGGCTTGCCGGCCAGCACGTTGCTCAGGGTGCTCTTGCCGCTGCCGTTGGGCCCCATGATGGCGTGCACCTCGCCCGGGTAGACGGTGAGGTCCAGGCCCTTGAGGATCTCCACCTCGCCGGCGGCCACGTGGAGGTTACGTACGGTCAGCAGCGGTTCGCGATGGTCCACCTTGCTTCCTTCCATCTCAGCCAACGGTCCCCTCCAGGCTGACCTTGAGCAACTGGGAAGCCTCCGCCGCGAACTCGAAGGGCAGCTCGTTGAAGACGCTCTTGCAGAAGCCGTTGATGATCATGTGCTGGGCGTCCTCTTCGGAGATGCCCCGCTGCATCAGGTAGAAGAGCTGGTCCTCGCTCACCTTGGACGTGGACGCCTCGTGCTCGATCTTGGCGGTGGGGTTCCGCACCTCGATGTACGGCACGGTGTGGGCGCCGCACTGGTCGCCGATGAGCAGGGAGTCGCAGCGGGTGAAGTTCCGGGCGTGCTGGGCGGAGGGCATGATCTTCACCAGGCCGCGGTACGTGTTGTTGGCGTGGCCGGCGGAGATGCCCTTGGAGACAATGGTGCTCCGCGTGTTCTTGCCGATGTGGATCATCTTGGTGCCGGTGTCCGCCTGCTGGTAGTTGTTCACCAGCGCCACGGAGTAGAACTCCCCCACGGAGTTGTCACCCTGAAGGATCACGCTGGGGTACTTCCAGGTGATGGCGGAGCCCGTCTCCACCTGGGTCCAGGAGATCTTGGAGTTCCGGCCCAGCGCCTTGCCGCGCTTGGTCACGAAGTTGTAGACGCCGCCCCGGCCCTCCTTATCGCCCGGGTACCAGTTCTGGAGGGTGGAGTACTTGATCTCGGCGTCGTCTAGCGCCACCAGCTCCACCACGGCGGCGTGGAGCTGGTGGGACTTCCGCATGGGCGCCGTGCAGCCCTCCAGGTAGCTCACGTACGCGCCCTTATCGGCGATGATGAGCGTCCGCTCGAACTGGCCGGTATCGGCCGAGTTGATGCGGAAGTACGTCATCAGGTCAATGGGGCAGCGCACGCCCGGCGGCACGTAGCAGAAGGAGCCGTCGCTGAAGACGGCGGAGTTCAGGGCGGCGAAGAAGTTGTCCGTGTAGGGCACCACCGTGCCCAGGTACTGCTCCACCAGGTCCGGGTACTTCTGGATGGCCTCCGACATGGAGCAGAAGATGACGCCGGCCTTCTCCAGGGTCTCCTTGTAGGTGGTGACCACGGAGACGCTGTCAAACACGGCGTCCACGGCCACCCCGGCCAGCTGCTTCTGCTCCTCAATGGGGATGCCCAGCTTGTTGAAGGCCGCCACCAGCTCCGGGTCCACCTCGTCCAGGCTCTCCGGCCGCTTGCGCATGGAGGCCGGCGCCGCGTAGTAGTGGATGTCCTGGTAGTCGATCTTGGGGTAGGTGATGTTGGCCCAGCGGGGCTCGTCCTCGTTCAGGGACTTCCAGTAGCGGTAGGCGCGCAGGCGCCAGTCCAGCATGAACTCCGGCTCGCCCTTCTTCTCCCAGATGAGCCGGACGATCTCCTCATTCAGCCCCTTGGGGGCAATGTCCACCGCAATGTCGGTGTAGAAGCCCCACTTGTACTCGGACTCGATCTTCGAGCTCCGTGAGATGACCGGTGGATTGGCCACGGCGCCTCTCCTTGCTCCACGGATTGTTACAGTAAGTAATGGTTAAATCATGTTATCTACCCAGAGCTTACCAATGCGGCCCGCCCATTGTCAAGGGCGGCCGGCGCCTCCGGTGGAGCCCGCGCGGCCTCCTCTTGCCCGGGGCGCGCGGGCTGGACGGCGCCGGTGCCGGCGGGTATACTATGTGCAGTGATGGGTTCCCAAACCCTGGTCCTCAGGTCAAGGAGGCGAGGATGATCACGATCACGGAGCGGGCAGCGGAGAAGGCGAAGGGCCTGCTGGAGGAGCGCGGGGCGGCGGAAGGCGCGCTGCGGGTCTTTGTGGTGGGCGGCGGCTGCTCCGGTTTCCAGTACGGGATGGCCATTGCCCAGACGCCGGAGCCGGACGACATGGTCATTGAGGAGTCCGGCGTGCGGCTGGTGGTAGACCCGGAGTCCGCGCCCTTCCTGGCCGGCGCCGAGATCGACTACGTGGACGACCTGATGCGGGCCGGCTTCACCATCTACAACCCCAACGCGGTGAAGACCTGCGCCTGCGGGTCCAGCTTCCAGACGGCCACCAGCAGCGGCACCCCGCGGTCCTGCTGCTAGCCCGCTGCACCATCCGCCACGGGTGCTGAGACGGAGGGACGGCCCGGATCCGGGCCGTCCCTCACCGTGTCCGCCCGGTCGTTGGCGCGGCGCCTACGGGTCCCTGCCCGCTCCGCCGGCGGCGTCCAGGTGCTGCTGGATGACGGCGAGGAGGTGGTCGAGGTCGAACGGCTTGCCCACCACCGGGGCGTCCGGGAACTCCTGCCGCGCCCGCGCCGCCAGCACCCCCGCCGTGATCAGGATCACCGGCACCCCCCGCGGCCCGT
>DATCLE010000070.1:0-2761 GCA_036564075.1 Dehalococcoidia bacterium
TGCTCCGTCTGCCCCGCGCCGCGCAGGTCCACCGCCAGCAGGCGGTACCGGTCCCGCAGGCCCGCCATGGTGGGCTCCCACCACGCGCTGCACGCCGTGTAGCCGTGCACCAGCAGCAGCGTGAGCGGCCCGGCGCCCTCCTCCACGTAGTACATCCGCAGTTCCCCCGCCTGGACGGACGGCATCAGACAGCACCCCCCTCCGGCTGCGGCGCCGGGCCGCGGGCGCCGGCCTCCTCCGGCGCGCGGAAGACGCCGCTGGTCTCCAGGATGGCCCGTCGCATGGCCCTCCGTTCCTCCTCGCCGGCGCCCTCCAGGACGCGCCGGACCAGGTGGAACAGGTCCACGGACGTCATGAGGCAGTAGCGGTAGTTCTCCGCCGCAATGCGCAAGGTCTCGGCGTAGGGCTCCGTGCGGGCCTCCGGCTCCAGGAGCCGCTGGCCGTTCACCACCAGCACGCCCTTCTTGGGGGTCTTGGTCTCCAGGAGGTCGCGCTCCAGGCGGCGCTGGAGGCGGATGTACGGGTACTCCAGCACCGGCTCCTCGGAGCCCTCCACCTCCAGGAACGCCTCCTGCCCCTCCGCCGTCAGCACCGCCGGCTCGTCCAGGCGCTCCGTCACCGTGAAGCCCAGCAGGCGCAGCGCCTCCCGGACAATCTCGCCCAGCCCGTGCTTGCCCTCCTGCCACAGCAGCCGCCGCCAGCGCGCCAGTTCCTCCGCGCGGGCCTCCGCCTCTGCCGCGCGGGCCTCCGCCTCCTCCGCCGCCCGGCGGGCCTCCTGCGCCCGCTCCTCCAGCACGTCCAGCCCCGGCAGGTCCGCCCGCGCGGCCCACGCCGGCGGCGACTCCCCCGCCGTCTCCCGCAGCGCCCGCTCCAGCGTCCCCTCCAGCGCCACGCCCAGTTGCAGCCGGTGGCGCTCCATCTCCCGGGCGTTGGGCGAAGGCAGGAAGACCACGCGGCCCCGGCCCACGCGCAACTCCGCCGCCACCGGCGCACCGCCGGGGCTGCGGGCAATGACGTGCAGGTGCTCCATGAGGCCGGGGACGGCGTCGTTCAGGTAGGCGGTGTAGAGGAAGCGCGTGCGGAACTCCTGGAGCAACGGCGCGAAGACGTGGCCCGCGTCCGTCACCACCAGTCCGGTGCCCTCGCCGGGCATGAGGTAGGGCGGCGTCCAGCGCACCCCCGGCGGCGCGGGCAGCCAGAAGTAGCGGTCGCAGCCGGGGAAGCCGGCCACCAGCGGGTGGGCCGCCTCCGGCCGTAGCCAGCAGACCACTAGGCCGCCGGCGGCCAGGAGCCGGCGCACCTCCTCCTGCCGGCGGCGCAGGTGCTCCGCCAGCGCCACCGCAAGCGGCCCGCCGTCCGCATTCACCACCGGCTGGTCCGTGTACGTCTGGTGGGCGGTGCCGCCGGCCACCACCTCCTCGATGGCCTGGCTCACCCCCGCCGGGTCGATGACCAGGGCGTCGTAGTCGAAGACGGCGGGCGCGGAGAGGATGCTGTAGTTGTCGAACTGCGGGCTGGGGATAGGGTAGCCGATGATGACCGCTCGCATGACGCCGGCCCCCTCGCTGCCTGCTACCGCCCGGCCAGCTGCCGCAGGTAGTCGCGGAGCTCCGGGCCCACGTCGTCCCGCCGCAACGCCAGCTCAATGTTGGCCCGCACGAAGCCGAACGGGCGGCCCGTATCGTACCGCTCGCCGCGGAAGGCGCGGGCGTAGATGGGCTCCCGCGCCAGGAGGCGGGCCAGGGCGTCCGTGATCTGCACCTCGCCGCCGCGGCCCGGCGGCGTCTCCCGGATGGCCTGGAAGATGCCGGGGGTGAGCACGTACCGGCCCACAATGGCCAGGTCTGAGGGCGCCTCCTCCGGCGCCGGCTTCTCCACCAGCCCCCGCACGCGGTAGACGTCCTCCCCGGCGGGCTCGGCGTCGATGATGCCGTAGGCGGAGGCCTCGGACCGGGGCACCCGCTGCACGGCGATGGTGCTGGCCCCGCGGGCCTCGAAGACGTCCAGGAGCTGGCGGGTGGCCGGCGGCTCACCCACGATGATGTCGTCCGGGAAGAGGAGGGCGAAGGGCTCATCACCCACGGCGTGGCTGGCGGAGAGGACCGCGTCGCCGATGCCGCGCATCTCGTGCTGGCGGACGAAACTGAGGCGGGCCATGCCGGAGATGGCCCGCAGCGCCGCCAGGCGCTCCGTATCCCCCTTGGCCTCCAGCGCCGCCTCCAGGGCGGCGTTCCGGTCGAAGTACTCCTCCACGGCGCGCTTGCCGGCGGAGGTGACGATGACGATCTCCGTGATGCCGGAGCGGACCACCTCCTCCACCACGTAGTGGATGACCGGGCGGTCCACCACGGTGAGGGTCTCCTTGGGCAGGGCCTTGGTGGCCGGGAGCATGCGGGTGCCGTAGCCGGCGGCCAGGATGAGGGCTTTCCGAACCTTCACAGTGGGTCCAGCTCCGTCCGGTGCGTTGGCCTGCACCCGCCGCCCCGATGCGCACAGCGGCCGGCACGGCGGGGCGGCGGCATCGAGGGGCAGAGGGGGCTGCTGACGCGTGGTTGCGGCCATTGTACATGACCGGGCGCGGCACGGGCAATTCGGTGTGCTGTTCCAGGACATGTGAGACAGGGGAGGGGGTGAACGAGGCGGGGCCTCGCTGGTAGGGTAGGCGTAACCCAACATCCATCCACCAGGAGGTCCCCGCCATGCCCCAGTCTCGCACGCCCTGGCCGCTGGCCACAAGGGTCAGCCTCGTCGTCGCCTTCAG
>DATCLE010000071.1:0-3029 GCA_036564075.1 Dehalococcoidia bacterium
GTCCTCTCCCACCCCACCTCTCCTTCCCGGTCCGGGAGGGCTCCCTCTCCAGAGATCGCCCGCCCTGCCGATACTCACACCAGGTACAACTGCGCCCGAGACCGCCGCCGGGTGTCCCGTCCTCCGGCGCGGGGCGGACGCCGCTCCCGGAGCCCTCTGAGGGGCCCAGGCGCGGCGGGCAGAACAACCACATCAGGCCTGGAGCTCGACGTACGTACCGGTCCCGGCACCGCAGTTGTACCGCCAGGCCAAAAGGCAGGTGAACATCTCATGAAGCGTTGGATCCTTGCCCTGGTAGCGGGCGGCGTGGTGGGAGGCGCGGTGTTCGGCGCCGCCGCAACGCTGGGCGGCATCACCGCCGATACGCTCAGCGCCGACAGCGTGGCGGTGCTCTCGTGCGACACCGACGGCGTGACCACCTCCTACACCACCGCCTACGAGGCGGCCATCTCCGCCTACGAGGTGGACGACCTGACCGTCGACGGCATCAACGCGGCCTGCAACGGCTACGATCTGAAGGTGACGCTCTACACCGCGGGCGGCGCCAGCCTGGCCGAGCAGATCGTGGTGGGCATTGACGCTACCACGGAGGTGCTGGACTTCAGCACCAACAACGTGGATGCCGAGGACGTGGACGGCGTCGCCGTCGTCATCGACGAGCCGTAAGCCGGCCTCGCCCTAGCTGAAGAGGGTGCCAGGAAGGCCGGGGGGCGGGGGCTCCCCGCTCCCCGGCCGCTCGCCCCGCCCGAGTTACCATGTGGCGAAAACACCTCTCCCTGGTCCTGGCCGTAGCCCTGCTCCTGGGTTGGTACGCCCTGCTGCGGCCGGCCGCCCTGGGCGGCCCCATCTCGTACATCAAGGTCTCCGGCGCCAGCATGGAGCCCACCCTGTACGGCGGGGACTTCGCGCTGGTCCGCCGGGCCGAGACGTACGGGCCCGGTGACGTCATCGCCTACCGGGCGGAGGACGGCATCGTCATCCACCGCATCATCGGCGGGACGGCGGAGGAGGGCTACGTCACCCGGGGCGACAACCGCACCACCACCGATCCCTGGCGCCCACGGCCGCAGCACATCCTGGGCAAGCTCTGGTTCCACGTGCCGGACCTGGGCTCCCTGGTCCACCGGCTCCAGCAGCCCGCGCTCTTCGCCGCCGTGGCGGGCGGCTTCGCGGCCCTCTCCGTGGCCGGCGGCCGGCGGCTCCGGCGCTCCCGGCGCCGGCGGCGCCGACGGGCCGACGCGGAGCACGGGCCGCGCCCGCGCTCCCTGCACCTCACGTCCAGCAGCCTCATGGTTGTGGTGGCCGGGCTTGCGCTGGCCACCGCCGCCTTCCTGGCCCTGGCCGTCTACGCCTTCCGCCAGCCCGCGGAGGGGCCGCAGACGGTCCAGCACCGGCAGTTCACCCACACCGTCCGCTTCGACTACACGGCGGGGATGGTGCCTTCCCCCCTCTACCCTGACGGGGTGGTGTCGTCCGCCGCTCCGGCCGCCCCCGGTCAGGAGGCCGGCACGCCGCCGGAGCCGCCGCCCCTGTTCCGGCGCCTGGCCCGCACGCTGGACGTGGGGGTCACCTACCGGGCGGTGGCGGAGGAGCCGCTGGAGCTGACGGGACAGTACCGCGCGGACCTGGAGATCGTCGCGGAGGACGGCTGGCGGCACACCGTGCCGCTGGTGCCGCCCACGCCCTTCGCCGGGCAGTCCGTGGCGTTCCGCGTGCCGCTGGACCTCCAGCAGGTCTTCGCCTTCGTGAACCAGATCCAGGGCCAGACCGGCTTCACGCCGCGACGGTACGAGCTGCGGCTGGTCCCGACCATCGAGGTGGCCGGGCAGGCCGGCGACCGGCCCGTGGACGGCCGGTACGCCCCGGCCTTCACCATGGCGATGGACGCGGTGCAACTCACGCTGGCCCCCGCGCTGGAGTACAGCCAGCCCCAGCAGACGGGCGAGACCGTCCAGGCCGACCGCCACGCGGGCCTGCTGGGCCTCTCACTGCCGGTGAAGGCGCTCCGCGTGCTCGGAGCCGCCGGGGCCGCGGCCGGGCTGCTGGCCACGGGGATCGCCGCCGCGGCGGTGGTCCGCCGCCTGGGGAAGGAGTCCGAGCGGATCCGGATGCGCTTCGGCTCCCGGCTGGTCTCCGTCTCCCGCGCCGAATTCCACGGCGATGAGCAGCGGATCCGCGTGGCCTCCATGCAGGACCTGGTGCGCCTGGCGGAGCAGGACGGCCGGATGATCCTCCACCTGGAGGAGCAGGAGGGGCTGCACGTCTTCGCCATCCCGGACGGCCTGGTGCTCTACGAGTACGTGGTGGACGAGCGGCCGTCTGACCTGGCCTCCCTGCTGCCCTTGCGCAAGAACCACCCGAACCGGCTGGCCTCCAGCTCCTAGGCGGCCGTCACGCCCCCTCCCCCAGCGCCCGCCGTACGGCGGCCACCACCGCCACGACGTCGCCGCCCTCCACCGTCTCCGCCCGTTCGAACTGCCGCCGGAGCCGCCGTTGCCGTGACGGGTCCGCCAGCAGGATCACCGGCACCTCCGGCAGCGCCTCGTAGAGGGCCTGGGCGGCTTCCTCCACAGAGGAGTCAGGCCGCCCCAGATCCAGCAGCAGCAGGTCCGGCCGGTCCGTGCGGGCGCGGGCCAGCGCATCGGCACCGGGGAGCATCACGTCAGCGGCGAACCCTTCGTACTCCAGGAGGACGCGGAGCAGCCGGCCGAAGGCCGGGTGGTCCGTGACGACGAGGATGGATCGTCCCATCACTGTCCTGTGGCATGGACTTGCACTACTCCAGGACGAAGAGAACGCAGGAACCCTGCGCATGTTCCGGGCAATAGAAGAGCGGGGCGCCGGCCGCGGCGCCCCGCCCAGGGGGACGGCCGCCCCCGCTACACCTTCCGGTAGAGGTCCCCGCCGCCCTGGCGGAACTCCCGCGCCTTCTCCGCCATGCCCACCTGGATGGCGTCCTCCGGGCGGATCCCCCTGGCCGCCGCGTACTCCCGCACGTCCTGGGTGATCTTCATGGAGCAGAAGTGCGG
>DATCLE010000072.1:0-7358 GCA_036564075.1 Dehalococcoidia bacterium
GTCATGGAGCGGGAGTGCTTTGAGAACCCGGAGATCGCCGCCCTCATGAACCGGGAGTTCGTGAACGTCAAGGTGGACCGGGAGGAGCGGCCGGACCTGGACGCCGTCTACATGACGGCGGTGCAGGCCATGACGGGCCACGGCGGCTGGCCCATGAGCGTCTTCCTCACGCCGGACGGCCGGCCCTTCTACGCGGGCACCTACTTCCCGCCGGAGGACCGCGGCCCCATGCCCGGCTTCCCCCGGGTGCTCCAGGCGGTGGCGGAGGCCTACCGCACCCGGAAGGCGGAGGTGCTGGCCGCCACGGAGCGCGTGGTGGAGGCCATCCGCGCGGGCAGCGCCACCCGCCCCAGCCCGGAGCCCCTGACCCACGACCTGCTGGATGCCGCCTACGCCGCCCTGGCGGAGCGCTTCGACTGGCGGGACGGCGGCCTGGCCGGCGCACCCAAGTTCCCCCAGCCCCAGACGTACGACTTCCTCCTCCGCTACTGGCACGGCACCGGGACGGAGCAGGCGCTGCGTCTGGTGGACCTGACGCTGGAGCGCATGGCCCGCGGCGGCATCTACGACCAGGTGGGCGGCGGCTTCCACCGCTACGCCACGGACGCCCGCTGGCTGGTCCCCCACTTCGAGAAGATGCTGTACGATAACGCGCTGCTGGCCTCGCTCTACCTCCACGGCTGGCTGGTGACCGGCAGGCCGCGCTTCCGCCGTGTGGTGGAGGAGACGCTCTCCTACGTGCTGCGGGAGATGACCGGCCCGGATGGCGGCTTCTACTCCGCCACCGACGCCGACAGCGAGGGCGAGGAGGGCAGGTTCTTCGTCTGGACGCCGGCGGAGATCGACGCGGCGGTGGGACCGGAGACGGGCCGCGTGGTGCGGGCGTACTACGGGGTCACGGAGGAGGGCAACTTCGAGGGGCGGAACATCCTCCACGTGCCGCGGGACGAAGGCGACGTGGCGGCAGAGCTGGGCCTGCCGGTGGAGGAGCTGCTGGCCATGGTGGAGGAGGCACGACCCCGCCTGCTGGCCGCCCGCGACCGGCGCGTCCGCCCCGGCCTGGACGATAAGGTGCTCACCGCCTGGAACGGCCTCATGCTCCGCGCCCTGGCCGAGTGCGGCGCCGCCCTGGAGCGTCCTGAGTGGCTGGAGGCGGCCCGCCGCAACGCGGACTTCCTCCTGCGGGAGCTGGTCCGGGACGGCCGCCTGCTGCGCACCTGGAAGGACGGCCGGGCCTCCGCCATCAAGGGCTACCTGGAGGACCACGCCTTCCTGGCGGAGGGGCTGATCACCCTCTACGAGGCCACCTTCGAGCGGCGCTGGCTGGACGAGGCCGCCCGGCTGGCGGACACCATGATCGACCTCTTCTGGTCCGGCTCCGAGGAGATCTTCTACGATACGGGCCGGGACCAGGAGCGGCTGCTGGTGCGCCCGCGGGACATCTTCGATAACGCCACGCCCTGCGGCTCCTCCGCCGCCGCCATGGCGCTGCTACGGCTGGCGCGCCTCACGGGGGAGGAGCGGTACGTGCCGTACGCGGAGCAGTCGCTCCGGTCCGTGCGGGACTTCCTGGCGCAGATCCCCAGCGGCTTCGCCTACTGGCTGGCGGCGCTGGACTTCTACCTCTCGCCGCCCAAGGAGCTGGTGCTGGTGGGGCCGCCGGAAGACCCGGCCATGACAGCCATGCGCCGCGTGGCGTACGGGCGGTACGCCCCCAACCGCGTCACCGCCGGCGCGCCGGGCCCGGTGACGGAGCGGCCGCTGCCCCTGCTGGCGGGCCGCGGCCTGGAGGGCGGGAGGCCCACCGCCTACGTGTGCGAGAACTACGCCTGCCTGCTGCCCGTCACCAGCGCCGACGCCCTGCGGGAGCAACTGGACGCGGCGAAGGCGTGAGGGGGCCGGCCGCTCTCCCTATCGTGCCGAGGGCCCGGCCCGACGCATCTCACCCCGCGCGCGTGGGCGGCCGCACCGCCCCCAGCGCCCGCAGCTCGCCGATGGTGACCACCTGCCCCGTGTACTCCCGCGGCTGCCGCGCCAGCCACAGCGCCGCGTCCGACATGATGACCGGGTCCTCGAACCGGGAGCGGTCCACGTCCCCCAGCGTGAAAACGAACCCCTCGCTCCAGACCGGCAGCTCCAGCCGGATGCAGTTCACCGCAATGCCCTGGTCCCGCAGCTCGTGCGCCAGGCAGCGGGTCAGGCTCTCCAGCGCCGCCTTGGTCACCGTGTAGCTGGTCCGCCCGAACTCCGGCGCGGCCGCCGCCCCGGACGAGATGTTGATGACGGAGCCGCCGCCGTGCTCCGCCATCCGCGGCGCAAAGTAGTACACCGTGTAGAGCGGCCCGTTCAGGTTCACGTCCACCGCCAGCCGCCAGCGCCCCGTGGGCAGCTCCAGCGTCCGGCCCGGCACCGCCACCGCCGCGTTGTTCACCAGCACGTCGCAGCGGCCCAGCTCGCCGTAGACCCGCTCCGCCGCCGCGGCCACGGCCGCCTCGTCCCGCACGTCCACGGCCAGGGCCAGCGCCCGCCGTCCCTCCGCCCGCACCAGCTCCGCCGTCTCGTCCACCGTGCCCGGCAGCTTGGACGGGCTCTCCGCCGTGGAGCGGGCCAGGCACGCCACATCGTACCCCGCCCGGGCGAAGTCCACCGCCAGCTGCCGCCCAATGCCCCGGCTGGCGCCGGTGATCACCGCCACAGGTGCCGTCATGGTCCTCCTCCTCCTCCGTCCCGCGCGGCCGGCCGCTGGCCCGTTGCGGGACGGAGCGTGTACAATGCTCCCGCCGGCCGCCGCCCATCATAGCACGCCTCCCGCGGCGCCCGGCAGGAGGCGCGGCCCGTGGAGCAGCGGGAACCCATCGGCCTGTTCGAGGCCATCTACACGGCGCGGGCGCTCCGCCGCCTGAAGCCGGACCCCATCCCGGACGAGGTGCTCTTCCAGGTGCTGGACGCCGCCATCCGGGCGCCGTCCGGCCAGAACGCCCAGGACTGGCGCTTCGTGGTCATCACGGACCCGGAGGTGAAACGGCGCCTCCAGGCCTGGGCGGAGGAGGGCTGGCGGCGCTACCAGCCGCAGTACGCGGAAGACCCCTCCCGCATGGACGCCCTGCCCCGCACCCGGCGCCTCTCCCTCAAGTCCGTGGCGTACCTGGCCGCCCACCTGGCGGAGGTCCCGGCGGTCATCGCCGTGTGCGGCCTCCGGGGCCGGCACTCCACGCCCGGCGGCAGCACCTTCCCGGCGGTCCAGAACCTGCTCCTGGCGGCCCGCGCCCTGGGGCTGGGCGGCTCCATCTTCAACCTGCCCCTGAGCCACGCCGCGGAGCTCATGGAGCTGCTGGGCATCCCGGAGAGCAACCAGATCTACTGCCTGGTCCCGCTGGGCTACCCGCTGGACCGGCACGGCCCGCTGCGCCGCAAGCCGGTGAAGCAGGTGGTCTACTGGAACCGCTGGGAGCAGCCCTGGCCTTACGCCCAGGCGCAGCCGGACGAAGGCTGGGGCCACCGGTGGCTCCGGCGGGGCGGCGGCACCGGCTAGCGGAGGGACACCCCCGTCCATCACACGCAGAGCAGGGGGAGGAGATGGATCCCAGAGGTAAGGTAGCGGTCATCACCGGCGGTGCCTCCGGCATCGGCCTGGCCACGGCAAAGCTGCTGGCGGCCCACGGTGCCCGCGTGGTGCTGGGCGACCTCCAGGAGGAGGCGGGCCGTGCCGCCGTGCGGGAGATCCAGGCGGCGGGCGGCGAGGCGCGCTTCCTGCGGATAGACGTGACCCGGGAGGCAGACCTGCGCGCCCTGCTGGACCTGGCCGTGGGGGAGTTCGGCCGGGTGGACATTGCCCACAACAACGCCGGCATCTCCGAGGGCCGGGAGGACTTCTTCGCCCCGGAGTCCCGCCGGTGGGAGGACACCCTGGCCATCAACCTGGGCGCCGTCATCCGCGGCACCCGGCTGGAGGTCCAGCAGATGCGACGGCAGGGCGGAGGCGGCGTCATTGTCAACACGGCATCCATGGGCGGCCTCATCCCCATGGCCGGCTCGCCGGTGTACGCCGCCACCAAGGCGGGCGTCATCCACTTCAGCCGCTCCCTGGCCTACCTGGCGGCGGAGGGCATCCGCGTGAACGCCGTCTGCCCCACCTTCACGGACACGCCGCTGGTGCGCGCCGGCGGCGAGGCGGCCATCGAGGCCATGAAGCAGGAGGTGGGCGGCATCCTGACGCCGGAGCAGGTGGCGGAGGGGGTGCTGGAGCTGGTACGGGACGACTCCCGCGCCGGCGCCGTCATGCGCGTGACGGTGCGGCGGGGCATCGACTACACCTTCGAGGAGGCCCGCCGGTAGGGAGGCCGGCGGCCGGGGACCCGGGCTGAGCAGGAGGAGACAGCATGGCAGGTCGGTGGGACACGGTGGCCGTGGACGGCGGGCAGATGCGCTGCTACGTGGCCGTTCCGGAGGGGAGCGGGCCGTTCCCGGCGGTGGTGGTGATCCAGCACGCGTCCGGCGTGGACCCCTTCGTGCAGACCATGACGGACCGCATTGCGGAGGCGGGCTTCGTGGGCATTGCGCCGGACCTCTACCACCGGGAGGACCCGGCCAGCGCGGAGGACGCCATGTCCCGCATGTCCCGGCTGCGGGACGCCAACATTGTGCAGGACGTGAACGCCGCCATCCGGCACCTGAAGGGCATGGCCCAGGTACGGGCGGACCGCATCGGCATCACGGGCTTCTGCATGGGCGGGCGCGTGGCGTACCTCATGGCGGCCCAGAACCCGGAGGAGATCAAGGCGGCGGTGGTCTTCTACGGCGGCAACATCATGCGGCCCTGGGGCGAAGGCCCCGCGCCCTTTGACCTGACGGAGCGCATCCAGGCGCCCATCCTGGGCCTCTTTGGGGAGGAGGACCAGAACCCCAGCCCCGCGGACGTGCAGAAGCTGGACCAGGAGCTGACGCGCCTGGGCAAGCCCCACGAGTTCCACAGCTACCCCAACGCCGGGCACGCCTTCATGAGCGAGGGACGGCCCGCCTACCGGGAGCACGCCGCCCGAGACGCCTGGCCCCGCTGCGTGGAGTGGTTCCGGCGGTACCTGGGGTAACCCCGCCATGGAGATCGGGCCCGGAAGCCTGAAGTGCGTGGCGGCGTGGTCGCCCCGGCGGCGGATGCGGCCGGTGGTGGAGCGGGCGCTGGGGGAGCACGTCCGGGAGCAGGACGTGCGGCACCTCTTCGGGGACCTGTTCGTGGTCTATACGGACGCGGAGGTGGCGGCGGTGCGGGACTGGCTGGTCCCGCACCTGGCGGAGGGGGAGTCCGCCTTCGTGGCCGAGTTCGAGCGGTGGGCGGCCCGCGGCCCCGGCGCGGACCCCGTCTGGCTCCGCGCCCGCGGCCACTGAGGGCGGGCTACGGCTGGCGGTAGCGGGGCCGCCGCTTCTCGTCGAAGGCCAGGGTGCCCTCCTTCACGTCCTCCTGGGGCAGCCCGCTGTCCCAGCCCTGCATGCGGGCCAGCGCCTCGGCGTAGCCCACCTCCAGGGCGTGGACGAGGTTGGCCTTGATGGTGCGGACCGAAGGCTGAGAGAAGCCGGCGATCTTCTCCGCCAGCTCCAGCGCCCGCGGCAGCAGGTCGTCCGGCGGCAGCACCTCCTGCACCAGGCCGATGCGCAGCGCCGTGTGGGCGTCGATGCGCTGGCCGGTGAGCCCCATGTACAGCGCGGCGTTGTAGCTGGTCCGCTGCGCCAGTTGCAGCACCACGTGGGCGCCCCCGCGGCCCCGCGCGGCGAAGGGCAGCGTGAAGACGGCGGTGTCGGCGCAGATGGCGATGTCGCACCCCAGGACGAAGGCGACGCCGCCGCCCGCCGCGGGCCCGTTCACCGCCGCAATGGTGGGCTTGGTGATCTGCCGCGGGTCAAGCTGGGGCGTGAGCCGCAGCTCCCGGCCGTTCCGCACCGCCTCCGCCGCCTCCTTCATGTCCAGCCCGGCGCAGAAGGCACGCCCCTCCCCGGTGAGCACCGCCACCAGCGCGTCCTCCTCCGCCATGAACCGCTCCCAGGCCTCCCGCAGCTCCCGGGAGAGGTCCTCATTGATGGCGTTCAGCGCCTGGGGCCGGTCCAGGGTGATGAGCGCCACGGCGTCCAGCCGCTCGTAACGAACCGCCATGGGACGTGCCTCCTACTCGGCCGGCAGCTCCTCCGGGAAGAGGACGCTGCGGCGGAAGTCCGCCACCGCGTTGCGCAGGGCGGTCAGGTTCACCTGGTCCATGCGCAGGAACGTGGGCCGGCGGCCCACCTCGTGCGGCGCGTGGGCGTCGGAGTTCTGGATGCAAGCGCGGGGCTGCCGGTAGCGCGGGTCCGCGCCCGCCGTGTACCGCGCCTTGCGCGCAGGGTCCGTGATCTCCAGCGCCAGCAGGTCCGGGTGCTGGTAGATGCGCTGCTTGTCGCTGGGGCGTTCGTCGGAGGCCAGGAAGCCGCGCGGCTCCCGGTCCACGTGCGCGCCGATGGCCACCCCGCCGCGCCGGGCGATCTCTTCGAACACCTCATCCATCCAGCGGTCCGTGGCCACGAAGCCGTTGCCCCACTTCTCCGGTCCCAGGCCCAGGGCCAGCATCAGGTCCCGGATCACGTCCACGTCCGTGTCCACGTCGAAGATGGCCAGGCAGTGGCCGCCGCGGGTGGAGATCTCCGTGCCCGGGAAGATAGTGATCCCGCTGCCGCGGGCCAGTTCCCGCATCTCGTCGATGACCTCGCCCCCGTTGTGGTCCGTGACGGCCATGCCGTCCAGGCCGGCGTCCAGGGCCGCCTGGAGGATCTGGGCCGGCGTGGTGTGCAGGTTGGCCTCCGGCTTCAGGTGGTCGATGTAGCAGAGGGAGAAGCGGGTGTGGATGTGCAGGTCCAGCTTCTTGAAGCCGGCCGGGGTGGTCGGGTCGACGGTCGCCATGCGCAGGACTCCTGGGGGGCCGGGCCCCGGAGCCCAGCATACGGGCGTGTCGACACGAGCGTCAACCGGGACGGCAGGGACCGGCCCCCTCCCCGGCACCCTTCCCCCAAGTTTGGGGGAGGGGCCGGGGGTGGGGGCCCCGCCGCGCCATCGCTCGGGCGTCGGGGGTGGGGTCCGTCAGGCCACGGAACCGCCGGGAGCGACGCACCCGACGGGCCCGCCCCGGCCGCGTTGCACGTTCCCGCCGCTTGTGCCTATACTCCCGTGCAGACGCCTGCGCCGGCCGGTCCGGCCGCGGGCAGGATCCAGCGGAGGAAGGAACCATGAGCCAGACGACACCGACGAGCGACACGGTGCTGGCGCCGTCGCCGGAGACGGTGCGGCTGCGGGAGGCGGTGCGCCGCTTCATGGACGCGCACATCTACCCGAACGAGCGGGT
>DATCLE010000073.1:0-2666 GCA_036564075.1 Dehalococcoidia bacterium
CCAGGAGGTCCCCGCCATGCCCCAGTCTCGCACGCCCTGGCCGCTGGCCACAAGGGTCAGCCTCGTCGTCGCCTTCGGTGAGCTCCGCCGCCGACACCCCGGCCTCTCGGCCCGCCGGTTCTGCCAGGCGACCGAGGTCCCGTACCCCACCTTCGCCCGCTGGTGGGCCCGCTACCGCCGCCATGGCCCAGCCGGCCTCCAGCCCTGCTCCCGGCGGCCACACCGCTCCCCGACCGCCCTCCCCGGCCATGTCCTCGACGTCATCCGCGCGGCCCACCGGGAGACAGGGCTGGGCGTCCGCCGGCTCCACGCGGTCCTCACCCGGGCTGGCCGGATCGCCTGCAGCACGAGCTCGGTCTACCGGGTGCTCCGCCGGGCCGGGGCGCTCGCCCGCCGCCCCCGGCGCCCGAAGCCCCGGTGGACCCGCTACGCCAAGGCCACGCCGGGGGAGCGGGCGCAGCTCGACCTCAAGTACCTGCCGGGCGGCCGCTACCAGCTCACGCTCATCGATGACTGCTCCCGGCTCCTGGCCGCGGCCGTCCTCCCCGCCCGCACCCAGGCGGCCGTCTGCGCCGCCCTCCCCCGGCTGCTCGCGGCGTTCCCCTTCCCGGTCCGGACCGTCCAGACCGACCATCCTTCCGGGGGAAGGACGGGTTCGGGCGGCAGGTCACCGCCTGGCTCCGGGCCCGCGGCATCCGCCACACGCAGATCCGGCCCCGCACGCCGCGCCTCAACGGGAAGGTGGAGCGGGTGCACCGGACCATGGACGAGGAGCTGTGGGGGTGGATCAGCCAGGACCCGCCGGAGACGTGGGCCGCCCAGCTCCGGGCCTACGTCCGCTTCTACAACGAGGTCCGCCTCCACGCGGCCTTGGACTACCTCCCGCCCTTGCAGTATGCTCTGGCTCGTCTGCCCCAGCAGGCCCTGCTGTCTCACATGTCTTGAAGCACTACAGGACCGGGCAACGAAGAGGGACCGGCGTGCCGGTCCCTCTCTCCCCGTGCGAAGCCCGCGACGGCCGCTACGACGCCGTGGCGGCGCGGCCGGACGCGGGCACCTCCGGCCCTGCCTGGAACGCCGCGAAGGGCATCAGCTCCTCCGGCGCAATGCGGGCCTGGTTCACCAGCGCCCGGACGCCGGGCAGACGGGCCAGGCCCCGGCTGATGGTCAACTTCTCCTCGTAGCTGGTGACGGCGCCCTCCACCCGGCACACGCCCGCCACCACCGTGACCCGAACCCGGGCCGGGTTCGTCAGGGGCAGCCGCTCCAGCGCCTGCCGGGCCTGCTGCTCCAGCCGCGCGTCCGCCCGCGTCTCCAACCGCATGGTCTGTACCCTCCGCTCCGGCTCCCCTACGCCACGGCCAGCTCGTCCCGGCCCATGGCCGGAGACGGCCCCTGCGCGCCCGTCACCACAATCCACCGGTAGATGGCCTCGTAGGCGTCCACCATCTGCGCCACGTCAAACCTGGTCTCCACATGGCGGCGGCATCGCGCCGGGTCGATGCGGTCCACCTGGGATACGGCCGCCACCATCTGATCCAGGTCCTCCGCCAGGAACCCCGTCTCACCGTGGACCACGATCTCCGGCGCCGCGCCCCGGCGCATGGTGATCACCGGCGTCCCGCAGGCCATGGCCTCCACCATCACCAGCCCGAACGGTTCCTCCCAGGTGAGGGGCAGGAGCAGCGCCCGGGCGTTCCGGTAGAGCTCCCGCTTGAGGCAGGCGTCCGCCTCCCCGATGAACTCCACCTGCCGCCCGTCGATGAGCGGCCGGACGGTGCTCTCGTAGTAGGCGCGGTCACGCTCGTCCACCTTGCCCGCCATCACCAGGCGGCAGCCCGCCCGCCGGGCTACCTGGATGGCCAGGTGGGCGCCCTTCTCCGGCGAGATGCGACTCAGGAAGAGGAGGTAGCCGTCCTTGCGGGCCTGGAACGGGAAGGTCTCCACGCGGATCCCGTTGTAGACCACGCCCGCGAAGGCGGGCCCCTCCACGGGCGGCATCTGCTCGTACTCGGACCAGCTAATGGTGTTGTAGTACCACGGGTACCGGTTCCAGATGGGGTGGGTATCCGGGGTGATGAGGCAGTGCATGGTGGTGAGCACGGGCACCCGGACCATCTGCGCCATGGCCATGGCCAGCTCACCGGCGTGGTTGTGGACCACGTCGAACTCCTCCGCCTCCGCCAGGGCGGTGGCCACGTGGAGCCAGTCGTGCGGGTGGCGGTCCGCCAGGTCCGCGGCCGTCCGCAGGCTCCGGTGGTAGGTGGAGCGCAGCTCCGCGGTGGTCTGGGAGTCGCCGGACGCACGGAGCACCACCTGGTGCCCGCGGCGCACCAGCTCCTCCGTCAGTTCGTACACCACAGACTCGGTGCCGCCATACGCAGGCGGCGGCACCGTTTCCCACAGCGGTGCCAACTGCAGGATTTTCATGGTTGTCTTCCACCTCGGTCACATGGTGGCCCCAGAGGAAGCAGGGGCTCGTGTGGCTGCGCTGGGGGTGTGGGATGCAGCCGGGGCCGGCGGCGGCCGCCGCCGGCCCGCACTGTGACTCCTATACTAGTAGAAGTTCGCTCGTCCGAACATAAAAAACGCGTAGAAAACGTTGCAGTTCCATTGCAACGGGGGCAAGGCGGCTGTCACGGGCCTCTCGCGGGCCAGGGCGCGGC
>DATCLE010000074.1:0-3529 GCA_036564075.1 Dehalococcoidia bacterium
CGCGACGGCGTTGCTGGAGCGGCTGGCGCATGGCCAGCCGCGGCTGCGGGCGCGTCCGCGGCTCTTCCCCGTGGCGCACAGCGGCGGCCGGGAGTACTTCGCCGTGCGCGCCACCTGCTGCCTCGCCTACCGGACGGCGGCGTCCCCGGACCCCGACGGCGGCGGCTACTGCACGGCCTGCCCGCTCCGCACCGACGCCAGCCGGGCAGAGCGGTGGCGCCGTCACCTGGAGGAGGGGGTGCCGTGCTCGTGAGCGTGCGGAGGGGCCTTCCTGCCACGCCCGCCGCCTGCGCGGGGAGGGGGCACGGGCCGTGGCAGTAGCGGAGCGGCAGGCGGAAGGGGGACGAGCGGTGCGGCTCGCGGCCCGCACGGGCCTGCTGCTGCTGGCCGCCGTGGCGCTGGCGGCGGTGACGGTCCTCAGCCTGCGGGTCGGCTCTGTGAGCGTCGGCACCCGTGATGTCCTGGACGCCCTCCTCCACTACACGCCGGGCTCCTACGAGCAGACCGTGGTGCGGGAGCTGCGGCTGCCGCGGACGCTCATCGGCCTGGGCGTGGGCGCCGCGCTGGCGGTGGCGGGCGCGGCCATGCAGGCGGTGACCCGGAATCCGCTGGCGGAGCCGTCCATCCTCGGCGTCAACAGCGGCGCCGCCTTCGGCGTGGTTGCGGCGGTGTACGTGGGTCAGCTCACGCACCCGCTACACTACGTCTGGTTCGCCTTCGCGGGGGCGCTGGCTGCGGCCGCCGTGGTGTACGCCCTGGGCTCCGCGGGCGGTGGCGCGTCCCCGGTGAAGATGGCCCTGGCCGGCGTGGTGGTCTCCGCCCTGCTGAACTCCTGGCTGACGGCGTTGCTCCTGCTGGACCAGCAGACGCTGGACGTGGTGCGCTTCTGGCTGGCCGGCTCCCTGGCCGGCCGGAGCCTGGACGCGTTCCTGCCCGTGGTGCCCTTCCTGGCGCTAGGGGTCGGCGGCATCCTGCTGCTGGGCCACCAGCTCAACATCCTGAGCCTGGGCGAAGACGCCGCCCGCGCGCTGGGCATGCGCACGGGCATGGTGCGCGGCGCCGTGGCCCTGCTGGTGGTGCTCACGGCGGGTGGTTCCGTGGCGGCGGCCGGACCCATCGGTTTCGTGGGGCTGGCGGTGCCCCACGTGGTGCGGGCTGTCTCCGGCCCGGACTACCGGTGGATCCTCGCCTTCTCGGTCGTGGGCGGCCCGCTGTTGCTCCTGGGCGCCGACATCGCCGGACGTGTCGCCGCCCGCCCGGCGGAGGTGCAGGTGGGCATCGTCACGGCCGTGGTGGGGGCGCCGCTCCTCATCTTCCTGGCGCGACAACGCCGGATCGCCGACCTATGAGCCAGGAGCCGACAGCGCCGCCCGTAGCCCGCCGCGCCGGCCTGCGGTGGATCCAGGCCGGGCCGGTCGCGTTCCTGGTGAACGTCCGGACCTTGGCCCTCGCCGCCGCCGTGCTGGCCGGCGTGACGGCCCTGGCCACCTGGGGCCTGACCCTGGGCAGCTTCCCGCTGCCCCTGGGCGACGTGGTCCGGTCCCTGGCCGGCGCCGGACCGGCGGGGGCGGAGTTCATTGTCCTGGACCTGCGGCTTCCCCGGATCCTGACGGCCGTGCTGGTGGGCGCCCTCCTGGCCCTCTCCGGCGCGCTGTTCCAAGGGCTGGTGCGCAACCCGCTGGTCTCGCCGGACGTGATCGGCATCAACGCCGGCGCCTCGGCGGCCGCAGTCTTCTGGATCGTCACAGGCCGGGCCCCCTCGCTGCTGCCGGCCGTGGCCTTCGTGGGGGCGCTGGGCGCCGCTGCCGCCGTCTACCTGCTGAGCTGGCGGGGTCGCGTCTCGCCGCCGCAGCTCGTCCTGGTCGGCATCGGCGTCAATGCCCTGCTGACGGCCTGTACCACGTTCCTGCTGCTCCGGGCGGAGATCCATGAGGCCAGCCGGGCGGTGCTGTGGATGACCGGCAGCGTGTACGCCAGCGACTGGGGCGAGGTGCGCCGGCTGGCCGCGGCGCTGGCGGTGCTGGGGCCCGTAGCGGTGGGGCTCGCCCGGCCCCTGCGCCTGATGCACACGGGCGACCTCACGGCCCGCAGCCTGGGGCTGGCCCTGGAGCGGACCCGGCTGGCGCTCGTGGTGGCAGGGTGCGGGTTGAGCGCCTTCGCCGTCTCGGTGGCGGGCCCCGTGGGCTTCGTGGCGCTGGTGGCGCCGCACCTGGCGCGCATGCTGGCCGGGCCGGTCAGCGGAGGCGTGATGGTGCTGGCCGGCACGCTGGGGGCCGCGCTCCTGCTGGGCGCGGATCTGGCGGGCCAGCATGCGCTGCCCGTGGGCCTGCCGGCGGGAGTGCTCACGGCCGCCGTGGGCGCACCGTACTTCCTGTTCCTCCTCTACCGAACCAACGCGCGACTGTAGGAGGCTGCCATGGCGCGGCTGGCGGCGGCGATGCTCACCCTCTCCTACGGCGGCCCGGAGGCCGCGGTCCGGGACCTCACCCTCACGGTTCCCGATGGCGCGATCACCGCCGTGGTGGGACCGAACGGCTGCGGCAAGAGCACGCTCCTGCGGGCCATGGCCCGGCTCTTGACCCCTCGCGACGGCGCGGCCCTGCTGGACGGCGAGGCGGTCCATCGGCAGCCCACCCGCCAGGTAGCCAAGCGGCTGGGGCTCCTAGCGCAGCAGCCCTCGGCACCGGAGGCCGTTACCGTGGAGGACCTGGTGCGACGCGGCCGCTACCCGCACCAGCCGTTCTTCCAGCCGCCCAGCGCCCGTGATCGGGACGCGGTGGAGCGCGCGCTGGCGCTGGCCGGGGTGGCAGGGCTCCGCGACCGCCCGGTGGACGAGCTCTCCGGGGGCCAGCGCCAGCGCGTCTGGCTGGCCATGCTCCTGGCCCAGGAGACGCCCATCCTGCTCCTGGACGAGCCCACCACGTTCCTGGACCCGGCCCACCAAGCGGAGGTGTTGGGACTGGTCCGGCGGCTGAACCGGGAGGAAGGCCGCACCGTGGTGCTGGTCCTCCACGACGTGAACCACGCGGCCCGGATCAGCGACCACGTGGTAGCGATGCATGAGGGTCGCGTGGTGGCGGAAGGGCCGCCGGACACCGTGCTCACGCCGGAGATCCTGGCGCGGACCTTCGGCGTCCGGTGCGACGTGGTGGCCCACCCGAGCCGTGTGGCGCCGGTCGCCGTGCCGCGGGGGAAGGCCCCGCGGCCCGGGGTGCTCCCGCGGCCCGACGCCGGTCCCCGGTTACGGGCGGAGGGGCTGGCCGCCGGGTACGGCCGTCGACGGGTGCTGGAGGCGGTAACAGTGGCCCCGCCGCCGGGCAGGATCACCGCTATTGTGGGCCCCAACGCCTGCGGCAAGTCCACGCTGCTGCGGGCCTTCGCCCGTCTCCTGGCGCCTGTGGCCGGCACAGTCTCCCTGGACGGACGGCCGGTGGCCGCGGGGAGCCACCGTGCCTTTGCCCGGCGGGTCGCCCTGCTGACGCAAGAGGGAGCGGTGCCCGCGGGCATGCCGGTGGAGGACCTGGTGGCC
>DATCLE010000075.1:0-4752 GCA_036564075.1 Dehalococcoidia bacterium
CCGGGCCCTCCCGCAGTTGCTGGCGACCTTCCCGTTCCCGGTCCGGACCGTCCAGACCGACCACGGGGCGGAGTTCGGCCGCCAGGTCACGGCGTGGCTCCGGGCTCGCGGCATCCGCCACACGAAGATCCGCCCGCGCACCCCGCGGCTCAACGGGAAGGTGGAGCGGGTGCACCGGACGCTGGACGAGGAGCTGTGGGGCTGGGTCGCCGAGACTCCGCCGGCGACCTGGGCGGCGCAGCTGCGGGCCTACGTCCGCTTCTACAACGAGAGCCGACCCCACTCGGCCTTGGGCTACACGACTCCCTTGCGGTATGCTCTGGCTCGCCTACCCCGCCGGGCCCCGGTGTCTCACATGTCTTGAAGCACTACACCGGCCGGTCAACGTAACGCGAGGCCGGGAGCGTGCCTCAGGCGCGCGGTTCCAGGGCCACCACGGGGATCCGGCGGCGGCCCGCCCGGGCCTGGTGCTCCGCCAGGAAGGGGTAGCGCTCCACCGCAGTGGCCCACAGCCGCTCCCGCTCCGGGCCGTCCAGCACCGCCGCCGTGGCCGGGAGGGCCCGGCCGTCCACCTCCACGGAGACGGAGGGGTTCGCCACCAGGTTGCGGTACCAGTCCGGGTGCCGGGGTGCCCCCATCACGGAGGCGAAGACCAAGAAGCGGCCGCCGTCCGGCAGGTACATGAGGGGCGTGGTGTGGGGCCGGCCGCTCCGGGCGCCGGTGGTGGTGAGGAGCAGCAGCGGCGTGTTCGCCAGTTGCCCGCCCACCCGGCCGCCGCTGGCCCGGAACTCCTGGATGACCTGACGGTTGATCTCCCGCATGTCCGGCATGGCCCGTACCCCCGTGGTGCCCCCGCGTCACACGTCAATGACGTCCGCCGCCGGCCGCGCCACGAAGACGGGGCTGCGCTTGTGGAGCGCCTCCAGGCGGGAGAGCTGCGCCAGGCCGCGCCGCGTGTCTGAAGCCACGCGGGCGGGGTCACAGGCGCGGACGCGGTACTTGAAGAGCCAGTAGGTGAACTCCTTCCAGTCCGTGAAGGAGAGGGCGTCCTCCGGCGGCAAGGCCCGCTCCGCCAGGAACTGGGCCAGCAGGTCAGACTTGGGGCGGCCGTACACCCGTTCGTGGGCCACCTCGTCCGGGCGGCTGTGGCGCTGCCAGACCTGGCCGCGGCTCTCCTTGTGGACCTCCTCCTCCACGGAGAGGAGCAACGCCTCCTCCACCGTGACGCCGTAGAGGTAGTTCAGGTGCGCCCGGTACTTGGCCGGGCCCAGCGCCTCCCGGAACTCGTCCTCC
The DNA here is from genome assembly GCA_036564075.1 of Dehalococcoidia bacterium. Taxonomy (GTDB): domain Bacteria; phylum Chloroflexota; class Dehalococcoidia; order DATCLE01; family DATCLE01; genus DATCLE01. Next base: position 1,294 of record DATCLE010000075.1, read on the forward strand.
GTCATGGCCAGGGGCAGCCGGCCGGAGAACAGCAGCGCCTCCCGTTCGTCCTCCGGCGCCCACTCCTCCAGCTCCGCGCAGAGCCGCTCCGCCAGCACCAGCCAGTCAAACGCCTCCCCGCCGATGAGGTAGCGGTAGCGGCGGCCGTGGGCGTGCTCCTCCGGCACGCGCCAGGCGGCCACCGCCTCCAGCAGCGCCAGGAACCAGTGGGTGCCGGAGGTCACGGCGGCCCGCATGTCCGCCACAATCTGCTCCGGCGTGCGCGCGTCTTCGTGGTCGGTCAGTGTCCCTTCGGATGGCATGCTCACAGACAGCTCCGGCCGGGGGCCGGGCCCGGGGAGGCGGTCAGCCGCCGGAGGCCGGCGTCAGGCCGCCGCGCCGTGGCACTTCTTGTACTTGCGCCCGCTGCCGCAGGGGCACGGGTCGTTGCGCCCCACCTTCCGGACCGCGGGCCCGCCGGCGGCGGCCGACGGGCGGGCGGCACGGCCGGCGGGTGGGGCCGCGGCCGCGGCGGGACGGGCGGCCACCTGCACCCGGTAGATGCTCTGCGCCACCAGCCGCTGGATGGTGGCCATGAGCTGGTTGAACATATCGTAGGCTTCGCGCTTGTAGGCCACCAGCGGGTCCTGCTGGCCGTACGCCGTGAGGCCAATGCCCCGGCGCATCTCGTCCATCTCCGTGAGGTGCTCCACCCAGAGGGAGTCGATGGTGCGCAGCAGCACCAGGCGCTCCAGGGCGCGCATGGTCTCCGGGCCCAGCTCCTGCTCCCGGCGGAGGTACTGCCGCTCCGCCTCCTCCAGCAGCCGGTCCAGGACCTCCTCCCGGTCCAGGCCGTCCAGCTCCTCCGGGGTCAGGCCGTCCGGGAGGGGGAAGATGGTGCCGACCTCCTGGAGGAGCGTCTCCAGGTCCCAGGTATCGCGGTCCACCAGGTGCGTCTCCACCAGCCTGGTGATCTCCTGCTCCACCATCTGGAGGACGTTGTCCCGGAGGTTCGTGCCTTCCAGGATCTTGCGCCGCTCCTCGTAGATGACCTCCCGGTGCTTGTTCATCACGTCGTCGTACTGGACCACGTGCTTGCGGATGTCGAAGTTGTAGCCCTCCACCTTGGTCTGCGCGGTCTCGATGGCCTTGCTGACCCAGGAGTGCTCAATGGGCGTGTCGTCGTCCATGCCCAGCTTCTGCATCATGCCGGGCAGCCAGTCCGGCGCGAACCGCTTCATGATGTCGTCCCCGAAGGAGACGTAGAAGCGGGAGCTGCCGGGGTCGCCCTGGCGGCCGGCGCGGCCGCGCAGCTGGTTATCGATGCGGCGGGCCTCGTGCCGCTCCGTGCCGATGATGTGCAGGCCGCCCAGCTCCGCCACGCCGGGCCCCAGCTTGATGTCCGTGCCGCGGCCCGCCATGTTGGTGGCAATGGTCACCGCCCCCGGCTGGCCGGCCTGGGCCACAATCTGAGCCTCCCGCTCATGGTGCTTGGCGTTCAGCACCTGGTGGGGGATGCCCCGCCGCTTCAACAGGGCGGACAGGTACTCCGACTTCTCAATGGAGACGGTGCCCACCAGCACCGGCCGCCCGGCCTGGTGGAGCTGGACGATCTCCTCCACCACCGCGCGGAACTTGGCCTCCTCCGTCCGGTAGACGTAGTCCGGCAGGTCCTGGCGGATCATGGGCATGTGGGTGGGGATCACCACCACGTCCAGCTTGTAGATCTCGTAGAACTCCTCCGCCTCCGTGGCGGCGGTGCCCGTCATGCCGGCCAGCTTCTCATACAGGCGGAAGAGGTTCTGGAAGGTGATGGTGGCCAGGGTCACGGACTCCCGCTGGATCTTGACCCCTTCCTTGGCCTCAATGGCCTGGTGCAGCCCCTCCGAGTACCGCCGGCCGAACATGAGGCGGCCGGTGAACTCGTCCACAATGATGACCTCGCCGTCCTTGACCACGTAGTCCCGGTCCCGTTTGTAGAGGGCGTGGGCCTTGAGGGCGGCGTCCAGGTAGCGCGTCAGGCGGTAGTTCTGCGGGTCGTACAGGTTGTGGATGCCCAGGGCCCGTTCCACCCGGGCGATGCCCGCCTCCGTGAGGGTCACCGTCCGCGTCTTGTGGTCAATGGTGTAGTCCGCCTCCTCCTGCAGCCGGGAGGCCACCCGGGCGAAGGCGTAGTACCACTGGGTGCTCTCCTCCGCCGGGCCGCTGATGATGAGCGGCGTCCGCGCCTCATCGATGAGGATGTTGTCCACCTCGTCCACAATGGCGTAGTGGAGCCCGCGCTGCACCAACTGGGAGACGTCCGTCACCATGTTGTCGCGCAAGTAGTCGAAGCCGAACTCGTTGTTGGTCCCATAGGTGATGTCCGCCGCGTAGGCCTCCCGGCGGGAGACGGGGGCCAGGTGCTCCAGGTTGGGCTGGTCTGAGACGCGGTCGCGGCTGTAGAGGTAGGCGGCGTCGTGCTGGATGACGCCCACCGTCAGGCCCAGGGCGTCGTAGATGGGGCCCATCCACTGGGCGTCGCGCTTGGCCAGGTAGTCGTTCACCGTGACCAGGTGGGCGCCCTTCCCCTCCAGGGCGTTGAGGTAGAGGGGGAGGGTGGCCACCAGCGTCTTGCCCTCGCCGGTCTTCATCTCCGCGATCTTGCCCTGGTGGAGCACCACGCCGCCGATGAGCTGCACGTCGAAGTGGCGCATGCCCACGAAGCGGCGGCCCGCCTCCCGTACCACGGCGAAGGCCTCCGGCAGCAGGTCGTCCAGGGTCTCGCCGTCCGCCAGGCGGGCCTTGAACTCGTCCGTCTTGGCGCGGAGCCCCGCGTCGGAGAGCCGCTGCACCTCCGGCTCCAGGGCGTTGATCCGCTCCACCACCGGTACGATCTTCTTCAGTTCCTTCTCATTCGCGTCGCCGATGAGCTTGCCGAGCCACTTGATCATGGGACTGTCCCCTGGTCCGGCCCCGCCGGACCCGCTGTGCCTACTGGAAGAGCGCCCCCACGGACTGCCCGGTGTGGATGCGCCGGATGGCCTCGCCGATGAGCGGTGCCACGCTCAGCACCGTCACCTGCGGGATCTGCTTTTCCCCCAGGGGGATGGTGTCCGTGACCACCAGCTCCTTGATGGGGCTGCCGGAGAGCCGCTCCACGGCGGGCCCCGTGAGCAGGGGGTGCGTGCAGGCGGCGTAGATCTCCGTGACGCCGCGCTCCTGCAGCACCTTGATGGCCTGCATGACGGTCCCCGCCGTATCGATCTCGTCGTCCACAATGAGGGCGCGGCGGCCCTGGACCTCGCCGATGACGTTGAGGGCCTCCGCCCGGTCCACGTTGCCGATGCGCCGCTTCTCAATGATGGCCAGCGGCACGTCCAGGCGCTCCGCCACGTTGCGGGCGCGCTTGGAGTCACCCACGTCCGTGGCCACCACCACCAGGTTGTCCAGCTCCCGCTCCTGGAAGTAGCGCGTGATGGTGTAGAGGGCGGTGAGCTC
>DATCLE010000076.1:0-3868 GCA_036564075.1 Dehalococcoidia bacterium
GAGGGTGGCCCTTCCTGCTAACTCCCCCCGGGCTACCCCGTTTTTACACACGATACCGGACGCAACTTCTTCACCGGGCTCACCGTGGAGGAGAACCTGCGGCTTGGGGGCTACACCCGGCGGAGCGGCAATGGGTTCCGGCAGGCGCTGGACAAGGTCTACAGCTACTTCCCCCGGCTGGCGGAGCGGGCGGGGCAGCAGGCGGGCACCCTCTCCGGCGGGGAGCAGCAGATGCTGGCCATCGGCCGGGCGCTCATGGCATCCCCGCGGCTCCTCCTCCTGGACGAGCCCTCCCTGGGCCTGGCGCCGCTGGTAGTGCGGGACATCTTCCGCATCATCCAGGCCATCAACCAGGAGGAGGGCACCACCATCCTGCTGGTGGAGCAGAACGCCGCCCTCAGCCTCTCCGTGGCCCACCACGGCTACGTGCTGGAGACGGGGACGGTGGCGCTGGAGGGCCCCAGCGAGACGCTCCGCGAGAACGAGGCGGTGCGCAAGGCGTACCTGGGCGTCTGAAGCATCAGGAGACGGAGGACGGCGAGATGGCGGAGTTCACGGAGCAGGTGGTGGCGGGCCTGGCCACGGGCAGCCTCTTCGCCCTGCTGGCGCTGGCGCTGGTGCTCATCTACCAGTCCACGGAGATTGTGAACTTTGCCCAGGGTGAGATGGCCATGTTCAGCACCTTCATCGCCTGGTCCCTGGCGCAGGACGTGGGGTTCTGGCCCGCCGTCTTCCTGGCCGTGGGCGCGGCGTTCCTCATCGGCGCGGCGGTGGAGCGCGTGGTCATGCGGCCGGTGGAGAACGCGCCGGAGCTGAACGGCGTCATCGTCACGCTGGGGCTGTTCGCCGTGTTCAACAGCGTGGCCCTCTGGATCTACGGGCCCATCGCCAAGCGGTTTGAGAACCCCTTCGACAGGCCGGTGGACCTGGGGCCGGTCATCGTCAGCGGCGTGAACCTGGCCGCGCTGGGCGCCGCGGTCATCATCATGACCCTCATGTTCCTCCTGTTCCGGTACACCAAGGTGGGGCTGGCCATGCGGGCCACGGCGGAGAACCGGACGGCGGCCCGGCTCATGGGCATCCGGACGGGTTGGATGCTGAGCCTGGGCTGGGGCCTGGCCACCGCCGTAGGCGCCGTGGCCGGCATCCTGGTGGCGCCGGTGGTCTTCGTCTCGCCCAACATGCTGTTCAGCCTGTTCCTGTTCGCCTTCGCCTCCGCCGTGCTGGGCGGGCTCACCAGCCCCGCCGGCGCCATCCTGGGTGGCCTGGCGCTGGGCGTGCTGCGGAACCTGGCGGCCACCTACGTGCCGGAGATCGGCTCCCAGCTCGACACCGTCATCGCCCTGGCCGTCATCATCGCCATCCTCATGGTGCGGCCGGAGGGCCTGCTGGGCCACCGGCGGCTGAAGAAAGTGTGAGGCCATGGTGCGTAAGATCCTCAGCCGGCCCCTGGTCAAGAACCTGCTCTGGATCGTTCCCCTGGTGGTGGTCCTCATGGCCATCTCCATCCCGCTGGGGACCTACCGGACGTACCAGCTCTCCCGGGCCATGGTCCTCATCATCGCCGTGCTGGGCCTCAACATCCTCACCGGCTACAACGGCCAGATCTCCCTGGGCCACGGCGCCCTCCTGGGCATTGGCGCGTACGTCACCGGGATCCTGATGACCAAGGGCCTGCTGGGGACGGAGATCCACCCGCTGCTCACCGTGCCGCTGTCCGGCCTGGCGGCGGCGGTGGTGGGCATCGCCATCGGCATCCCGGCGCTGCGGCTGCGGGGCCCGTACCTGGCCATCGCCACCCTGGCGCTGGCGCTGGCGCTGCCGCCCGTCCTCAAGCTCAGACAGTTGGAGGACATCACCGGCGGCGTGCAGAACATCCTGGTCCCGCGCACGGACCGGCCGGTTCCCCCGCCGCCGCTGGACCAGATCTTCTTCCAGGACGAGTGGATCTTCGTGGTGACGCTGCTGTGCGCGGCGGCGCTGACGCTCCTGGCGTGCACGGTGCTCAACAGCCGCGTGGGCCGCGCCTGGGTGGCCATCCGCGACAGCGACGTGGCCGCCCAGCAGATGGGGATCAACGTCTCCCTCTACAAGGTCATGGCCTTCGCCGTGAGCGCCTTCTACGCGGGCATCGCCGGCGGCCTGTACGTGCTGGTGGTGGGCTTCCTCAGCCCGGAGTCCTTCGGCCTGGTCTTCTCCATTGACTTCCTGGCCGCCATGGTCATCGGCGGCCTGGCCTCGGTGCTGGGCGCCATCCTGGGCGGCCTCTTCCTGGTCTTCCAGTACGACGTGGTGGACTACCTGGCGGACCGCTTCGAGGGGGCGGACGAGCTTCGCTGGGCCATCTACGGCTCCATCGTGATCCTGATCATGATCTTCATGCCGCGCGGCGTTGCCGGCTTCATCCACAGCGCCGTGCGCTGGGCCCGGGCCAGGTTACCGCTCCCGTCCGCGGGGCCGCCGGCGCCCGTTGCGGCGGGGCCCGAGGGCACGCCCCGGGAGGCGGAGGCCGGGGCCGCGGAGCCCGCCGACGGCCCCCGGCGCCTGGGGGGGTGAGGACGCCCGCCGTTCCGTCACGGCCCACCGTCCGGTGACAGGGCACCGGACTGGGGAAGATCTCTCGCGAAAGGGGGAGGCACAGCATGCGTACCACGGGCAGGCTACGGTTCGTCTGGCTCATGGCGCTGGTGGCCATCGCCTCGCTGGCGCTGGTCGCCTGCCGCGGCGAGGACGAGGAGGACGAAGAGGCCAACGTGCCGGGGGTGACGGAGGACCGCATCCTCCTGGGCACCCACACCCCGCTGACCGGCTCCGTGGCCGTCTACTCGCCCATCTCCAAGGCGGTGAGCGCGTACTTCCAGTACGTGAACCAGGAGCAGGGCGGCGTCCACGGCCGCCGGATCGAGTACCTGGTGGAGGACGACGCCTACTCCCCGCCGCAGACGGTCCAGGTGGTGACCAAGCTGGTGGAGCAGGACCAGATCTTCGCCATGCTGAACGGGCTGGGCACGCCCACCCATGAGGCGGTTCTGGACTACCTGGAGGAGTCCGGCGTGCCGGACATGTACATCGCGTCCGGCGCCACCCGCTGGACGGAGCCGCTGCGGAAGACGGTCTTCGGGTTCCAGCCGGACTACGTGACGGAGGGGACCATCCTGGGGACCTACATTGCGGAGAGCTTCAGCGGCCGGCGGGTGGGCCTCCTCTACCAGAACGATGACTTCGGCCGGGACGGCATCGAAGGGCTGAAGAAGGGCATCGGCAACCGGGCCACCGTTGTGGCGGAGGTGAGCTACGAGGCCGGCGCGCCGGACCTGAGCTCCCAGGTGCTGCGGCTGCGGGAGGCCGGCGCGGAGGTCATTGGCCTGTACGCCACGCCGGCCCAGGCGGGCAACGCCATCGGCTTCGCCAAGCAGCAGGGCTACAACGTGCCGTGGGTGGTCTCCTCCGTGGCCGGAGACTTCATCCTGCGGCTCCTGCGGCCGGAGCAGACGGCGGGCATCATCTCCATCAGCTACCTGAAGCAGCCGTACGAGACGGATGACCCGGACGTGCAGAAGCACCTGGACATCCTCCAGCGGTACGGCGGCGGGGAGCAGGCCAGCAACTTCACCATGTACGGCCAGTGCGTGGCGGAGCTGATGGTGGAGACCCTGAACCGGGCGGGCGAGCGGCTCACCCGCACCCGGCTGGTGGAGGCCGCCGAGTCCATCCGCGACTGGCGGTGCAGCCTCTTCTCCGACGGCGTGGAGGTGAACCTGAGCGAGAGCGACCACAAGCCGCTGGAGTCCGGCTACATTGTGCAGGCCGAGGGCAACCAGTGGCGGCAGGTGGGCGAGCTCATCAACTACGAGAGCACCCAGTAGGC
>DATCLE010000077.1:0-2918 GCA_036564075.1 Dehalococcoidia bacterium
CCTCAACGCCGCCATCAACCTGTCTGCGTCCATCCTGCTGGCCCGCTGGATCGGCCTGCCGGGCGTGGCGCTGGGCACGGTGGTCGGCTACCTGCTGGTGGCCTGGGTCCAGATCCCCTACGCGGGCCGCCTCCTGGAGCGGGTAGCCGGGCCGCCGCCCGCCGCCTACGAGCCGTCCACCGGGGGGAGCCCGTCATGAGGAGCGGGAACACGGCCGCCCGGCTGCGACTCCAGGACGTGGCCGCCACCATGCAGCCCGCCGCCGACGGCCGGGGCATGGTGTTCTCCCTGGACGGGCGGGTCTACCGGGCCCTGGGGCCGGGCCAGGCGGATCTCTACCGCAACCTCCTGCACGCCGGCTTCCGGGAGGAGCTGTTCCAGGCGGGGCTGGTACGCTGCTGGGAGTCCGGCCTGGAGCTGGAGGGCTACGGCCTGGTGCTGGAGTGCCGGCGCATCCCGGTGGTGAGCTACCCGCCGGAGTGGCCCGCCGCTGTGCTGCGGGAGGCGGGCCGCACGGTGGCCGCGCTGGGGCTGGCGCTGGCACGGCACGGGCTGGTCCTCCAGGACGCCCACCCCTGGAACGTCCTGTTCGAGGGTCCGCGCGGCGTCTTCGTGGACTTGGGCTCCCTGGCGCCGGGCGGGCAGGTGCCGGACGGCTGGATGCGGGAGTTCCGGGCCCGGCTGGTGCTGCCCCTCTCCCTCCACCGCCTGGGACTGCACGGGCCGGCGGGCGCCCTCCTGGCCCGCCAGGGGCCGGCGTCCACCTGGGAGAGCGCCCCGGCGTGCCGCTGGTTCCCGCCCCGCTACGCGCGCCTAGCCCTCCTGCGGGGCCGGCCGGCGGAGTACTTCGCGCGCCTCCTGGCGTACTTGGGCCAGCCGCCCGCGGACCCCGGCGGCGCCGGGGACGCCGCCCCGTCCGGCGGGGAGCGCGCGGCGGCCGCGTTCCTGGACCGGCTCCCCCGGGGCATTGTGGTGGACCTGTGGGCCGGGGACGGGGCGCGGGCCGCGCGGCTGGCCCGCCGGGGCCACAACGTCGTCGCCTTGGAGCGGGACGGTAGGTGGCTGGACCGGCTGTTCGGCGTGGCGCGGGCGGAGGGGCTCCCCCTGCTGCCCCTCCGCGTGGACCCCTTCTGGCCGGCGGGCAGCACCGGGCTGACGCTGGGCTACGCGGACGCCCCCAGCCGCCTTCGCGGCGACCTGGCCCTGGCCATGGACGCGCTGCACCGCCTGGCCGGCGCCCAGGGCCTCACCTTCGACCTGTTCGCCCGCGTCCTGCACCAGTTCGCCCGTGCCGCCGCCGTGGTGGAGTTCGTCCCGCCGGAGGACCCGGCCGCCGCCCCGTGGCCGCTGCGCTCCCTGCCCTGGTACACCCTGGAGGGCCTGGTCCGGGCGGTGGAGCCCTACTTCCCCCGGGCCTCCCTCCTGCACGGCGAGCCCGGCGGGCGCTGCGTGCTGCTGTTCCGGCGCGAAGCGGGGACCCGCTATGAGACGACGGACGTTCCCGCCTCGGCAGTGGGGAGTTGGAGCCTATGAGCCGCATACCGGTAGCCGCCCCGGACCTCAGCGGGAACGAAGAGCGGTACGTGGTGGAGGCCATCCGCAGCTCCTGGGTCTCGTCCAGCGGGCCCTTCGTGGAGCGATTCGAGCGGGAGTTCGCCGCCCTCTGCGGCGCCCACGCCGCCGTGGGTGTCTGCAACGGGACCATCGCCCTCCACCTCTCGCTCCTGGCGCTGGGCGTCCGCCCGGGCGACGAGGTCCTGGTGCCGTCCCTCACGTACGTGGCCACCGCCAACGCCGTCCGCTACGTGGGTGGGGAGCCCGTCTTCGTGGACGTGGACCCGGAGACGTGGTGCCTGAGCCCGGAGGCGCTGGAGGCCGCCATCACGCCGCGCACCAGGGGCGTCATTGTGGTGCACCTCTACGGCCACCCGGCGGACATGGACGCCATCAACGAGATCGCCGCCATCCACGGCCTCTGGGTGGTGGAGGACGCTGCGGAGGCACATCTGTCCCGCTACAAAGGCCGGCCGGTAGGCGGGCTGGCCGCCCTGGGCACCTTCTCCTTCTACGGAAACAAGCTGCTGACCTCCGGGGAGGGCGGCGCCGTCACCGTCAACGACCGGCAGACGGAGGTCCGCCTGCGGACCCTCCAGGGCCAGGGCATGGACCCCCGGCGCCGCTACTACTTCCCCGTCACCGGCTACAACTTCCGCCTCACCAACGTGGCCTGCGCCCTGCTCTGCGCCCAGATCGAGCGGCACGAGGAGATCGTCCGGCGGCGGCGCCACGTCCTGGCCACGTACCGTGCGCTGCTGGCGGACGTGCCGGGCATCGGCCTCCAGCCGACGGCTCCCTGGGCGGAGCCCGCGCCGTGGATGTGCTGCGTCACCGTGGACGAGGCGGCGTACGGCCGCTCCCGGGACCGCCTCATGGCCCTCCTGGACGAGGCGGGCATCGAGACGCGGCCCTTCTTCATCCCGCTGCACACGCTGCCGCCCTTCCGCGCCGGGTCCCGCCAGCGGGGCGAACGGCTGCCGGTGACGGACCGCCTGGGCGCCACGGGCCTCACCCTGCCCACCTACAACGCCCTCTCAGAGGACGACATCGCCCGCGTGGTGGAGGTGATCCGCTGCGCCGCGGTCCGCCGCCGGACGGCGGTGGCGGCGGCCCGCAACGGCGGCACCGGCCGGGACGGGAGGGACCGGGGATGACGCCGCAGGTGCTATCGGACGGGGAGTGGCTCCAGGCCTGGCGCGGGCTGCCGGAGGCCTGCCGGGAGGTGTACTGGCTCCCCGCCTACTCCCGGGCCAGCGCCCGCTGGGAGCGGGCGGAGGCGGAGTGCCTGCTGGTGGACGGGAACGGCCGCTGGCTCCTCTACCCCTTCCTGCGCCACCCCATCACCGGCTACGACGCGGCGC
>DATCLE010000078.1:0-5006 GCA_036564075.1 Dehalococcoidia bacterium
TTCAACATCAGCAAGAAGCGCGGCCTGGCCTGGGCCTTCTCCTCCCACGTCACCATGCAGGAGGCCTGGGACCGCTTTGAAGGGGACGAGTTCTTCCGGTTCAACCTGGCGTGGCTCAGCGAGGTCTGCCGGGTGGTGAAGCCCAACGGCAACATCGTGGTCTTCGGCACGTACCACAACATCTACCAGATCGGCTTCATCCTCCAGCGGCTGCTGAACCGGCGCTTCCTCAACTCCATTGTCTGGTACAAGCCCAACGCCCAGCCCAACATCACCGCCCGTACCCTCACGGAGAGCACGGAGCAGCTCATCTGGTGCGCCAACCAGACGCCGGAGCGGGCCACCGGCTGGACCTTCAACTACTGGGAGGCCAAGGCGCTCAACGGCGGCAAGCAGATGCGGAACCTCTGGGAGTTCCCCGTCACCGCCCGGAGCGAACGCCGGCACGGGAAGCACCCCTCCCAGAAGCCGCTGGCCCTGGTGGAGCGCCTGGTCCTCCTCATGACCGCCCCCGGCGACCTCATCCTGGACCCCTTCGGCGGCGCGGGCACCCTGGCCCTGGCGGCGCGGCAGCACGGCCGCCGCTGGGTCCTCATCGAGAACGTGCCGGCGTACGCGGAGATCGCGCGGCGGCGGCTGGGCCTGGCCCCCACCGAGGGCGGCTAGCCCTTCCGCGGGCGGCGTTCAGGGGACAGCGGGAAGAACCGGCGCGGCCCTTCCCCGTGGGGAAGGGCCGCGCGCTGGCTGGACGGCCGGCCGCCCTACCGCGACCGGAACTCCTTGAGGTTGGCGGCAATGTCCACGTAGCTGTCGCACACGGCGCGCAGCTCGGAGGCCGTGCTCTGCCCGAAGGCCACCACCTCCACCCGCACGCCCTTGCTGGCCACCAGCTCCACCAGCCGCCGGAAGTCGCCGTCGCCGGACACCAGGCTCACCACGTCCAGCCTATCGGACATGGTGAGCACGTCCATGGCCAGCTCCACATCGAAGTTCGCCTTGATGGAGCCGTCGGCGAACCGCTTCAGCGGCTTGGTCACAATGCGGTACCCGTGGTTCACGAAGGGCTGGACGAAGCGCTGGGTCTCCAGCCGGGCCTGCGGGTCGTCGCTGATGGGGGCGTAGGCGGTGGCGCGCACCAGGTGCCGCCCGCGTGTGAGGAACTCCAGCAGCTTGCCGAAGTCGATGGTGACGCCCATGCGCTCGGCGGCGTACATGATGTTGGGCACGTCCACGAAGATGCCCACGCGGGGCAGCGCCGTGGCGCCCGTGCCGTTGGCGCCGCCGCCGGCGCTGCGCTCCAGCGCCGCCAGGGACCGCTGGAGGCTGCGGAACATCTCATGCTGCTGGGCCAGGAGCGTGTCCATGATGACGTTCTGGCGCGCCACCAGCGCCTCTAGGGGGCTCAGGTCGCTGCGGGCCGGGGCTGCCGGCCGGGCGGTCTGCGGGGCCGCGGCGTGGGCGGGCTCCGGCACGGTCTCCGACTCCGGCTTCTCCGCGCGCTTCCGGCGGCGGCGCGCGGGCTTCTTGGCTTCCGCCTGGGGCGCCTCAGCGGCCTCCGCGGCGGGCGGCTCCGGCGCCTCCGCCTCCGCGGCGGGCGCTGCCTCGGGTGCCTCGCCCTCAGCCGGCTTCGCCCGGGCGCGGCGCCGGCGACGGCGGCGGGCCGGCGTGTCGCCCGCCTCGTTCCCGGCGGCCATCCACTCGTCGGGCGGCTCCTGGGGCGGCTCCAGCGTCCGGCCGTCGCGGGCCGCCGGCTCCAGGTTCACCACGATCTCCTGCTGTACGACGGACTTGGGTCGAGTGCGACGACGCCGCCGGCGAGGGGCTGAGCCGGCCTGAGCCGGTCCGGCCTCGTCCTCGTGCGGCGGCGGTGCCTCGGCGGCCGGCGCAGTGCCGGCGGTCTCCGGCGCCTCCCTCCCCTCGTGGGAAGGGTCGTCGCGGCGGCCCCGTCCAAAGAACGGTAGGACCACCTGCTACACACCTCCTACTCGCTGGAGCACGCTGATCTTGGCGGCCACGCGCTCCGCGACACTCCTGAATGCCCGGGCCTGGGGCGACTCCGGATCCGTGTGGACAATGGGCGCGCCCACGTCGCCGCCCTGCCGGATGGACGGGTCCAGCGGGATCTCGCCCAGGAAGTCGATGCCGATCTCCTCCGCCGCGTCCCGGACGCCACCGTGGCCGAAGATGTCCGTCCGCTCGCCGCAGTGGGGGCAGAGGAAGTAGCTCATGTTCTCCACCATGCCGAAGACGGGGACCCCCAGCTTCTCGAACATGGTGACGGCCTTCTCGGCGTCCTCCAGCGCCACCTCCTGCGGCGTGCTGACGATGACCACGCCGCTGATGGGCGCCTCCTGGGCCATGCTCATGGAGGCGTCGCCCGTGCCGGGCGGCAGGTCGATGACCAGGTAGTCCAGGTCGCCCCACTGGATATCGTGGAGGAGCTGCCGGACCGCGCTGCCCACCATGGGCCCCCGCCACACCACCGGCGTGCCGCGGGCCAGCAGGAAGCCCAGGGAGGTCACCCGCACGCCGTAGCGCTCCACTGCGGAGAGGCCGCGGTTCTCCTGGGCCATGAAGCCGGGCTCAAAGCCGAACATGGTGGGGATGTTGGGCCCGGTGATGTCCGCGTCCATGAGGCCCACGGAGGCCCCGCTCTGCGCCAGCGCCACCGCCAGGTTGGCGGCCACCGTGGACTTCCCCACGCCGCCCTTGTTGCTGGCCACGGCGATGATGTTGCGCACGCCTTCCACGGGCCGCTTGTTCCCTTCCGGCCGCGTGGCGCGCACCTCCGCGCCCATCTCCACCGTCACGGACCGGACGCCGGGCACCGCCAGGACGGCCTCCTCCACTTGCTGCTGGAAGTCCCGCCGCACCGGGCACGCCGGCGTGGTGAGCACCAGCCGCAGGGAGACCTGCCCGTCCTGGATCCGCACGTCCCGGATCATGTTGAGGGAGATAACGTCCCGATGCAGCTCCGGGTCCTGGACGCGCCGCAGCGCGTCGATGACGGCCTGCTCGGTGACCGCAGCGTCCCGGCCCTGCCGCACTGACTCACTCATGCGCAAACCTCAGTCTTCAGGCTTGGTCCTGCCCTTCCCAGGTGCGGGCACCCAGGCCCTCCGGGACCTCGATGACGAAGCGACAGCACTCGCCCCCGGCGCTCAGCCGCTCGTCGCAGCGGACCCCCGTGCCCAAGAGGCGGCTCAGCAGCCGCACGTGCCACTGGCACACCTGGCCGCTGGTGGCGGCCACGCGGCGGTAGACGCAGTTGTAGTCCCGAATCTCGAAGCCGCGCTCCGTCCTGGCCCAGTCGGCGAAGCCGCCCTCCGTGTGGAGGATGGCGGCCACCTCCGCCACCTTCTCCTCCAGGGACTTGCCCGCCAGGCGCGCGGCGTACTGCTGGGCCAGCCGGTCCGCCACCTTCTCAAAGACCAGGGCCGTCTTCTCCTCCGCCGTGCGGCCCTCGATCTCCCGGGGGTCCAGCCCGCCCACTTCCTGGAGGAGCAGCGTGGCCAGCCGGTCATAGCGGCGCGGGAAGGTCTCGTCCCCCTTCTCCGTGAGCCGATATACGTAGTGCGGCCGCCCCGTGGGGCGCCGCACTTCCGATGCGTAGACCAGCTCGTCACGCTCCAGCGTGGTGAGGTGCTGCCGGATGGTCATGGGCGCCAGGCCCAGACGCTGGGCCAGTTCGTCCACGGTGCTCCCGCCGGTCCGCTTCAGCACCTCCAGGATCTGGCTCTTGGTGGTTTGCATCCTGGCACTCCGCGCCGCTCCGCGCAGGGGAGAAACGGCAGGGGCCGGTCACATTCGGCGCGCTCGTCCGTTTACTACCATGGGCATGGTAGCACCGCGCCCTACGGGGTGTCAAGAATTTACAATAGGAATACCGTAGATACCGTAAATACCTTGACATGGTCCCGCATCCGTGCTAGCATGGCCATCCGATGCGGATCCAGCGAAGGCTGGGCATCGTATCTCTAGTGCAGGCACTCCAAGGAGGTAGGGGGATCCGATGACGCAGCAAGGGCCTGCTGTCGAAGAGCGCGACCCCAAGCCCGTCGCGAGTTGCCGGCACCACTGGATCATCGCCGCGCCGAACGGTGCCACCAGCAAGGGCACGTGCAAGCTCTGCGGTGAGACCCGTGAGTTCCGCAACTCTACCGAGGACAGCTACTGGGACAACGACGGGGTGAGCTCGCTCGGTCGCTGGCGCAGCAACCGCGGCCTGGTTGGCGCCGGCATCGACGACGAGTTCTAGACAGCGGGAGCGCACTGAGCAGGCAGGGGGCGGCCGTCCACGGACGGTCCGCCCCCTGTCCGTGCCCGCCCGTTCGACACCCGGCCGCCGCCGGCCCTATAATCGACCCCGGAGGAGGGCGGACCGTCCCATGAACCTCAGCGTGGACCTGGCGCCCGGCAGCAAGCGCGGCCTCACCCTGGCCAACCCCGTCATGACGGCCTCCGGCACCTTCAGCAACGGGCTGGAGTACGCCGCCGTCCTGGACATCGGCCGGCTGGGCGCCGTGGTCAGCAAGGGCGTCACCCTTCGCCCCCGGCGCGGCAACCCCCAGACGCGCACCTGCGAGACGCCGGCCGGCATGCTGAACTCCATCGGCCTCCAGAACATCGGCGTGGAGGCCCTGGTCCGCCGGGTGGCGCCCGTCTGGGCCACCTGGTCCGTGCCCGTCATTGTCAACATCAACGGGGAGACGGTGGCGGAGAACGCGGAGCTGGCGGCGCGGCTGGAGGGCGTGCCGGGCGTCAGCGCCCTGGAGCTGAACCTGGGCTGCCCCAACGTGGACGTCGGGGGCATGGAGTTCGGCCAGGACCCGGACCTGGCGGCGGAGGTCACCCGCGCCGTGCTGCGGGAGACCACGCTGCCCGTCATTGTGAAGCTGACCCCCAACGTGGGCGATATTGTGGCCGTGGCGCGGGCGGTGGCGGAGGCGGGCGCCCACGCCCTCTGCCTCATCAACACCGTCCTGGGCATGGCCATCGACGTGCGG
>DATCLE010000079.1:0-2890 GCA_036564075.1 Dehalococcoidia bacterium
GCTGGCCTTCATCTTGGTCGGGGAGAACCCGGCCTCGCTCTCCTACGTGCAGGGCAAGAGCCAGGCGTGCGAGGAGGTGGGCATCTTCTCCGAGACCATCCACCTGGCCGCCGACGCCACCAGCACGGAGTCCCTCACCGGTCTGGTGCGCGACGTCAACGCCGATCCCCGCTTCCACGGGATGATCATCCAGCTCCCCCTGCCGGACCACATCGACCCCGTGCCGGCGCTGCACGCCATGGACCCCGACAAGGACGCCGACGGCCTCCATCCGCTGAACTTGGGTCGCTTGCTGGCGGGGGAGCCGGGCCCGCGCCCGGCCACGCCGGCCGGCATCCAGCAGATGCTGGTGCGCTCCGGGTATGACCCGGCGGGCAAGCACGTAGTCATCCTGGGCCGGTCTAACCTGGTGGGCAAGCCGCTGGCCGCCCTCCTGATGCAGAAGGCGCCGGGCGCCAACGCCACGGTGACGGTCTGTCACACGGGGACCGCGGACGTGGGCGCGGAGGCGCGGCGGGCGGACATCCTGGTGGCGGCCATGGGCAGCCCGCGCTTCGTCACGGCGGAGATGGTGCGGGAGGGGGCCGTGGTCATCGACGTGGGGACCAACCGGGTGGAGGACCCAACGCGCAAGCGCGGCTGGCGGCTGGTGGGGGACGTGGACTTCGAGGCGGTGGCGCGGAAGGCGGCTGCCATTACGCCGGTGCCGGGCGGCGTGGGGCCCATGACCGTGACCATGTTGCTGGCCAACACCGTCCACCTGGCCGGCGGGTGAGGGAAGCCTGCCCGGGGTGACGAGACGCGAACGGGGGCGCTCGCAGCGCCCCCGTTCGCGTCTCGTCCTCTCCCGTGCTAGCGCCGGCTACGGCCGGTGGCCGGCTGCATGATCCGGAAGCAGTCGGAGCAGTAGACGGGCCTGTCGCCCCGCGGCTGGAAGGGGACGCGCGCCTCGTTGCCGCAGCGGTCGCACGTGGCCACGTACAGCTCGCGGTCGCGCGGTCGCGCCGCGGCGGGGGCGGGCTCACCCTCCCGGCGGGCCCGCCGGGCCGCCCGGCAGTCGGGACAGCGCTTGGGCTCGTTGGTGAACCCCTTGGACGCGTGGAACTCCTGCTCGCCTGCGGTGAACACGAACGTGTTGCCGCACTCCACGCAGGTGAGGGTCTTATCCTGGTAGGACACCCGATGACCTCCTTTACGTGCCTGGTACCGTGCCGGTCATCGAGCGTCCGGCGGGGCTTGACGCCACCCCGCGAGCGGGCCAATGACGTGCGGTTACCAGGGCTATGATACCAGGCCGCTGGTCCCCCTGCCGTTGCAAACCTCTCTCGATTTCGGCGCCCGGCGTGCGTCACCGCCGGGTGCGCCGCCTGCCCTCCACCGCGGCCCGGACCAGGCGCTGGAGGTCCTCCGGGTCGAAGGGCTTGCGGAGGAGGGGCAGGCCGTCCAGCGCCGCCCGGTCCGACGGGCTCAGCGTGTACGCGGTCATCACCACCACGGGGCACGGGAGGCCGCCGCCCTGACGGAGCCGCTCCAAGAGCTCCACGCCGCTCAACCGCGGCAGCCGGAGGTCCAGCAGCAGGAGGTCCGGCGGGTTTGCTTGGAGCCGCTCCCACGCCGCCTCACCGTCCTCCGCCTCCTCCACCTGGTGCCCGTCCTCCCGCAGCGCCAGGCTGATCAGGGCGCGGATGGGCCGTTCGTCTTCCACCACAAGGACGCGGGGCATGCAACCGTCCTCCCGGGGCGGGCTTGCCGTACGCTACCACGTCCGCGGGGGCGGTGGTACGTCCCGGCGTAACAGTTTCGTGACAGTTCCCGCGGGCCGCCGGCGCAGCCGGTCCGTTGACAGGCTAGAACACCCGTGCTATACCTGAGCCGCGTCCGGATGCTTCGGACCGGAGGCTGCCATGGCCCGCACCGGCATCTCCCACCTGCCGCTCCACGGCGGCCACGCCCCGCCCTGGCTCTTCCAGCGCATGGTCCGCCTGGCCCGCCAGGTGACGTTGGCCGTGGTGGAGGAGTTCGGCCCGCACGTCATGCTGGAGCGGCTCTCCCACCCCTTCTGGTTCCAGGCCTTCGGCTGCCTGCTGGGCTTCGACTGGCACTCCTCCGGCGTCACCACCACCGTCTGCGGCGCGCTCAAAGAGGGGCTGCGCGGGCTGGAGCGGGACACGGGCCTCTTCGTGGCGGGGGGCAAGGGACGGACCTCCCGGCAAACGCCCCGGGAGGTGGAGGCCTTCGGCGACCGGTTCGGTGTGGACGCCGGCAGGCTGGTCTACGTCTCCCGCATGACGGCCAAGGTGGACAGCAGCGCCCTCCAGGACGGCTACCAGATCTACCACCACACCCTCTTCTTCACCCAGGACGGCGCTTGGGCCGTGGTGCAGCAGGGGATGAACGGGGCCAGCGGCTGGGCCCGCCGCTACCACTGGCACTCGGCGGCCGTGGCCGACTTCGTCTGCGAGCCGCACGCCGCCGTCTGCTCCGATGCGACGGCCGCCGTGCTCAACATGGTGGCGGCGGAGAGCGGCCCGGCGCGGGAGGCCAGCGCCGCCCTGGCGCGGGAGGACCCGGAGCGCGTGCTGCGGACACTGGGGGACCCGGAGCGGCTGGACCTTCCGGCCCGCCACCACGTCACTCCGGCGGACCTCCGGCCGGACTCCCTGCGGCGGGTCCTGGCGGCCGCCCACCAGGCCTACCCCCGGGACTTTGAGGCGCTGCTGGCCACCCCCGGCATCGGCCCGCAGGCCGTCCGGGCGCTGGCGCTGGCCGCGGAGGTCATCTACGGCGCCCGGCCCAGCACGCGGGACCCGGTGCGCTACAGCTTCGCCCACGGCGGCAAGGACGGCCACCCCTACCCCGTGGACCGCCGCACGTACGACCACACCATCCA
>DATCLE010000080.1:0-5575 GCA_036564075.1 Dehalococcoidia bacterium
TGGCTGGCCCGCTTCGCCCGGACGCGGGACGTGCGCGGCTTCCTGGCCGTGGCGGCGCCGTTCGTGGTGGTGGGGGCCGCGGGCGCCGCCCTGGCGGTGCTGCCCCAGTGGGGCCGGGAGGCGCTGGGCGACGAGTCCTACGGGCTGGGTCTCCACGCGCTCCGCAACCTGGTCCTGTACCTGGCCCGGCTGGCCGTGCCGCTGGTGACGGTGCGGCCGGACGCGCTGAACCCGCTCCCCCTGGCCGCGTCCGCCGCCGTGGCCGCGCTGGGGCTCTGGGCGGCGGTCCGCGGGCCGGACATGGCCCGGTTCCTGGCCCTCTGGTGCCTGCTGGCCCTCCTCCCCTTCACCCTCTGGGAGGACCTGCCGGCGCCCCGCTACCTCTACCTGGCCTCCGTCCCCTTCTTCACCGGCGCCGCCTGGCTGGGCGCCGAAGCCCTCCGGCGTGCCCAGGAGCGCGCCGGCGGCCCGGCGGCGGTAGCGGCCCTCGGCGGCCTGGCCGCCGTCCTCCTGCTCTTCGCCTGGCGCACCGCCGAGGAGAACGGCGGCCAGGCCTTCGCAGCGGAGCGCTACCGGGTGCTGGTGACGGAACTGCGCCGCACGCTGCCGGCGCCGGAGCCGGGCAGCACCATCTACGTCACCCACGGCATCTGGACGGATCGCTGGGACAACGCGGCGTGGCTGCCGGACGTGGCGGCCACCCTCTACGACAACGGCTCCACCCTGGTGAACGTGGAGGGGCCGTGCGTGCGCGAGCCGGCGGCCGGGCGGCCCGTCCACGTGCTCCGGCACGAAGCCGGCCGCCTGCGGCCCGTCCCGCGGGATCGGGCGGCCTGCCCCTGACGGCGGCCCGCCTCAGGCGGACGAGGCCTCCTGCCCGGCCTGCCACCAGCCGCCGCCGGCCGCGGCGCGGGCCAGGAGCGCCTCCAGGTCCGGCGCCGCCAGCGGGCGGGAGAAGAGGAACCCCTGGCCCGTGTCGCACCCCAACATCTGGAGCCGGGCCAGTTGCGCCGCCGTCTCGATCCCCTCTGCCACCGTCCGCAGGCCCAGGGTGTGGCCCAGCCGGATGATGGCGCCCATCAGGGCCGCCTCCTCGGGCTCGCTGCCCACGCCCGCCACGAAGGACTTGTCGATCTTCAGGAAGTCGATGGGGAAGCGGCGGAGGTGGCTCAGGGAGGAGTACCCCGCGCCGAAGTCGTCCACGGCCAGCCGCACCCCCTGCTCCTTCAACTGCCGGAGCCGCTTCACCGTCACCGCCGGGTCCTGCATGGCGGCCGTCTCCGTGATCTCCAGCACCAGCCGGTCCGCCGGGAGGCCGGATCGCTGGAGGGCGTCCGCCACGTCGTTGATCAGGCCCGGCTGGTGGATCTGCCGCGCCGAGACGTTGACCCCCACGGCCAGCGGCGGGTCCATGGGGAACGCCTCCTGCCACGCCCGGACCTGGCGGCACGCCTCGTGCAGCGCCCACCGGCCGATGGGCCGGATCAGGTCCGTCTCCTCCGCCAGCGGCACGAACTCGCCGGGCGGGATGGTGCCGCGCTCCGGGTGCTCCCACCGCAGCAGCGCCTCCACCCCGATGATCCGCACCGGCTGGAGCCAGACCACCGGCTGGTAGTGGAGGACCAGCTCGCCCCGCTCCAGCGCCCGCCGCAGGCTGCCCACCAGGTCCAGCCGCTCTACCAGCCGGCTGTGCATGATGGGCTCGAAGAGGGCGTAGCGTCCCTTGCCCTGGCGCTTCGCCGCGTACATGGCCACGTCCGCGTTGCGCAGCAGCTCGTCCGCGTCCACGCCGTCACCGCGGCCCACCGCAATGCCCACGCTGGCGCCGATGATCAGCTCCCGCCCGTCCAGGTGCAGCGGCTGGTGCAGCGCCTCCAGGATGCCCAGCGCCGTGCGGCGGGCCTGGTGGACGTTGTACAGCTCCTCCAGGAGCACGGCGAACTCATCACCGCCCAGCCGCGCCACGGTATCGGCGCTGTCCCGGCCCAGGTGCCGCAGCAGCCGCTGCCCCACCTCCACCAGCGCCCGGTCGCCGGCAATGTGGCCCAGGCTGTCGTTAACGGTCTTGAACTCGTCCAGGTCGATGAACAGGACGGCCACCTGGCCTCCGTGCCCGTGGCTGCGCTCCAGGGCCTGCTCCACCCGCTCCCGGAAGAGCGACCGGTTGGCCAGCCCGGTGAGGGGGTCGCGCTGGGCCTGGTGCAGGAGCTCCGCCTCCAGCGCCTTCCGGTCCGTCACGTCGTGCTGGTTGATGACCATGCCCCGCACCGCCGGGTCCGCCAGCAGGTTGGTCACCCGGGTCTCCAGCCACCGCCAGGAGCCGTCCCGGTGGCGTCCCCGCAGGTGCACCGGCCGGAGGGTGCCGGGCCCCGGCGCCGCCAGCAGGGCCCGCAGCTCCGGCGCGTCGTCCGGGTGGAGCCACTCCCAGCACGGCCGGCCGCACACCTCCGCCGGCGGCCGGCCCAGCGCCTGCTCCACGCCGGGGCTGGCGTACTGCACCGTACCGGCCGCGTCCGTCACCAGGATGACGTCCACGGCGTTCTGGACCAGGGAGCGGAAGCGGGCCTCGCTGGACCGCACCTCCTCCGCCAGGGCCGCGCGCTCCAGCGCCAGCCCCGCCTCCCGCGTCAGGAACGCCAGCGCGCCCACCCTGCCGTCCGGCACCGGCCCGCGGGCGGCCACCGCCGCCAGGCCGGCCAGCCCACCGCGGACGGTCACCGGCACCAGGATCAGGTGCCGGAACTCCGGCGGGAGGCCGAAGATGCGCCGCACCTCCGGCAGCGGCTCCCGGAGGCGGACCGGCCGTCCCGCCGCCAGCTCCCGGCGGATGGCCGCGCGGATGGACGAGAGCCGGACACGGGCGGCACCGTCCGTCAGGGGCCGGCCGGTCTCGTCCAGGGCCGCCAGGTGCCGGCCGTCCACGGCCGCGAAGCCCGCCACGGCGCCTCCCCCCACCAGCGCCAGCCCGGCACGACGCACCTCCGCCCAGATCTGCTCCGGCCCGGCGGCGGCCACCAGCCGGGCGCTGGCTTGGGAGATGATGCGGTCCCTGGCCGCCGCCTGCTCGTGCTGCGCCAGCGTCCGCCCCAGGGTGTTGAGGAGCCAGGCAGAGAAGATGAACGCGGGGATCTGGCTCACGCTGATGAAGGCGGGGACCGGGTTGCTGGCGGGGTCGGCCAGCAGCGCCACCGCGGCGAAGTACGCCGCCAGGTAGAGGACGGCCCGCCCCAGCGCCTCCGGCAGCGAGCCGTAGAGTGAGCGGAGGTAGAGGCCGGTGTAGAAGATGCTCAGGGCGTGCGCCGGGTGGGCCACGCCGCCGCTCACCACCACGAGGGCCGCGGCCTCCAGGGGGGTGCTCCACAGGGGAAACCCCCGGCGCCGGTACCCTCTGGCCCACCACCAGCAGAGGCCCAGCGTGCAGGTCAGGCTGGCCAGTTGGAGCGTCCCTGACCGGTGGCTCAGGGCCGCCACCACCGGCACCAGGCCGGCAGCGCTCAGCAGGCAGCCCACCAGCAGGAAGCGCTGCCACTGGCTCAGCACGGAGGGTCCCGCCGTGAAGAGCCGCGCCAGCGCCCGCCGGCCACGGCCGAACGCGTGCGCCAGGCCCAGGAGCGCGGCGCCCGCGCCGCCCGCCGTTGGCCTTCCCACTGCCCCCTCCTGTCGGCTGCGCCGTCCCGGCCCAGGGGCAAGAGGCCCTACCGTGCCGCCGGGAGTGCCGCGCAGGCTCCTTACGATCATCGATCCAGGGGCGGGCGGGCTTGAGCCTCGGTGCTTTCCCCAGAGGGCGCGGGCCCCGTAGAATGGAGCCGTCGTCCGGTCCCGGCTGCCGCACCTGGAGCGCTCCATGGACAGCTCAGCGTACCCGCAGCGTATTGTCTGTCTCACGGCGGAGACCACGGAGATCGCCTTCGCTCTGGGCGCGGGCGACCGCGTGGTGGGCGTCTCCGGCTACGCCACCCGGCCGCCGGAGGCCCGCCGGAAGCCGCGGGTCTCCGCTTTCACCACCGTCCGGCTGGACCGCATCCTGGCGCTGCAACCGGACCTGGTGCTCTCCTTCTCGGACCTTCAGGCGGACATCGTCCGGGACCTGGTGAAGGCGGGCATCACCGTCCTCGCCCTGAACCAGCGCAGCCTGGCGGAGACCTACGCGGCCGTGCGCCTGGTGGGCGGCGTCCTTGGCTGCACCCCGGCGGCGGAGCGCCTGGTGGCGGAGATGGAGGCCGCCGTGGAGGAGGTGCGTCGCTCCGCCGCCGCCCTGCCCCGGCGGCCCCGGGTGTTCTTTGAGGAGTGGGACCGCCCGCTGATCTCCGGCATCCGCTGGGTGGCCGAGATCATCGAGGCGGCCGGCGGGGAGGATCTCTTCCCGGAGTTCCGCCACCGCCAGGCGGCCTCGGAGCGGGTAGTGGACCCGGACGAGGTGGTGCGGCGGGACCCGGAGGTGATCATCGCCTCCTGGTGCGGGAAGAAGGTGGTGAAGGAGCGCATCCGCTCGCGGCCCGGCTGGGACCGGGTGAGCGCCGTGGCCGCGGACCGGATCTACGAGGTGAAGTCCGCGGACATCCTCCAGCCCGGTCCCTCGCTGATCCACGGGCTCCGGCAGATCCACGAGATCATCCGCGGCGCGGCGGGGTGAGGCGTCGCCGGTCAGGCGGAGGCCAGCGCCAGCCAGGCGGCCAGCGCCGCCTCGCGTTCGTCCCGGCGCCAGGGCGGGCCCACGGCGCGCCCCATGGCCGCCAGCGCCTCCCGCAGGGCCCCCTCATCGCGGCCCAGCACGGTGCGGGCGCGGGCCGGGAGTTCGCGGGCCGGGAGGTAGAGGACGGACAGGCCGTGCCCGGACGCGGCGTCCAGGAGGGCGCTGCGGAAGAGCTCGCCTTCGGCGGCGTGGGCCAGCGGGTGGGAAGCCAGGATGGAGGCCAGTGAGGGGGGCACCGCCGTACCCCCGCCGGGGATGCAGGCGTCGGCCACCTGGTGCCCGGCGGCCCGCAGGTCCGCCAGGATCCCGCCCACGCCGGCGGCCGCCCGCTCCTGCGCCACCTCCCGGGTGCGGCGGACCAGCGCCTCCGCCTGGGGGAGCGGCAGCCCCCGCGCCGCGTGGTACGGCTGCACCGGCACGGACGGGCCGGAGAGGTCCAGGCGGCCCCGCGCTACGACGGCCGGCGCGTCGATGCTGCCGGCCAGCGCCACCACGCAGGCCCAGCCGCTGTGGGGGCTGAACCCAAGGGTTGCTCTGCTGGCGGGCACGGGCCCCTCCCCTGGACACCCGGGACGGCGGACCGGCCCGCCGCGTTGGTGCGGACGCGTGGTGGGCCCGGCAGGGTTCGAACCTGCGACCGATCGGTTATGAGCCGACTGCTCTGACCGCTGAGCTACGGGCCCGCCCACCCCTGGGGTCAGGGCTATTCTACCCGAGACGCCCCCGGCGGGACAACGCGCCGGGGCGGAGGAAGGCTGGTATGGCGTACGACGCGGTGCTGATCCCGGGCGACGGCATCGGCCCGGAGGTGACCGGCGCGGCCAGGGAGGCCATTGCCGCCACGGGTGTGGAGGTGCGCTGGGAGGTCCACGAGGCCGGCGC
>DATCLE010000081.1:0-6687 GCA_036564075.1 Dehalococcoidia bacterium
ATCCCCGCCTGGCTCACCCTGCACCGTCAGGCGCAGATCCTGGGCCTGGCGTCGGCGGGCGCGCCGGACCCCGCGCTGGAACAGGCCAGAGACTACGTGCGCCGGTGCCTGAGCTTTGAGCTGCGGTTCGAATCCGAAGGGCAGGGCAACGGGTTCCGGGGCGGCGAGATCCGGTCATCGGTCACGTCCACGGTGAAGCTCCAGCTTGACCCCGCGGACTTCGTCGTCAAGGGGCAGGGCCCCCTGGTCAACACCGCCTTCGAGGTCATCATACCCGACTGCTCCGTGAGCAACGAGCGCGGCGGCGGCACCTTCGAAGTGTTGAAGCTAGACCTCGTGGTCGATCCGAGTTCTCCCGCCGACGCCGTCGGGCGGGTCCGCGACCTGAGGCTGGTCTATGACCCGGGCCAGACCTCGGAACGCGCCAGGATCTCCTGCCCGGACGTGGGCTCGTTTACCCTGCCCGGGCCTTGGTGGACCGCGTGGTACTTCCACACGCACATGAGCGAAATCACGGCAGAGGGCTACGTGCTGGAGGGCTGGGAGATGACCGGCGGCGAACCCCTTGCCAGGAAGGCGTGGAGCAAGGACTACGTCGGCGACGGCTATACCGTCCGGGAGAGCGGCGAAGTCGAGCTCTACCACCGGCCCGAGTAGCCGCGCCCGGCAGCAGGAGCGGGGGGCCGTCCAGAGATGGCCCCCCGCTCGACGTGTCCCTCAGGGCTCGTGGCTAGATCTGGCTGTAGCCGCTGCCCGGCCGGTCCACGCCCGCGCCGCGCGCCTCCGAGATCCAGCCGAACTCCTTGAGGATGGCCTGGCTGTACGTCACCCGGCCCGTCACCTTGTCCAGCGGCTCCGTGGCCAGCAGCAGCGCCGCCTTGGCCATGAGCTCCGGCGGCTCCCCCCGCGGGTCGTCCATGCCGCGCACCAGCCGGTGGAACACCGTGCCCGGCGTGGGCACCACCTGGGACGGCGAGACGCACGTCACGGAGATGCCGTACTCGTACACCTCCTGCGCCAGCCCCTGGGTGAACCGCTCCAGCGCCGCCTTCTCCGCCCCGTAGCACGTGCCGCCGCGCCCCATGGGCACGTCCCGGTACGGCCCGCGTCCCGGTCCGATGGCCGCGCCGGAGGAGATGTTGACAATGCTGCCGCTCTTCCGCGGTACCATGTCCTCCAGCGCCAGCTTGCTCAGGATGAAGGGCGCGTGGAAGTTCACCGCCCAGGACCGCATCCACTTGTTGAGCGGGTAGTCCTTCACCGGGATGAAGTAGGTGAGCGCGGCGTTGTTCACCAGCACGTCCACGGGCCCGTAGGTGTCCCGCGCCGCCTGGATCAGCTTCTCGCACTCCTCCGGCTGCGAGATGTCTGCCGCCACCGCTGTGGCCTCGCCCCCGGCCGACCGGATCTCGTTCACGGTGGCCTCCAGCGAGCCCTCCAGCGGGTGCTCCCCCTCCCGAAGCGTCCGGGCCGCGCAGACCACCTTGCCCCCCTCCGCCGCGAACAGCTTGGCGATCTCCTTGCCGATGCCCCGGCTGGCCCCGGTGATGACCACGACCTTCCCGTCCAGCTTGCCCATGGCCTTCTCCCCCTCCACGACCATGCCCACCCTCCGGTTGGGCCGGCCCTCAGTCTCGCGACGCCCCCGCGTCGCTGCACGGGAGCATACCCCCAGTCCCGCCCGCGGATCAACCGTCCGCAGCGCCGCCCCCGCCCGGCGAGTTGACGCGCCGGGCCGCCATGCGGGATCATGGGAGCCACCTCAGGGCACACCACTGCATGAAAGGGCCAGCGTGACCGATCCCGTAGACCGTCCCCTGGGTGCGTACCGGGTGGTGGAGCTCCCCGGCCCGGAGCCCCTGCTGGCGGGCAAGACCTTCGCCGACCTGGGCGCCGACGTGATCAAGGTGGAGCCCCCCGGCGGCGACCCGGCCCGGACGCTCCCCCCGCGCCTGGAGGACGGCCCCGGCGCGGGCACCGGCCTGGCCTGGGCCGCCTGGAGCCTGGGCAAGCGCAGCGTTACCGCGGACTTGGAGCGCCCGGAGGGCCGTGCCCTGGTCCGCCGCCTGTTGGCCACGGCGGACGTGCTCCTGGAGGCGCTCCCCCCCGGGCGCCTGGCGGCGCTGGGCCTGGACCCGGAAGAGCTCCGGCGGGACCATCCGGGCCTGGTGATCACCTCCCTCAGCCCCTTCGGGCAGGACGGGCCGTACGCGGGCTGGCGCGGCTCGGACCTGGTCCACTTCGCCATGAGCGGCTACCTCCACATGACCGGCCCCGCGGACGGCCCGCCCATCAAGCCCTCCGCGCCGTACCAATCGTTCCTGCACGGCAGCATGCACGCCGTGGCGGCCACGCTGCTGGCGCTGCGCCGGCGCCGCCGCACTGGGGAGGGTGCGCGCGTGGACGTGGCGCTGCGGGACACCGGCGTCTGGATGCTCACCCACACGTACCAGCACTGGGACCTGGCCCGCGTGAACCTGCGCCGCCGCGGCTCCGCCCGGGACATGGGCTCCACCACGCGGCTCCGCGCCGTCTACCGCTGCAAGGACGGCTACGTGGTCTGGATGTTCCTGACGGGGCACATCGGCGCGCGGGGGATGCAGGCGCTGGTCCGCCGCATGGCGGACGAGGGGATGGCGCCGCCGTGGCTCCAGGAGCTGGACTGGAGCGCCGTGGACCTCATGCAGGACAGCGAGCTGCCGCCGAAGCTGGAGGCGGCCTTCGCCCCGTACTTCGCCACCAAGACCAAGGCGGAGCTGCTGGCGTGGGCCATCCAGCACGGCGTCATGCTGGCGCCCGCCCAGACGCTGCGGGAGGTGGGGGACGACCCCCACCTGGCCGCCCGCGACGCCTGGCGGACCGTCACCCTCCGGGACGGGGCACCGCCCGTCCGGGTGCCGGGCCCGCCGGTGCGCATGGGCGGCGCCCGCTGGGAGCCCCGCGGCCGTCCGCCGGAGCCGGGCCAGCACAACGCCGCCCTCTACGGTGAGCTGGGCCTGACGCCCGCGGAGCTGGCCGCGCTCCGGAGCGCCGGCGCCGTGTAGGAGGAGTCCCGTGCCGTTGCCCGAGCCCGATCCCGCCCTGCCCCTGGCCGGCCTCCGTGTCCTGGACTTCGGGACCACGGTGGCCGGGCCCTCCGCGGCGCGCCACCTGGCGGACTTCGGCGCCCAGGTCATCAAGATCGAGTCGCAGGTCCACCCGGACACGCTGCGGGTGGGCACGCCGTACGCCGGCGGCGTCCGCGGGCTCAACCGCTCCGGCTACTTCGCCGCCTACAACGCGGGCAAGCTCTCCCTGGCCCTCAACCTCCAGAAGCCGGAGGCGCGGGAGATCGTCCGGCGGCTGGTGGAGCGGTCGGACGTGCTGCTGGAGACCTTCGTCCCGGGCGTCATGGCCCGCTGGGGCCTCACCTACCAGCAGGTGAGCGCCTGGAACCCGCGCATCATCATGGCCAGCCACTCCCTCCAGGGCCAGTGGGGCCCCCACGCCCGCCACCGGGGCTACGGGCAGATCGCTAGCGCCATGAGCGGCTGGTACGACCTCACCGGCCTGGAGGGCGGCGAGCCCCTGGGCCCCTACTCCGCCTACACGGACTTCGTCTCCTGGCCGTTCCTCCTGACGGCCATCCTGGTGGCCCTGGAGGTGCGGGACGCCACCGGCCGTGGCCAGTACATCGACCACGCCCAGCTGGAGACCTCCCTCCACTTCCTGGCGCCGCTCCTCCTGGACCTCCAGCTCACGGGCCGCATGGCCACGCGCCGCGGCAACCGGGAGGACTACGCCGCGCCCAACAACGTCTATCCCTGCCGCGGCGACGACCGCTGGATCGCCGTGACGGTGACGGACGACGGAGAGTGGGCGGCCCTGTGCCGGGCGCTGGGCCACCCGGAGGCGGCCGCCGACCCCCGCTTCGCCACCTTCGAGGCCCGCAAGGCACACGAGGCGGAGCTGGACGCCCTCATCGCCGCTTGGACGGCGGAGGAGGAGCCCTTCGCCCTGGCGGAGCGGCTCCAGGCGGCGGGGGTGGCCGCCGGCGTGGTGGCCCGGGCGGAGGACCTGTTCCAGGACCCGCAGCTTGCCCACCGCGGCTTCTTCCGCCGCCTGCCGCACCCGGAGATCGGCGAGCACGCGGTGCTGACGCAGACGTTCCGCATCGAAGGCGTGGCGGCGGGGCCGGCCCGGGCGGCGCCGCTCCTGGGCGAGCACACCCACGAGGTCTGCCGCGAGGTGCTGGGGATGACGGACGAGGAGATCGCCGCCTACGCCGCGGCGGGCGTCTTCGAGTAGGCAGCGCGGGTAGCTCCGCAGCAACGAAGGAGGAACCATGGACGCAGCCACCCTCCAGGAGCGGGTGAAGGGCCTCTTCCCGGACCTCCTGGGCCTCCGCTTCCTGGAGGCCACACCGGACCGCGTCACGGCGGAGATCACCGTGCGGGACGACCTCTGCACCGTGCCCGGCGTCATGCACGGCGGCGCCATCATGGCCCTGGCCGACACGCTGGGCGGCGCCGCCACCGTCCTGAACCTGCCGCCCGGCGCCGGCACCACCACCATTGAGTCCAAGACCAACTTCATGGCGGCGGGCCGCGCCGGCACCACCGTGCGGGCGGAGTGTACGCCGCTCCACAAGGGCCGCCGGACCATGGTGTGGCAGACCCGCGTCACGGGGGAGGACGGTCGCCTGCTGGCGGTGGTCATCCAGACGCAGATGGTGCTGGACGGCCAGGGGTAGTCCCGCACCGGCCGCCCCCACCGCAACCGGTCCCTTGCCCGCCCGCCGGCGCGGTGGTAGCCTGACGCCGGTTCCAGACGCCCCGCAGCAGGAGGTTCCACCGTGGAGTACCGCTCCCTGGGCCGCACCGGCCTCAAGGTCAGCGAGATCTGCCTGGGCACCATGACCTTCGGCAACCAGGCGGACGAACGCGAAGCCTTCGCCATCATGGACGCCGCCGCGGACGCCGGCGTCAACTTCATCGATACGGCAGACGTCTACCCCCTGGGCGGCACCCTGGAGACGGTGGGCCGGACGGAGGAGATCGTGGGACGCTGGCTCCAGGGCCGGCGCGACCGCTTCGTCCTGGCCACCAAGTGCACCGGCGCCACCGGCACCGGACCCAACGACCGCGGCTCCTCCCGCCGCCACATCCTCGAGGCCGTGGACGCCTCCCTCCGCCGCCTGGGCACCGACTACATCGACCTCTACCAGATGCACCAGGTGGACCCCACCACCCCGCTGGAGGAGATCGTCCGCACCCTGGACGACCTGGTGCGCTGGGGCAAGGTCCGCTACGTGGGCGTCTCCAACTACCCGGCGTGGCGCATGGCCCTCATGCTGGGCATCGCCGACCGGCACGGCTGGGAACGCCTGGCCAGCGACCAGCCCCGCTACAACCTCCTGTTCCGTGAGATCGAGCACGAGGTGGTCCCCCTGTGCCAGCAGGAGGGGATCGGCATCATCGCCTACAACCCGCTGGCCGGCGGCTTCCTCACCGGCCGCTACCGCAAGGGCCAGGAGCCGGAGGAGGGGACCCGCTTCACCCTCCGCCGCGCCGGCCAGCTCTACCAGGAGCGCTACTGGCACGACGCCGCCTTCGACGCGGTGGAGGCCATGCGGGAGTTCTTCACCCCGCGGGAGCGGCCGCTGGCGCAGGTGGCCCTGGCGTGGGTCCTGGGCCGGCCCGGCATCACCAGCGCCATCCTGGGCGCCAGCCGCGCGGCGCAGCTCCGGGAGACGCTGCCCGCCGTGGACGTGCGGCTCACGGAGGAGGAGCTGGCCTTCCTGGACGACCTCTGGTACCGCCTGCCGCGCCAGAAGAACCCCGCCGTCGCCACACGGTAGGCGGCTCCGGTGCCGGTGCAGCCGCCGGGCACGCCCGGCTACGGGAGCGCCTGGTAGAAGGCGTCGCCCCGAGGGATGAGCCGCAGCCCCGCCTCCGCCAGGGCGTCGCACGCCTCCGGGCCGTCGCAGTAGACGGCGGGCCCGGTCCCGCTCCGGGCGTAGGCGGCGGCCTCCGCCGCGTGGTGGATCTGCTCCACGCGGATGTTCCGCCGGTGCCAGCCCTCGCCGTAGAGGTAGTACCAGTAGTACATCTGCGGCTTGTAGTCCAGCACCAGGATGTACGCGTCGTGCCCGGCCGCCGCCAGATTCGCCTCAATGCGGTGGGCGTCATGGGCGTTGTGGGTCTGGGTCAGGACCGCGCGGTTCCAGACGTAGAGCACCGCGGGCACCGTGGCCAGGGCCAGGAGGAACGCCGGCGCCGCGGCCCGGCCCTCCAGGCGGCGCAGGATGGCCTCGCACGCGGCGCCCAGGTAGATGGTGGCCACGAGGTAGGACGGCAGCAGGTAGACGAAGATGTCCGGGATGTCATAGGTCAGGGCGAAGAGCCCGTTCCCCACCGCCACCAGCAGCAGGAACACGTTCAGTCGCCACGGCCGCAGCACCAGGACCCCCAGCGGCACCAGGAGGCCGGCCAGGGCGAAGTCCCGGCCGAAGTACCGGGCAAAGAGGGGCAGCCGCTCCGTGATCAGCTCCCGGGGACCGAAGGCCAGCATCTGCCCCTGCCACTCCTTCCCGCTGACCACCCACCAGAACTCCTCCAGGTTGTGGGCCGCCACACCCAGGGGCGCCGCGGCGGGCGGGTCGTACGTCCGCCAGACCAGGTAGCCGTACTGCGCCACCCCCACCGC
>DATCLE010000082.1:0-6112 GCA_036564075.1 Dehalococcoidia bacterium
GACGCGGGAGGCGTGCACGTACACGCTGATCAGGTCGTCGTAGGAGAGGGTGAGCGCCTCATTGCGGGAGACCCAGCGGGCCGGGCTGAGCCGGAGGCCATCCGGCAGCAGCGCCGCCTCCAGGCACCCCTCGTAGGCGCAACCGTCGTACCAGCCGCTCAGCAGCCGCTCCTGCCACAGGGGCGTGGCGAGGCCGGCGGGGTCACGGTGCAGCGTCGCCATGGCGGGGTCGCTCCATCGGGTGGATTGCGTGTGTCCGGTCAGGGACGGACGCCACGATTATAGCGGTGCCGCGCGTTACGCAACACCGCCCGCCGGGCCCGGCCGCGCCGGGAGCGGCCAGGTGTCCAGCCGCGTCGCCGCGTCAATCTCCTCGGCGAAGATCTCCCGCGCCGCCTGCCACCAGCGGTCGTCCCCGAAGGCTTCGAGCTGGTAGTACCACCACTCGGCGCCCCACAGGTAGACCCGGGTGGCGCCGGAGTTGGCGGCCAGCCGCAGGTTCTCCTCCAACCGCCGCAGGTCGATGCTCCCGATCTGCTCCTGCCGCAGCAGCCGCACGTCAGCCCGCTCCCATGGCTCCGCCTGCAGCTCCGTGATCCACAGCGCCTTCCCCGCCTGGTCCGCCGCGCGGGCCTGCCGCGACAGGTCCGCCGTGAAGGGACCCAGCCGGTAGGGCGAGACGTAGAGCCCGCCCAGCCACGAGAGGGGGAACGGCTTGCGGGTGTAGACGTTCTGGGCCAGCACGTCCGCCGTGGCCAGGATGTCACGCCAGTACGGGTCGAAGCGGTGGTGGCTGGCGTGGTTCACCACCACGGGCCGGCCCAGGGGGTCCGTCTCCCGCACCACCTGGATCTCCCGCAGCACCAGGTCCCGGCCCACGCTCCAGCCCTTCTCCGGCCCGATGTTGGGCAGGTACGGTTCGTTCTCCACCTGCCAGGCGGCCACAGCCGGGTGGTGCGCGTAGTGTTCCACCGTGTGCCGCACCAACGCCAGCGCGCGGGCCTCCACCTCCGCGTCCTCCGCGAAGGTGAAGCGGGCGGGCACCTCCGCCGCGCTCACCAGCCACTCCGGCGGGTAGAACTCCGGGTACCGCTGCGCCTTCACCCCCACCGTCAGCAGCACCTGCACGTCCCGTTCCGCCGCCTCGTCCAGCAGCCAGTCCAGGTGCTCGAAGTCGTACCGGCCGGGGGAAGGCTCCACGTCGCTCCAGTAGACGGAGAGGCGCAGGTGCTTCACCTGGAGATCGTCCAGGATGGCCAGGTAGGTCTCCCGACAGTCCAGGCCCAGCCAGGCGGCGTGGCGGCAACTGAAGTTCACGCCGTACTCCGGCCGGCGGGCCGGCTCCCGTTCGTACCAGTAAGGGTGGAGGACGGGCAGCAGCGGGACGAGCGCGGCGGCGAGGAGCCCCAGGATAACGATGCGACGGGCCATGCGGTGCCGGCGAACGAAAAGGGCCGGGGACGCAGCCCCGGCCCTCCACGCCGACGGTGTGATCCCTCCTTTTGCGCCTACGAGGTTAGCTGACGGGCTCGGTGCAAGGAGTGAACCTACCTGTCCCCGTGCGCGGGACAGGATTCGCCCCAATCGGTTGGGTCCCCCGTTCCCCGGGCATCCCGGAGATTCGGCGTTGCTCTTCGGTTGTGTGCACCATGATACCGGCCGGCCGGCGGACCGTCAACGGACATGACGCGCCGGCACCCCGCCTGCGCCGTCTCCGGCGCGGGGGCGCCGGCGCGCCGTCGTTCCGCGCGGCCCCTACCGGTCGCGCTCGTCTACGCGGTCCTGCACCTCCGGGTCCGCCTCGATCTCCACGCGCTCCCGCCGGAGGTCGGCGGCCACGGGCGCCGTTTCCGTCACCACCCGCCGGCGGAGGATGATCCGCTCCCGCACCACCGTGCGGCGCGTCACCACCAGCTCCTCCTCCAGCACGGGGATGGAGAGGGAGCCGTCCGGCAGCGTTTCGATCTCCCCGGAGTCGTCCGGGTTGGGGGCGGCGTGCTCCACCTCCAGGCGCTCCACGTCCCGCGGGACGAGCTCCTCCACGTGCTCCGTCTCCACACGCTTCCGCACGCGGACGGCGCCGCGGGGCACCCGTTCCTTCCCGACGCGGAGTACCTCCTCATGGCGGACCAGCTCTGCCCCGCCGGGCTCCCCTTCGGGCCGGTCCCGCTTCGGTCCGGCGTCGCTCATGGGCCTGGACGCGGCGGCCGCCTACGGGCGGCCCCGGTCCTCCTCCTCCACGTCACCCTCTACGTCCACGCGCTCCTTGCGGACCTCGTCGCCCACCGTCTCGCGGCGGGTCTCCTCCTCCCGCTCCAGGGTCACCCGCTCCTTGGCCACCGTCTCCTTCCCCACCACCGGCTCCTCGCCGTGGAGGGTGACCTCGGCCTCCTGCTCGCCGATCTGCGCCCCAGAGGCGGGCTCGTTCATGGGCTCCCGCGTGACCCGCGCGCGCTCCTCCGTGAGCTCCACCTCCTCGCTGGCGGGCTCCGTCTCCACCCACTTGCGGAGCCTGGCCCGCCCGCGATCCACCGGGCGCTTGCCCACGCGCAGTTCCTCCTCAGAGCGCGTCATGCTCGCCTCGCCCTGGGTGAAGCCGTGGTGCCCCGGCGGCGGCTCCCCGCGGGCCTCCGGCGCGGGCGCGCCGCCCCCCGGGAGCTGCGTCTCCGACCGCTCCCGGGACGGCTGGAGGCCGTAGTGCCGGTAGAGCTCTCGCTCCGTCTCCTCCGGGATCTGGTCCGCCGGGACCTCCGGCGTGTCCTTCACCTGGTCCTTGGAGTACGGCACCTGGACGGCCGCCTGCTCCCCCTCCTGGATCCGGGCGCCCTCTACCGGGACCACCAGCCGCTTCCGGCCCAGGAAGCCGGTGCCGATGCCGATCCACTCCGGCACGCCGGTGGCCTCGTCGTAGTAGATCTCCTCCACGTTGCCGATCTTATCCCCGTCCGCCGCCAGGACCGGCTGGCCGCGCAGGGCCAGGAATCGGTTCATCTCGGGCTGCTGCTGCACGTCTGTGCTCCCCTTCCTGCGGCGGCCCGCCCCCACCCGCGGGACGGCCGCCACCTGCGACGGGGCCTACGTCTTATGTCCAGCACACCACGCCGGTTGAGCCGGCACATAATCAGAACAGGCTACCCCCGGCCTCCGAGATGGTTCCGCAACATCCAGTTCCCCGGTTTTACGGAATGACGAGGGTGCCGTTCCGCCGGCGGGACGCCGTGCGGTACAATGGGCGCGGCGCACGGCGGCCCCGGCATACGGCCGGCGCCCAGCGGAGGTGATGCATGGCCGCGGCGGATGCCCCGGACCTGCCCGTCCGCCAGCCCAGGCTCCCCTACCCGCTCCAGGAGGGCGAGACCGTGGTGGGGTTCCGGCGGCGGCACTGGCTCTCCCTCTACCCGCGGCTGGCCGCCCTCATCCTGCTGACCGTCGCCGGCCCCGTGGCCGCCGCCGTCCTGACGCTGCGGCTGGACCTGCCCCGGACGGCGGAACTGGCGGCGTGGGCCGTGGCGGCGCTATGGGCGGCCTACTGGGGCTTCCGGGCCGTGCTGGCCAAGTACCGTTACGACAACGACCTCTGGGTGGTCACCAACCAGCGGCTCATCGACTCCACGAAGCGCCACTGGTTCGACCTGCGGGTCTCCACGGCGGACCTGGTGGACGTGGAGGACATGAGCATCCAGCGCAGCGGCGTGCTGGCCACCCTGCTGGACTACGGGGACATCGTCTGCCAGACGGCGGGCACGGTGCAGAACTTCGCCATCCGGGGCATCCCGGACCCGCGCGGCTTCCACGCGCTGGTGGACCGGACGCGGGACCGGGCCCGGCTCTCCGCCCGGGAGACCTAGGGGCGCCAGAGCGCGGAGCAAGCCCGGGCCGGTCCTTCCGGGGAGGGACCGGCCCTTTGACGGGGAGGACGGGCCATGCGGGAGCGGGAGGACCGGCGCAAGCTGGTGCGCGGCCTCTACGTCATTGTGGACCCGGAGCACACCCGCGGCCGGGACGTGGAGACGGTGATCCGCGAGGCCGCCGCCGGCGGCGCCCGCCTCATCCAGCTACGGGACAAGCGGACCCCACGGGAGCGGCTGGCAGCGGACGCCCGGCGGCTGCGGCGGCTCTGCCACGAACTGGGCGTGCTCTTCATTGTGAACGACTACGTGGACGTGGCCGCGCTGGCCGGCGCCGACGGCGTCCACGTGGGCCCCCACGACACCCCCGTCCGCGACGCCCGCGACGCCATGCCGGACGACACGCTGGTGGGCGCCTCCACCAACAACCCGGCGGAGGCGCTGAAGGCCCAGTCCGAGGGGGCGGACTACGTGGCCGTGGGCCGCATCTTCCCCACCCGCTCCAAGCAGGACACCCGGCCGGCCTCGCCGCGCACCATCCGCACCGTGAAGAACGTGGTGGAGGTGCCGGTGGTGGCCATCGGCGGGATCAACGAGTCCAACATCGACCAGGTGCTGGCCATGGGCGCGGACGCCGTGGCCGTCATCAGCGCCGTGTGCGAGGCGCCGGACGTGCGGGAGGCGGCGCGCCGCCTGGCGGACCGGATCGAAGCCTACCAGGGCACGTCCTAGGCGGGAGCACCGCCCTCCTCCCGCGGTCCCGCGGCCCGCCGCTCCTGCTCCAGCAACGCTTGCTTCCGCGCCAACCCCCAGCGGTAGCCGCCCAGGGCGCCGTCACCGCGGATGGCCCGGTGGCACGGCACCAGGATGGAGACGGGGTTGGTGGCGCAGGCCCGGCCCACGGCCCGCGCCGCGCCCGGCCTGCCGATCAGCTCCGCGATCTCCCGGTACGTGCGGGTGGTGCCGTAGGGGATCCGCCGCAGCGCCTCCCAGACCAGCGCTTGGAACGCCGTGGCCTGCACGTCCAGCGGCAGGTCCGGGTCCGGCGGCCCCTCCTCCAGGCGGCGCACCACCAGGCGCGCCCAGGCGGCCAGCGCCTCGTCATCCCGGGCGATGACCGCCGCCGGGTACTCCTCCGCCAGCGCCGCCGCCAGCGCGGCGTCCGAGTCGCCCAGGTAGACGGCGCAGACACCGCGGTCCGTTCCCGCCAGCAGCAGGCGGCCCAGCGGCCCCTCCACCACCGTGTAGCGGATGCGCAGCCCCTGCCCGCGGCGGCGGTAGCGGGCGGGCGTCATCCCCAGCCGCGCCCCCGCCGACTCGTACAGTCCCCGGCTGGAGCCGTAGCCCGCCTCGTACAGCGCCTCCGTCACCGTCCCGCCCTCCCGCAGCGCGTCCTTCACCCGCTCCAGCCGCCGGGCCTGCACGTACTGCCGGGGCGTCACGCCGGCCAGCCGCCGGAAGCGCCGCAGCAGGTGCGAGGGGCTCATGCCGAAGGCCGCGCCCAGGGCGGCCAGGTCCGGCGGCTCCTCCAGCCGCGCCTCCAGGTAGGCGCAGACCTCCCGGGCCCACCGGGCGTCGGCCGGGGCATCATCGGGCCGGCAGCGACGGCACGGGCGGAAGCCCGCCGCCGCGGCGGCCGCCGGTGCGGGGAAGAACAGCACTCGGTCGCGCCGGGGCCGTCGCGCCGGGCAGGACGGGCGGCAGTAGACGCCCGTGCTCCGCACCGCGAACACGAAGGTGCCGTCCGCCCGGCGGTCCCGTTCCACCACCGCCCGCCAGCGGTCCTCCTCCCCGGCCTGGGGCGTCGCCGGGGCCGCCCGCTCCCGTTGCTTCGTGACCATGCCGCACCTCCCACCTTGCTACGGCCACGGTACCGCAGCGGGAGCAGGGGACGCTATCCGCGGCGTGCTCCCAAACCGGCGCCATGGGAGGCCGCTACGCCCCCTCCAGGAACCGCTCCGGGCGGAACGGCTCCAGGGAGAACTCCGGCATCCGGCCGGTGGCCAGGTCGGCGATGATGGGGGCGGTGACCGCGGAGAGCAGCACGCCGTTGCGGAAGTGTCCCGTGGCCAGCAGCAGCCCCTCCCGACCGGGCACGGGGCCCAAGATGGGCAGGGCGTCCGGCGTGCCCGGCCGCAGCCCCGCCCACGCGGCCCGGAACTCGGCGTCCGCCAGGCCGGGGGTCAGGCGCCGCAGCAGGTGCGAGGGGCTCATGCCGAAGGCCGCGCCCAGGGCGGCCAGGTCCGGCGGCTCCTCCAGCCGCG
>DATCLE010000083.1:0-9479 GCA_036564075.1 Dehalococcoidia bacterium
GTACCATACTCCGTGAAACCGTGCAAATCCGGCGGGATGGCGGCCGTGCCGCGGGCACCTCCCGCGCCGGCCCTAGAGGCTCTCCCTGACGCGTTCCAGGATGTGCGCCATGAAGCGCCGGTCCTCCACGTCCGTCAGGTCGTCCAGGCCGTCGGCGTAGTCGTCCTCCGTGAGCCTGGCGGGGTACTCCCTGGTGGACTTGCAGAACTTGCACGTCCCCACGACGACCCCCTCCCTGGGGTCCGACAGCACCCAGTGGTGCTGGCAGGCCTGCGTCGCCACGTCGGTGGTCATGCAGCCCTCCTTCCGCGTTCCTGCGTGGGTCTGTTGGGGTTGTGCCGTACAGGCGGGGGCCATTCTAGGCCGGAGCACCCTGCTTCTCCATAGGGGATTTCCCTGATGCCGCGCTCAGGGGCCCCGCATTCTCTAACGAAAAACCCCCTCGATTGCCACGCACCGCCGCCGATGATCCAAGAAAGAGCACAGCCCGGCCCCCGCCGCGGGTCCGGCTGCGAAGCGAGGGGGCCGGCGTGGCCACGGCGCGGACGTCTTCCCGGCAGGAGCCGTTCTTCCCCATCCCCAAGGCCGCCATCAGCGACCAGTCCGTCACGGGCTTTGACCTCTACGTCCGGCTGGCGGACCGCTTCGTGCTGTACAAGTCCGGCCGGGTGCCCTTTGACCGGGACCGCCTCCTCCGCCACAACATCGATACCCTCTACGTCTCCACGGCGGACCGGGCCGCCTTTGAGGGATACCTGCTCCGGCAGGTGGAGACCATCATGCAGGACGCCGCCGTCCCGCCGGCGGAGAAGGCGGACGTCCTCTACCACCTGGCCACCACCCGGCTGGAGCGGCTGTTCCAGGAGCCGGAGGACCCGGAGACGGCGCGCCAGGTGAAGGCGGTCACGGCGGTGACGGTGGACCAGCTGGTACACCACCGCTCTGTCCTGGCCAGCCTGATCCGCCTGGTCTCCCACGACTACCGCACGTACTCCCACTCGGTGAACGTCTGCGCGTACGCGGTGGCCCTGGGGGCGCGGCTCCGCATCTTCTCAGAGGCAGAGCTGCACACGCTGGGCCTGGCGGCCATGCTGCATGACATCGGCAAGGCACGGCTGGACGAGGAGATCCTCCAGAAGGAGGGCGGCCTGACGCCGGTGGAGTGGGCCATCATGCGCCGCCACCCGGAGACCGGCGTGGAGCTCCTGCGGGAGCTGGGGCTCCTGGAGGAGTACGGGCTGCGGGCGGTGCTGGAGCACCATGAGGCGCAGGACGGCAGCGGCTACCCCCGGGGCCTCCGCGGCGAGGAGATCAGCCTCATGGGCCGCATCCTCCACATTGCCGATGGGTACGACGCCCTGACCAGCCACCGCCCGTACCGGCCGGCCATGACCGCGTTCCGGGCGCTCTCCACCATGCGGTACCGCACGCCCGGCGCCTACGACGAGGACCTGCTGGCAGAGTTCGTCCTGCTGCTGGGTGGCGTGGACGCCGGCCAGCCCGCGCGGACGGGCTGAGGGCGGCGGGCGGCGCCCTCAGGCGCCGCCCTGCTCCCGGCCACGGGCGTACGCGTGGTACGTCTCGTACGCGCTGAGGACCGCCGCCGCCAGCGCCCGTTGCGTGACCCCCACGTAGTTCCGGGCAATGGCCTCCGTGACCTCGTCCACGCCGTCGGAGAGGGTGCGGCCCACCAGCAGGCCGCGCAACAGGTCCACCGCCAGCGGCGGCGCCCCCACGACGCCGACCTGGGTGATGCGGCCCTCCTCCTCCACGGCAACCTCCAGGTAGATGACGTGGCACCCCTGGATGGGCGCGACGCTCTGCGGGAGACGGGCGTGTCCTGCGAACAGCATGGTGCGGCCGCCGCCGTCGCGGCGGGGCTCCGCAGCGTTGGGCATGGTGCGTGCTCCTCGTGCGGTGATGTGCCGAACAGGGTTCATGGATACGGTGCCGCGCTGGGTCCCCACAGGCCATGGAGAACCTATAGGGCTTCCATGAAGGATATAAACGCAGGACTGCGCCGCGTGTGTCAGTTTGGCCGGGACGTTCTGCCGGGCATGCGCCGCCGGGCGGGGCCTACGGCGCCCCGCCCGGGACCACGGCGGCCAGGAAGTCCAGCAGGGCGGCGTTGAAGGCCTCCGGCCGCTCGATCTGGGGGGAGTGGCCGGCGCCCGGGATGTAGACGAGCCGGCTGTCCGGCAGCCGCTCGTGCAGCTCTCGGGAGGGCTGGACGAAGGGCTCGTCCCGCTCGCCGCAGATGACCAGCGCCGGCACGCGGATCTGGGGCAGGAGGTCCAGGAGCACGCGGCTCTCCGCCATGGCGCGGGAGCAGTAGAGGTAGGCGTAGGGGGAGGTCTTGAGGAACTGGCGCCGCCAGGCCTCCCGGGCCTCCGGGTTGGCGCGGGTCTCCGGCGTGGCCAGGAAGCCCCGGCTCACCACCCGGTCGAAGACGGCCTCCATGCCGCCCTCCCGGATCATGGCCTCCACCTCCTCCAGGCTCACGTTCTGGACGGAGCGGGCGCGCCCGCCGGCGGAGGTGTCGACCAGCACCAGGCCGCGGAGGAGCTCGCC
The DNA here is from genome assembly GCA_036564075.1 of Dehalococcoidia bacterium. GTDB lineage: Bacteria > Chloroflexota > Dehalococcoidia > DATCLE01 > DATCLE01 > DATCLE01. Next base: position 2,572 of record DATCLE010000083.1, read on the forward strand.
GTGGGCCAGGGCGAACTCCTGGGCCACGCGGCCGCCCATGGAGTGGCCCACCAGGACGCAGGCGTCCACCCCCAGCAGCTGCAGCAGGTGGTAGACATCCTCCGCCAGGACGTCCGGGGTGTAGGCCTCCGGCCGGTCGCTGGCCTGGGACTCGCCGTGGCCGCGCAGGTCCACGGAGATGGCGCGGTAGGACCTGGCCACCACCGGGGCGGTGAGCGCCCAGTTCCGCATGTTGCCGGTAAACCCGTGGACGAACACAATAGGGAAGCCCTCTCCGGCGGTGCGGTAGGCCAGGGAGAGTCCATCACGGGTGAAGTAGGATAGCGTGGACATGGCATGCCCTCCCCCGCGCGCGGTGTTTCGTCCCAGCATACGCACGGAGGGCCGGCCTGTCACCAGGGAGGACCGTCCGGCGGGGGAGCGGGAGGGCGTAGCCCGTCCGGAGGATAGGAGCGGGTGAAGGTGGTCCGTATGCTGAGGCCAGCCGGCCCCGCTGGGAGGGGTGCGCGGATGCCCGGCCGGCGGCGCCTGGGCCCGGCGGCGGCGCTGGCGCTGGCGGTGGCCGCGCTGGCGGCGGGCCCCGCCTGCCGTTCCAACGGCTCGCGGCCCGCGGAGCCCGCGCCCACGCCCGTGGTGCGTGCGACGCCGGCGCCCAGCGACGAGGAGATGGCCGCCCGGATCTACGATACGGCCCTCTCCCTCCGCGCGGCGGTGGTGGCGCTCATCAACGACGTGCAGGCCGGCGTGGACCCGGAGCCCGCGCGGGAGCGGGTGGGGGAGGCCTGCCGCGAGGCCGCCACGCTGTTCCGGGACGCCAACGTGGAGGGCGTGGTGGAGATCCGGGACCTCTGCCGGGAGATCAACACCCGCGGCCAGCCGGAGGACGTCCAGTTCTGGCGGGACATCCGGACACGGCTGGACGCGCTGGTGGAGCAGTACCGGGAAGACGCCCGCCAGCCGGAGGGAGGGGCCAATGGCACGGGTGGAGAAGAGCATTGAGGTGCAGGCGCCGGTGGAGGCCGTGTACCGCGTCTGGTCCAACTTTGAGAGCTTCCCGGAGTTCATGGAGAACGTCCAGGAGGTCCGGATGACCGGCGGGGGTTCCAGCCACTGGAAGGTGAAGGGGCCCGTGGGCACCAACGTGGAGTGGGACGCCATGACCACGGAGTCCGTGCCCAACCAGCGGATCTCCTGGCAGTCCACAGGAGGCGAAGTGGAGACGTACGGCTCGGTGACCTTCAGCCAGGTGGCGCCGGACGTCACCCGGCTGAACGTCATCATGGAGTACAAGCCGCCAGCCGGCGCCGCCGGCGAAGCGGTGGCGCGGATCTTCTCAGATCCGGAACGGCAGGTGGAGGAGGACCTCCAGCGGTTCAAGGCCCTGGTGGAGCGACGCGGCGGCGCCGCGTAGGGGCGGCAGGGAGGCGGGACGGGCCGCCTGCCCGCCCCGCCCTCACCGTCACGAGCCGGGGGTTGCCGCGAAGGCGCGTTCCACGTGCTCCGCGTCCTCTTCCAGGAGCAGGTTCAGCTCTGAGCGCACGGCCATGACGTGCTGCTGGTTAGCGGCGTGGTCCGCGTCCTCTTCGCTCTCCCACACGGTGATGCGTCCTACCTCGCCGGAGCGGTCCAGGGCGGAGACCCGCCAGCCGGCGATGAAGCCCTTCTGACCCTGGAAGAACCGGAGTAGGTCCGTCAGGAGACGCTCCACCTCTTCCTCGCGCCCCACCTGCGGCCGCATGAGCGAGACCCGAATGTACGGCATGCCGCTCCTCCTTGAGGTGTCATCGGCGCGGGCCCTGGGGGATGGCGGCGGGCCGCGGCCTCCGGGCACCGCGTCCGGTGTTGGCTACTCTACCATAAGCGGACAAGAGAGAGCGGGACTGGTCCCGGCGCCGTGCGCGGGACCGCCCCGCTCGTGGGGTCCGGCAAAGGGGGAGGACTAGAGCCGCAGCTTGCCGTGGGACGGCTGGCGGCGCCGCTGCCGGGTGGCGCCGGCCTCCATCTCCTGCTGGATCTCGATGGCCGGCGTCGTCACCATCTCGTGGACGTAGCCGCAGGAGAGGCACGTGCCGTACGGGCCGTACCAGTCCCGTTCGATGAGCATAGAACCGCGGCAGCGCGGGCAGTTTCGGGGGGGCACAGAGTTCATGGCGTCCTCCTTCAGCGTGGCCCAGGGAGCAGACGTGCTTCCAGTTGCCGGACTGGTACGGGGCCTCTCACGCCTGCGGGGTTAGCTGACGGGTTCGGGCGGAGGCGGTCGCCCTACTCACGCGGACTGAGATTCACCCCGGGAAGTTGCGTCCCCCGCTCCCCATCCCTGGGGATTCGGCCGTTGCGTTCGTTCAGGGAGCCCGATCACCCGCTGGGGCTCACTTTGTGATTGCGAGAACATTCTAGGGGAACCCCCCTAGGGTGTCAAGGGTTTCTGTGAAAAAAAGTACGTTTCCCGCAACCGGGTGATGGACAAGGTCCCCGTTGCTCCGCATGGTGGGGGCAGCGTTTCGGGCCGCCGCCGGCGGCCGGAAGGGAGGGGCCCCATGTTCCGGAAGGTGCTGGTGGCGGTCCTGGGCGCGGGCACGGAGGACCCGGCGCTGGACGCGGCGGGGGACCTGGCCCGCCGCCTGGGCAGCGAGCTGGTGCTGGCGGGCCTGGTGCCCACGGAGGACGGCCCGTCCACGGTGGAGGACGCCCTGGAGGCGGAGCGGCGGGAGGCGGCGCGCGACTTCCTGGACCGCGCCCTCCGCCGCATGCGGGAGCAGGGCGTGGTCCCCGCCGCGGTGGAGATCACCGGCCCGCCCGCGGAGTCCATCCTGGACTACGCCCGGCAGCAGGACGTGGATCTGGTGGTGCTGGCCAGCGGGGGCGGGCCGGCCACGGCGCCCATCCACGGCGATCTGGCCGCCCGCCTGGTGGCCGCGGCCCGCGTCCCGGTGCTGACGGTGCCCCGTGCCGCCGGGTAGCGCGGGCCGCCCGCACGGAGCGAAGGAGGACGGAGGCATGAGGCTGTTGATCCCGCTGGACCAGACGCCGCACGCGGAGACGGTGCTGGAGGTGGTGGCCCGCACCATCCTCCCGGCCGTGGACGAGGCCCACCTACTGGTGGTGGCCAACCTGGAGGATGTGCAGACGGAGCGGCTGGTGCCGCCTTCGGAGCGGCCGGGCCGCTACTCGGTGTTCCCCGGCATCTTCCCGCTCTACGGCCCCATGGACGCGGACGGCGAGGAGGAGGGCGCCGGCGGTGAGCCCTCCCCGGAGCGCATCACCCGGGAGGACCTGGAGCGCAACGTGGAGCACTACCTGGTGGACGCCGCCGCCCGTCTGGGCGGGGGCGTGCGGTGTACCCCGGCGGTGGTGGAATCCGAAAAACCGGAGCAGGCCATTGTGGACTATGCACGGCAGCACGGGGTGGATATGATCGCCATGGCCACCCACGGCCGCGCCGGCCTGGCCCGGGCCGTCCGGGGCAGCGTGACGGACGCAGTGATCCGCAGCGGCGTGGCGCCGGTGCTGGTGTGCCATCCGGCGGGGGACGGGTAGCGCGTGTGAGGAGCACCGTCATGGTCAGGCCCATCGGTCCAGCCGTGCTGGAGGCGTACCCCAAGGAGCTGACGCTGGACGACGGCACCGTGGTGACGGTCCGTCCGCTCAGGAGGGAGGATGAGGCGGCGCTCATCGCCTTCTTCCAGGGGATCCCGGAGGAGGACCGGTTCTACCTGAAGGAGGACGTGGGCGATCCGGCGGTGGTCCGGCGGTGGGTGGCGGAGCTGGACTACGACCGCGTGCTGCCGCTGGTGGCGCTGCGGGACGGCGAGATTGTGGCGGACGCCACGCTGCACCGCCGGGGCTGGGGGGCGCGCCGGCACCTGGGCGAGGTGCGCATGGTGGTGGCGCCCAAGGTGCGCCGCAAGGGCCTGGCGCTGGCCATGATGGGCGAGCTGGTGGAGATCGCCGCCGCCGTGGGGCTGGAGCGCCTGGAGACGGAGATCGTCGCCGGGGCGGAGATGCCCGCCTTCGAGGTGGTGCAGCAGGCCGGCTTCGAGCAGGCGGCGGTCATCCCGGACCACTTCAAGGGTCCCGACGGCCGGCCGCACGACCTCATGATCCTGGTGCTGCCGCTGGTGGACTGAGCCGCGGCCGCGCCACCCACACCATCTCCGTGCTGACGGCCTGGAACGGCGCGCCTGCGAAGTCGCCGTACAGGGCCTCCACGGCGAAGCCCGCCCGGTCCAGGGCGTCCTCCACCTCCGCCCGCGTGGGGTAGCGCAGCGGCACGGAGCCGTAGACGGTACCCCGGGCGGGCGGCCCGCCGGAGAGGATGGGCAGCTCCGGGTTGAACAGGTTGAAGGCCAGCCGGCCGCCCGGACGCAGGTGCTGGTGGACGCGCTGGAGGGTCGCCAGCAGGTCCCCGGCCGTCAGCAGGTGCTGGAAGGAGCGGTGCGGGACAACCACCAGTCCGAACCGCTCCGGCAGCCGGAACTCCCGCATGTCCCCTAACACCCAGCGGACGTTCCGCACCCCCGCGGCCCGCCGGCGGGCGCGGCGGAGCATGGGCTCTGAGAGGTCCAGGCCCACGGCCGGCACCCCGGCGCGGGCTATGGCCACGGTGACCCGGCCCGTGCCACAGCCCAGCTCCAGCACCGGCGGCTCCGCGCGGCGCGCCAGGCCCACGTAGAACGCCACGTCCCCGGGCACGCCGCGTTCCTCCCGGTCGTAGCGGGCGGCGGCGTCCTCGCCGTAGTAGGCGGTCACGGGGCGGCCTCCGGCGCCTGGAACTCCTCCCGCAGCAGGCCCATGATGATGACGTCGTGGTACCGGCCGCCCTTGAAGACCGCCTGCCGCTTCCGCCCCTCCTCCACGAAGCCGCACTTCCGGTAGGAGGCCTGGGCCCGCGGGTTGGAGTCGAAGACCTGGAGCTCCACGCGGTTCAGGTTCATCTCCCAGAAGATGAAGCGGACCAGGGTGCGGACGGCATCCGTGCCGTAGCCCTGGTCCCAGCAGTCCTTCTCCCCGATCATGATGCCGATCTCGCAGACGCGGTTCTCCCACTCCACGCGGTGGATGCCGCAGCTACCGATGGGGCGGCCGTCCAGCGTCTCGATGGCGAAGGTGAGGTGGCCCGCCCGCGGGTCCAGGCGGGCGGCCGTCTCCAGCCACTCCTGCTCCTGGAGGCGGGAGAACGGGTAGCGCACCGCCAGCGTCCGCGTGACCTCCGGGTCGTTGACCCAGCGGAGGCACGCCTCCAGGTCCGAGGGGTCAAGGGGCCGTAACTGCACGGACGTTCCTCGGATCATCGCTGCTCCTCCCCCGCGGCCGGGAACTCCTCCCGAAGCGTGCTCATGACGTCCTCCTTCCAGCAACGGCAGAGGCCCATCACCCTGCTCTGGGTGATGGGCCTCTCCTCTCTCCTGCGTCTGCGGCGATCTTACGGATGCGCTGCCCTGGAGGTACGCCACCACCCCGCGTGGGGCACAAAGCCCCCCGCCATCACGAGGACGCCGCGGGTGGTGCCGGGTACGGTCCGTACGATCTCCATGGTGGGCCGGAGTATAGCGCAGGGCTGGGCGCGCGTCAACGATCCGCAGGCCGGGCCGGCCGGCGGGGCGTTCCCGGGGGGACTCACTGCTTGATGGACTCCACGCCGTACCGCACGCGGTGGCGCTCCAGGAGCGCCTCCCGCGGCTCCGGCTCCCGGCTGTGGACCAGGGCGTCCAGCAGGTCCAGGAGGGTGTGCCAGCCCATGAGCGTCTGCGCCTCGAAGCCCTCGATGATGGGGAGGTGGGTGAGCGTCAGCAGCACGCCGCCCTCCTCCTCCCGCAGCTCGAACGTCACGTAGGACTCGGGGTAAGGCGACTCCGTTGCGCGCGGGCCGAACACGTTCCAGGTGTACGCCAGGAGGCGCGGCGGCTGCCACTGTGTGACCACGCCCCGGATGTGCCCTTCGGCGATGCTCACGGCGCCGCCGGCGCGCGGCTCGATGGTGCTGCCGGGGCCGAGCCAGCCGGCCAGGTGCTCGCTCTCCGTGAGGAAGCGCCAGGCGCGTTCGATGGGACCGGGCAGCAGGCGCTGGAAGCGCACCACCGTCCCCGATTCGAGCCGGCCGTCATTGCTGTGCATCCCGTGCTCCTCGCTCTCTGCGACGCTCCGCCGTCTCCCGGTCCTCGGCCCGGAGCAGCGCCTCCAGGGCGTCCAGTCGGGCCTGCCAGGCGGCACGCTGCTCCGCCATCCAGGCGGCGGCCGCGTCCAGCGGCGCGGGGTTGAGGGAGAGGCGGTGCTCCCGGCCCACGCGCCGCCGCCGCACCAGCCCGGCACGCTCCAGCACCCGGACATGTTTGGAGACCGAGTTGAGGGAGATGCCGAAGGGTCGCGCTACCTCCGTGACGCGCGCCTCCCCCTGGGCGAGCCGTTGGAGAATGGCCCGCCGGGTGGGGTCGGCCAGCGCCGCGAGGGTCCGGTCCAGGTCTGTCCGTTCCAGCATGGTTGCCGATATTCACCCAGTAGGGTGAATATACCTGGGGCGGTGCGGCGTGTCAAGCCCTCACCGGGGCGAAGCATCCGCCCCTCCCCGCCGCTCGCTGCGGCGGGGAGGGGCGGGGAGGGGCGCTCTTGACAGCAGAGCACCCTCTTCCTATCCTGAGCCCGCACCGGCACGCGGGCGCGCCCGCCGCCCCGGCGCGGCGCCCCGCCGGACCCCCGCCCGCGGGCGCAGCCCCGGCCTCCCGCCGGGGGCCGACCGGAAGGGAGCCCACCCCGCCATGCCCCTCGCCACCCCCCGCCGCGGCCTCGCCGCGACGCTCCTCCTCCTCGCCGTTGCCGCGCTCCTCGCCCTCCACCCGGCGGGCCCCGCCCGGGCCGGGACCATCGCCGTCACCACCACCGCCGACGAGCTCAACAGCGACGGCGACTGCTCG
>DATCLE010000084.1:0-4984 GCA_036564075.1 Dehalococcoidia bacterium
TCGATGCCCCTGGACGCCCTCCCGGCGATCACCCCGGACGGGATGGCCCCCAGCAGGTACGCCGCCAGGGCCGTGGCCAGCGCTGCCGTCATGCCGCTCTACTCCTCGCCGCTGCGATTTCGGAACACCAGCCGGATGGCGGTGCCCGTGAAACCGAACATGCGCCGGATGCTATTCTCCAGGTACCGCTGATAGGAGAAGTGCACCAGCGCCGTGTCATTCACGAAGAACACGAAGGTGGGCGGGTTCACCTCCGCTTGGGTGGCGTAGAACACCTTCAGCCGCCGTCCGCGCACCGTGGGCGGCGGGTGCTCCGTCACCGCGCGCCGCACCAGCGCGTTCACCTCCGCCGTGGGGATGCGGAGCTGCCGCTGCTCGTACGCCGCCAGCGCGGCGTCCAGCATGGCGGCCAGCCCCTCCCGCGCCTTGGCGGAGACGAAGACCACCGGCGCCCACGGCACGAAGTGGAACTCCGCCCGCACCCGTCGCTCCACCTCCTGCCGCGCCGCCGGCCCCCCCGGCAGCAGGTCCGATTTGTTCACCACCAGCACCAGCCCCTTGTGGGCGTCCTTCACGTAGCCGGCAATGTGCGTATCCTGCGCCGCCGCGGGCTCCGTGGCGTCCATCACCAGCAGCGCCACGTCCGCGCGGTCGATGGCCTGCCGCGCCCGCATGACGCTGTGCCGCTCCACCCCCCGCTCGATGCGCCCCCGGCGGCGGATCCCCGCCGTGTCCACCAGCGTCACCGGCTGCCCCCGGTGCTCGAACCGCGTGTCGATGGCGTCCCGGGTAGTCCCCGGGATCTCGCTCACAATGACGCGCTCCTCCCCCAGGATGGCGTTCAGCAGCATGGACTTGCCCACATTGGGCCGCCCCACAATGGCGATGCGCGCCCCCGCCTCCACCGGCGCCGGCTCCGCCCGGGGCAGCAGCGGCACCACCTGGTCCAGCAGGTCCGCCAAGCCCGAGGCGTGGAAGGCGCTCACCGGCGCCGGCTCCCCCACCCCCAGCTCCCAGAACTGCACCGCCGCCTGGCGCCGCTCCTCATTGTCCGCCTTGTTGGCCACCAGGATCACCGGCTTCTCCACCGGCCGCAGCAGCGTCGCAATCTCCTCGTCCGCCGCCGTGATCCCCTCCCGCGCGTCCACCACAAACAGGATCACGTCCGCCTCCGCCACCGCCTGGAGCACCTGCTCCCGCACCAGCGCCGCGAAGGGGATGCGGCCGCTCTCGTCCACGCCGCCGGTGTCCACCACCCGGAACCGCGTGCCCGTCCACTCCGCCTCGCCGTAGATGCGGTCCCGCGTGGTGCCGGGCTGGTCTTCCACCAGCGCAACCCGGCGACCGGTGATCCGGTTGAACAGTGCGGACTTGCCCACGTTGGGCCGCCCCACCAGCGCCACCACCGGCAGGCGCACCTCCACCGTCACCTGACCCCCTCCTCCCGACGTCATGGCTACGACGGTGACAGCGTGACGTCCAGCTCCGCCGGCCGGACCTCCACCACCTGCACCTCCGGCGGCGCCGCCGCCTGCGCCGGCAGCCGGTAGGTGCCGGGTCCCCGGTCCCCCATGTCCACGGAGACCCGCACGTCCTCCGGCGAGAGCGCCGCCAGCCGCGAGACCTGCCCCCGCACGCGCACCTCCACCGTCCCCTGCGCGAAGGTCGCCCGCAGGCCGGGCCGCAGCCCGTTGGTCTCCGGCGCCACGTACAGCACCCGCTCCCCCTCCTGGGGCACCACCTGGATCCGCACGTTCACCGTGTCCGACTCCACCGGCTGCACTGAGGCCGGCAGGCTCAGCCGCACCGTCCGCACCACGTCGGACGTGGCGCCCGTCACGTCCACCTCCTCCGTGGCGATCTCCCGGATGGACTCCAGCGCCTCCCGCAGGCCCCGCACCTGCACCAGCGGCGGGTCCACGTCGATCCGTGTGATCATGTGCCCCGGCGCCACCTGCCCGCGGATCTGCGGTCGCACCCCGAAGGTCTTGGTCAGCTCCGTCTGCGTCACCGTCAGCCGCACGTGCACCGTAGCAGGGCTCAGCTCCACGTTCCCCATGATGTTCCCGGCGCTGTTCACCGGCCGCAGCTCCACGTCCTCCCCCGCGCTCACCGTCTGGAGCCGCACCGTCCCGCGGGCCGCCACCACCGCCCGCACTTGAGAGGCGGGGCCGGACGCCTGCACCGTGGTCACCACCGGCTCCAGCCGGAGGGTGTACTCGTACCCCGGCGGGAGGGTCCCCTCCGGCCGCACGTCCACCGGCACCTCGCGGACAATGCGCTCCTCCAGCGTCACCGTGATGACGGAGGGCGTCACCTCGCTGATGAACACGTCCTCCGGCGCCCGCCGCACCGTCACGGGCACCTGCTGGTCCTCCCCCGGCCGCAGCCCGGCCAGGTTCACCGCCACCCGGAACTGCTCCGGTCGCAGCCGCCCCAGCACGTCCTCCGGCGCCGTCACCACCAACTGCACCGCCGGCACCGGCTCCCGTAGCGCCACGTCGTTCCCCAGGTTCTCCACCTCTACCGGCAGCAGGAAGGGCAGCGGCTCCGTCCGCAGCGGATTCTCCGTCTCGGACACGTAGAGCCAGAGGCTGGTCCCCAGCGCCACCGAGAGGAGGGCCAGGGAGAGGTTGCCGCGCACCAGCAGCACGCTCCGCCACAGCGCCTCCGCCGCCGCGCCGAGGCCGTTCGCCGCCAGCCGCCTCAGCCCGCCGGCGCCCCGCTCGTCCCGGTTCATGCAGCTCCCCTAGGAATGGTGCGACGAGGCCGGCTCCCGGCGCGCCGCGGGCGGGCGGCGCCCGTTCACGCCGGGACCGCACAGGTCCGCCAGCACGGTGCGCAGGCGCGCCTCGTCCAGGCGGGTGATCACGCGGCCGTTGCAGGCCACGGAGATGTCTCCCGTCTCCTCCGATACCACCACCGCCACCGCGTCCGTCCGCTCCGCGATGCCCAGCCCCGCCCGGTGCCGCGTCCCCTGGTGGCCCGGCACCCCCCGCTCCGAGAGCGGCAGCGTGCAGGACGCCGCCACCACCCGGCTCTCACGGATCACCGCCGCGCCGTCGTGCAACGGCGAGTTGGGGAAGAAGATGCTGGCCAGCAGCTCCTCAGACAGCTCCGCGTCCATACGGACCCCGGTGTCGATGTAGTCCTCCAGCCCCGTCTCCCGTTCCAGCACCAGCAGCGCGCCGTGCCGGTTGCGCGCCAGCTCCGCCGCCGCCCGTGCCGTCACCTCAATGGTGGCGTCGTAGCCCGGCCGCGTCCAGGCCCGGAGCCCCGTGCGGCCCAGCCGCTCCAGGGCGCGGCGGATCTCCGGCTGGAAGATGATGGGGATGGCGATGAGCAGCGCCGGCAGCGAGTTGCGCAGCACCCACTGCAACACCGTCAGGTCAAAGACGCTGCCCAGCACCGCCGCCGCAATGAGCACCAGCGCAATGCCCCGCAGGAGCGACATGGCGGTGGTGCCCCGCAGCAGCAGCAGCAGCCAGAAGAAGATGCTGGAGATGATGAAGATGTCCAGGACGGCGCGTGCGTCCAGGCGCTGTGCGTTGTCGCGGAGGATGTCCAGGAGCGCTTCCATCGATCCCTCCGCAGCAGCCCCCGCCCCCTCCCACGCCGCGCGGGGGTGGGACGCCGCGCCGCCTCAGGGGCCGGCCTCCCCGCCCATCAGCATCACCAGGACCGCCTTCTGGGCGTGCAGCCGGTTCTCCGCCTGGTCGAACACCACCGATTGGGGGGACTCGATCACCTCGTCCACAATCTCCTCGCCCCGGTGGGCCGGCAGGTCGTGCATGACGATGGCCTCCGGCGCCGCGCGGGCCAGCAACGCCGGGTTCACCTGGTAGCCCGCAAAGGCCTCCCGCCGCAGCGCCTGCTGCGCCTCCTGCCCCATGCTGGTCCATACGTCCGTGTACACCACCTGCGCACCCTGCGCCGCCTCCGCCGGTTCCGTGGTCAGCGTCACGGAGCCGCCGGAGGCCCGGGCGTACGCCGCCGCCCGCTCCGCCACCGGCGCCGGCAGCTGGAACCCCGGCGGCGAGGCCAGCACCACGTGCGCCCCCGCCATGGCCGCCGCCAGCGCCAGGGAGGACGCCACGTTGTTGCCGTCCCCCACGTAGGCCACCCGCACCCCCGCCAGCCGCCCGAACCGCTCCCGGATGGTCAACAGGTCCGCCAGCGCCTGGCAAGGGTGCTCCCCGTCAGAGAGGGCGTTGATCACCGGCACGTCCGCGTAGGCCGCCAGCTCGTGCAGCGTCTCGTCCGCGAAGGTACGGATGGCGATGGCGTCCACGTACCGGGAGAGCACCCGCGCCACGTCCGCAATGGGCTCCCGCATGCCCAGGCCCACCTCCCCCTGGGAGAGGTAGACGCTGTGGCCGCCCAGTTGCTGCATGGCCACGTCGAAGCTCACCCGCGTCCGCAGCGACGGCTTCTCGAAGAGCAGCGCCAGCGTCCGGCCCGCCAGGAGGGGACCGTGCCCCCCGCGCTTCAACCGCAGCGCCAGGTCCAGGATGCGGCCCAGCTCGTCCGGCGTGAGGTCGTTGATGGACAGGAGGTCCTTGCCCTGCAACCCGTCTCTCCCCTGCTGGTGCGCAACGCCCAGTATAGCATAGGGGGTGGTCCGGACAATCGCCGCCGGCCCGCCTCCTGTGTCATGCGGAGCCCTCCCGCACGGGAGGGCCGCACCGGGCAGGGCCGCGGGGCAGCCATCCCGGGGAAAGGAGTCGGGCGCGCCCGCTGCCACGGCGCGGCGCCCCGCCGGACCCCCGCCCGCGGGCGCAGCCCCGGCCTCCCGCCGGGGGCCGACCGGAAGGGAGCCCACCCCGCCATGCCCCTCGCCACGCCCCGCCGCGGCCTCGCCGCGACGCTCCTCCTCCTCGCCGTTGCCGCGCTCCTCGCCCTCCACCCGGCGGGCCCCGCCCGGGCCGGGACCATCGCCGTCACCACCACCGCCGACGAGCTCAACAGCGACGGCGACTGCTCG
>DATCLE010000085.1:0-6820 GCA_036564075.1 Dehalococcoidia bacterium
GTGGTGGTGAACTCCTGCCGGGAGGGCTGCGCCAAGCCGGAGGCGCGCATCTACCGCCTCACCCTGGAGCGGCTGGGGCTGCCGGCGGAGGCGGCGGTCTTCGTGGACGACGTGGAGGCCAATGTGGAGGGTGCCCGGGCCGTGGGCATGGCCGGCGTCCGGTTCGTGGACTACCAGGGGCTGGTCCGGGACCTGCGGGCCCTGGGCGTGGCGTGCTGACGGGAGGGAGCAAGGGTGGCGCTGTTCCTGCGTGAGGCGGAGGTGACGGAGCTGCTGACCATGGACGCGGCGCTGGCAGCGGTGGAGGAGGCGTTCCGCCAGCAGGGGCTGGGGCAGGCGACCAACCACCCGCGCACCCGCTTCGTGATGAAGGGCGGGGTCTTCCACCTCATGGCCGGGGCGCTGCCGGAGCAGGGCGCCTTCGGCTTCAAGGCGTACACGGCGTACCCCGGCCGCGGCGTGCGGTTCAAGGTCACCCTCTACGACGCCGCATCCGGCGATATCCTGGCCGTCATGGAGGCGGACCGGCTGGGGCAGGTGCGGACGGGGGCCGCCAGCGGCGTGGCCACCAAGTACATGGCCCGGGAGGACGCCTCCGTGGTGGGCATCTTCGGCACGGGCTGGCAGGCCCGCACGCAGTTGGAGGCGGTGTGCAAGGTCCGGCCGGTGCGGCTGGTGAAGGCGTACGGGCGGGACCCGGAGCGCCGGAAGCGGTTCGCCCGGGAGATGGCGGAGCTGCTGCGGGTGACGGTGCAGCCGGTGGAGGCGCCGGAGGAGGCGGTGCGGGGGTGCGACGTGGTCATCACCATCACCAACGCCCGCGAGCCGGTGTTTGACGGGGCCTGGCTGGAGCCGGGGACGCACGTGAACGCGGCGGGCTCCAACTACCTCATCAAGCGGGAGATCGACGACGCGGCGGTGGCCCGCGCCGCCGTCATCGCCGTGGACGACCTGGCCCAGGCGAAGCTGGAGTGCGGGGACCTGCTGCACCCCGTGGAGCGGGGGCTGGTGCGCTGGTCCCAGGTGCGCCAGTTGGGCGACGTGGTGGCCGGCCTGGCGCCGGGCCGCCGCTCCCCCGACGACGTCACGCTGTTCGAGTCCCAGGGCATCGCCATCGAGGACGTGGCGGTGGCCCGGCGGGTGTACGATCTGGCGCGGGAGCGCGGCGTGGGGCAGGAGATCCCCCTGAGCTGACGCGCGCTGCGCGCCACACGGAGCGAGGGGCCGGAGATCCGGCCCCTCGTGGTCGTGTTCCCCTGCTCCGGGCTCAACGGCCGCGCAGCCGCGGGTCGAACAGGTCCCGCAGGGCGTCGCCCAGGAAGTTGAAGCCCAGCACCGTGAGGCTGATGGCCGCACCCGGGAAGAACGCCCACGGGATGTGGATGGGGAAGCTGTTCCGGGCGGCGTTCACGTCCGCGCCCCAGGAGGGGTTGGGGGGCGGGATGCCCAGGCCCAGGAAGCTGAGGGAGGCCTCCGCCAGGATGGCGGTCCCCAGCAGGGTGGTCATGATGACAATGGCCAGCGCCGCCACGTTGGGCAGCAGGTGCCGGAACAGGATGCGCGGCGTGGAGGCGCCCAGCGCCCGGGCCGCCTCCACGTACTGGTTCTGCTTCTCGGAGAGCACCGCGCCCCGGACCACGCGGGAGACGCCCGGAATGATCCCGATGCCGATGACCAGGATGACGTTCCGCATGGACGGCCCCAGCACGGTGACCAGGATCAGCAGGAAGATGAGGGCCGGGAAGGCGATGAGGGTGTCCGCCACCCGCTGGATCACGTTGTCCACCCAGCCGCCCACGTAGCCGGAGAAGATGCCGATGGCCGTGGCGATGGCGGTGCCGCCGATGACGGAGAGGAAGCCCACCGCCAGGGAGATGCGGGCCCCGTAGATCACCCGGCTCAGCATGTCGCGCCCGCTGGAGTCGGTGCCGAAGGGGTGCGCCCAGCTCATGCCCTCCAGCGGTTGCCCGGCGCCGATGTCGTTCACCTCGTAAGGGGCCAGCCACGGCGCTGCCAGGCCCGCCACGGCCAGGACCAGGATGACGGCCAGGCCGAAGACGCCCAGCGGCTGCTTGCGCACCAGGGAGAGCACGCGGCGGCCGCGGCCCCGCCCGCGGGGTACGGCGGCGGCCCCCAACTCCGGGATGAGAACCGTGTCCGAGCTCGCCATGGGCGCCTCCTAGGAGTACCGGATCCTGGGGTCCAACCAGGCGTACAGGATGTCCACCAGCAGGTTCATCAAGACCACCACCACGGCGATGTACAGCGCCATGGTCTGCACTACCAGGAAGTCCCGCCGGAAGAGCGCTTCAAACGTGTACTGCCCCAGGCCGCGCAGGGTGAAGATGCTCTCGATGATCACCGTGCCGCCCAGCAGGCCGGCCACCTGGAGCCCCAGGACCGTCACCACCGGCACCAGGGAGTTCTTCAGGCCGTGCCGCAGGATCACCAGCCGCTCTTGCAGGCCCTTGGCCCGCGCCGTCCGGATGTAGTCCTGGCGGAGCACCTCCAGCAGCGACGAGCGGGTGAGCCGCATGATGCCGGCCGCCGCCGTCAGGCCCAGGATGAGGGCCGGCGGCACGAACTGCCGCAGGTTGTCCCACGGGTCCTCCAGGAGGCCCACGGTCTGGGCAATGGGCGGCGAGTAGCCCCACTGCTGGGCCGGCACCAGGATCACCAGCGTGGCCAGCCAGAAGGTGGGGATGGACAGCCCGAACACGGCGACGACCCGCACGCCGTAGTCCAGCAGGGAGTTCTGGTACACGGCGGAGATGATGCCGAAGGGGATGCCGAACAGCACCGTGAACGCCACCGTGAGCGCCAGCAGCTCCAAGGTCACCGGCAGGCGGGACAGGATCTCGTCACCCACGTCAGAGTGGGTGACGAAGGACCGGCCTAGGTTACCCGTGAGGAGCTGCTGCATCCAGTCCAGGTACTGCTGCAGGATGGGCTTGTCCAGCCCCATCTCATGCCGCAGCCCCTGCACCTGCTCGTCCGTGGCGTTCATCCCCAGGATCAGCACCGCCGGGTCCGTGGGGATGAGGCGGAGGAGCCAGAACACGGCCAGGGAGAGGACGAAGACCGTGACCACCGCCGCCATCAGCCGCCGGATGATGTACGCCTGCATACGCCTCCCCTACCGATCCAGCCAGATGTCGTTGTACGCCAGCGTCAACGTGCCGATGCCGCTCCGGTAGTTCTTCACAAAGTTCCACAGCAGGATGTTGCTGTAGGACGTGTAGATGTTCAGCATCAGCGGGTCCTTGGAGTAGATGAGCCGCTGGGCCTCCTTCACCGCCTCAATGCGCTGCTCCACGTCCAGCGTGGTGTTGGCCTTGCGCACGGCGGCGTCCACCTCCGGGTCCTGGAGCCCGCGGGTGTAGGACCCGTCGCCGATGGGCCCCACGCTGATGTGCCAGTTCAGCGGCGTCTCCGGCGTCTCGTACACCTGGTTCAGGGAGAGGCTGGAGGCGTAGTCCCGCTGCCGGTAGCGGTTCAGCCAGGTGGCGAAGTCCACCGGCTCCTGCTGCACCTGGATCCCCGCCGCCTGGAACTGGGACAGCAGCACCGGCACGTACCGGTCGATGGTAGGCTGCGGCGTGGGGTACATCATGCGGATGGTGATGCCGTTGGGGTGGCCCGCTTCCCGCAGCAGTTGCTTCGCCTCGTTCACGTCAAATGGCTGGTACCGCTCGTTCAGCTCCTCCTCCGGCAGGGCGTAGTCCGTGAGGCTCCAGTGGACCACGCCGGACGGGCGTGCATCGCCCAGGGCGATGGTGTTGATGAACTCCTCGCGGTTGATGGCGCGGGAGATGGCCCGCCGGATCCGCGGGTCCCGGTACTGCGGGTCCACGTCCGGGTTCATGATGAAGGAGACGTAGGAGTAGGATGGGTCCTTGATGTAGACCAGGCGGCCCTGCTGCCGCACCAGGTCCTCCGCCTCCCGGCTGTTCTCCGCGGAGTAGTAGTGGACCTGCTGGGAGAGCAGCGCGGCGCGCCAGGTGGCGCGGTCCGTGATGACGCGGTAGTCAATGCCCTCCAGGTACGGCAGGGGCTGGTTCCAGTAGTTGGGGTTCCGGTCAACGCTCACCACCTCGCCGTCCCGGTACGCCCGGATGAAGAAGGCGTTGCCGCCGGCCCCCTGCTGCTTGAGGTCCACGTTGTTCTGGATGAACTCCCGCGGCACAATGCAGGCGATGGGCGACCCCAGCCGCTCCAGCGTCCAGGCGTAGGGGCCGTCCGTCTTCACAATGAAGGTGCTGGCGTCCTGGGCCTGGAAGGTGACGTTGTACTGCTTGATGAACGCCCCGTGGTTGGACTCCGGCACGGACTTGGCGTACTCGTAGCTGGCCAGCGCGTCGTTGGCGTCCAGGTCCCGCTCCGGCGCGCCCAGGCTGTTGGGCGCCATCTTCACGCTCGGCCGGATCTTGAAGACGTAGGTGACCTCATCCGGCTGCTCCAGCTCCTGGGCCAGGTCAAAGACCCGCGTGTCCGCCGCCGCGGCGGTGGCGCGCAGCAGGCTGTTGTAGACGCGCGGGTAGATGGCGGTGCCGGCGGCGATGCTGCGGAACGGGTCCACGCCGTCAAAGTTCACGCTGCTCACGTACTGGAGCCGCCCTCCCGGCTTGGCCTCCTCGGACTCGCCGCCCTGCTGGGCCCCCTCCTCCTGGCCGCTATCGCCGCAGGCCGCAGCGATGCCCAGCCCGATGCCCGCGGCCGCGCCCGTCTGCAGCAGGCGCCGCCGTGACATCCGGCGCCAGAAGATGTCGTTCCAGTAGTTGCCGTTGCTCATTGCCCCCCTCCTTCGCGTGGTAGCCTCTCCACCCAACGGCCCCGCCCCGGGGCCGGGCCTTCCTACCGGTATAGAAGAGCGGGAGAAAAGAGAAGGTACGCCCGCCGGCTCCGTGGGGCAGCGGGCGTACCTCAGCTAGGGCAACTGCGGGCGGTCCGGGACGCACCGCGCACGCAGCGGGCTCCGTGGGAGGCAGCCACCCGGCGGTGGGTGCTGGCCGTCCTGTGCCACAAGAGCTCCGGCGCCGTCCTGCGTGCTGGCATCCGGGATCACCTCCTGCTCAAGGGCTCGGCACCGGCGGGGTGGGCGGGCCGTGGCCGCTCAGGGCACCTGGCTCAGGGCGCCGCCGGAGCGGGCTCCCGCGGCCTCCTCCTCCGGTTCCGGGCTGGTGAACAGCCGGCGCACGTTCTGCAAGATGATGGACGTATCCACCTTGCGGACCCCCGGGACCCGAGCCACTACCTCCGTCAGGAAGTGGAACAGCGCGTCATTGTCCCGGAACTGGCCCAGGCAGATGATGTCCGAAGTTCCGGTAGCATACCCAATGTACGTCAGGTCACGGGCGGATTCCAGCCGTTCCGCCGCGTCCGTCAGGTGGGCAGGTTCCACCTGGAGGCTCATGACGGCGGTGGTGTGGAGCCCCACCTTGACCGGGTTCACGATGGCGGCGATCCGGATCACGTGGTCCTGGATCAGCCGCTCGATCCGGTTCCGTACCGTCCCCTCCGAGACGCCGATCCGCCGCGCGATCTCCCGGTTGGTGGCGCGACCGTCCCGCTGGAGGTGGCGGATGATCTGCTCGTCAACGGCGTCCAGCTTCCGCGTCATGGTGCGCTGCACCGGATCCACGCCTCCAAAAAGTGACGAAACAGTAGCACGCGGCCTCCAGGGTGTCAAGGCGGTGGAGCAGTGCGGACGCAACGTCCGCCGCCAGGCCTCTGGATCCTGCAGGGAAAGCCCGTGTCTCTTACAGAAATCTCAGGAGAAGGCCGGGCGCGGGGCGAGTTGCCCCGCGCCGGTGAGGGACGGTGGCCGTCAGGAGGGGAGCGCCACGCCCGGCAGGGCGCCGGCGGCGCGGCGGCGGCGGTGGCGCTGGTTCAGGATGAGCGCGCCGGTGGCCAGGATGATGGTGGTGGCGGCCACGCCGGCGCCCACGGAGACGGGCGTCACCAGCGGGCGGCGCCGGGGGGCGCCCAGGGTGTCCAGGACGCCCTCCACCACGCTGGGCATGCGGTCCTCCCGCCGGAGCCGCTGGAGTTGCTCCGCCACGGTCTCGTAGGCGTCCGCCAGGGCCCGGCAGGCGGCGCAGGTCTCCAGGTGGGCGCCCACCAGGCCCGCCTCACGCCCGGAGACGGAGCCGTCTACGTAGGCGGAGATCAGCGGGCGGAGATCAGCGCACGTCATGGCCTTCGGCCCGGTCTGCTCCGCTCCGGTACGCCTTGCGGAACCGATCCTTCGCGCGAGCGATGCGTTGACGCGCCGCATCCGGACGGATGCCAAGGATCTGAGCGACTTCATGGTGCTTGAACCCCACGTAGTTACTGAGGAGCAGGCAGGTCACGTCATCCTGGGAGAGCTGCGCCAGCGCCCGTTCTACCATCACCCGCTCCGTGGCCCGGTCCGCCGGGTCCTCCTCCGGTGCGTCCTGCGCTACCTGTGGCTTCAGCCGCAGCCAGGCGATGAGCCGCCGGCGGCGCAGGACGTCGTACGCGTTGTTGGTGGCGATGCGGTACAGCCAGGCCGGGAGGCTGATCTCCGCCCGGGTCCTGATGATGCCCTGGTACGCCTCCAGGAAGGTCTCCTGGGCCAGGTCCAGGGCCTGCTCCCTATCGCCCACCAGGCGGTAGAGGTACCCAATGAGGGCCGATTCGTACCGGTGGACAATGGCGGCGAAGGCCTCTTTATCGCCCGCCCGCACCGCCGCCACGGCCTCGGAGGGGTCGAGGAGGTCCTCGAAGTCCTCACCGGGCTCCACGCCGGTCTCTTTCCCCAACCGCCCTGTTGCTCTGTTCCGCATAGCGCATACTC
>DATCLE010000086.1:0-3397 GCA_036564075.1 Dehalococcoidia bacterium
GACCGGCTCCCGGAAGAGTACGTGGCCGTCCTCTCCCAGCTCCACGACCAGGTGCCGCCCCAGCCCTTCGCCGTGGTGGAGCGGGAGGTGGTCCGGGAGACGGGGCGCAGCCTGGCGGACGCCTTCTCCGACTTCGATCCCGAGCCGCTGGCGGCCGCCTCCCTGGCCCAGGTGCACCGGGCACGCCTGCGGGACGGCCGGGAGGTGGCCGTCAAGGTCCAGTACCCGGACATCCAGCGGGTCATCGGCATGGACCTGGACAACATCGCCGTCATGGCGTGGGTCCTGGGCAAGCTGGAGCGGGGCATGGACTTCCGCCCCCTGGTGAACCAGCTCCGGTTCAACGTCACCCAGGAACTGGACTTCGTCCATGAGGCGGACAACGCGGACCGCCTCCGGGAGATCTTCGCCACGCGGGAGGACATCGTCATCCCGCGCATCGTCCGGGAGCTCACCACCCGCCGCGTCCTGGTGCTGGAGTTCATCCCCGGGGTGAAGATCACGGACCGGGAGGCCATGGAGGCGCAGGGCATCCCGACGCACGAGGTGCTGCGGCTCCTGGTGGAGGCCTACGGGGAGCAGATCCTGGGCTCCGGTTTCTTCCACGGCGACCCGCACCCCGGCAACCTCATGGCGCTGCCGGGCCCGCGGCTGGCCTTCGTGGACTTCGGCCTGGCGGCCACGCTGACGCCCGCCTTCCGCCGCGGCCTGGTGCAGCTCACCCAGGCGCTGGTGCTGGGCGATATCCCCGGCGCGGTGGCCTCCTTCCGGCTGCTGGGCTTCCAGACGCGGACGGAGGATCCGGAGACCCTGGCGCAGTTGGGCCGGATCATGCTGGGCCTGGACGGCACCGCCCGCGACGACAAGCTGGAGACCATGGCGGCGGCCCACGCCCGGCTGGCCCGCCTCATGCGCCACAACCCCGTCACCTACGTGCCGCCGGAGGTGCTCCTGGTGGCGCGGGTGCTGGGCCTGCTGAACGGCCTGGGCCAGCAGCTCAACTCCCAGGTGAACATCTTCCAGACCATTTTGCCGTACGCCGTGCGGGCCCTCCAGGCGCCCGTGGAGCCCGCCGGCGCCTGACCCCGCCCCACACAGCCCCGCCGCAACGGGAGAAGCCCCATGCGTACGCTGGCGGTGCTGACCAGCGGCGGCGACGCCCCCGGCATGAACGCCGCCATCCGCGCCGTGGTGCGCCTGGCGGACGCCCGCGGCGTGCGGGTGCTGGGCGTCCGGCGCGGGTACGAGGGGCTGGTGGCCGGGGAGGCGGAGGTGCTCAGCGCCCGGGATGTGGGGAACATCATCCACAGGGGCGGCACGATGCTGGGCGCCTCCCGGTCCGCGGCCTTCCGCACGCAGGAGGGCCGGGCGCGGGCCCTGGCCGTCCTGCGCGGGCATGGCGTGGAGGGGCTGGTGGTCATCGGCGGGGAGGGCTCCTTCCGCGGCGCCCACACCCTCCAGCAGGAGGGCGGTCTCCCCGTGGCCGGCGTCCCCGCCACCATCGACAACGACGTCTACGGCACGGACGCCTGCATCGGCTTCGATACGGCGGTCAACACCGCCCTGGACGCCATCGACCGGCTGCGCGACACGGCGGAGTCCCACCACCGGGTCTTCTTCGTGGAGGTGATGGGCCGCAACACCGGCTTCCTGGCGTTGCACGTGGCGCTGGCGGCCGGCGCCAACGAGGTGCTGGTGCCGGAGATCCCCACGGACCTGGAGGACCTGGTGGAGCGGCTGATGACCGGCATGCGCCAGGGCCGCGCCAGCAACATTGTGGTGGTCTCCGAAGGGGATGAGGCGGGCGGCGCCGTGGACATTGCGGCGCACGTGCAGGCCCGCGTCCCCTTCGAGGTGCGGGTGGCGGTGCTGGGCCACATCCAGCGGGGCGGCTCGCCCTCGGCGCGGGACCGGATCCTGGGCACCCGGCTGGGCGCGGCGGCCGTCGAGGCGCTGCTGGCGGGCCGGAGCGACGTCATGGTGGGCGACCGCGGCGGGGAGACGGTCCACGTGCCCCTCAGCGAGACCTGGGCCCACCGCCGGCCGCTGGACACCGGGATGCTGCCCCTCATGAAGGCGCTGGCCCGGTAGCCGCGCCCGCCCTCGCCGCCGGACCGCGGCTGGTGTAAGCTTGGGGCGGGACGGCCGCCCCTGCCCACACCCCGGCCGGCCCGCGGGAGGCGGGCACCCTCCATGGACGCCGGAGAGCTGGTCCAGCTCGCGCTCATTGCCATCCTCATCCTCGTCAACGCCTTCTTCGCCGGCTCGGAGATCGCCCTGGTGGCCGCCAAGCGCGGCTGGCTCCGCCAGCGGGCGGAGGAGGGGGACGGGCGCGCCCGGGCCGCCGTCCGCCTCATCCAGAACCCGGCGCGGTTCCTGGCCACCATCCAGGTGGGCGTCACCCTGGCCGGCTTCTTCGCCTCCGCGGTGGGCGCCGTCTCCGCGGTGGTGCTGCTGGACCGGACGCTGCGGGACGTGCCCTTCGGTCCCGTGGCGAACGCCAGCGGCGCCATCTCCCTGGTGCTGGTCACCGTGGCCATCTCCTTCCTCACGCTGGTCCTGGGCGAGCTGGCACCCAAGAACCTGGCCCTCCAGCGCGCCGAGCGCCTGGCCCTGCTGGCCGCCGTGCCCATCGAGTGGCTGTCGCGGTTGGCGGCGCCGGTGGTGGCCGTCCTCACGGGCGCCACGGACGTGGTGCTGCGCCTGCTGGGCGGCAGGCCCGGCGCCACCATGCCCTCCGTCACCCAGGAGGAGATCCTCTCCATGGTGGAGGCGGGGGAGCAAGAGGGCGTGGTGGAGCCGCTGGAGCGCCGCATGGTGCGCGGCGTCTTCGAGCTGGGCGAGACCCGTGTGTACGAGGTCATGGTGCCACGGGTGGACATGCAGGCCATCCCGGCGGGCACGCCGGTGGACGAGGCGGTGCAGGCCTTCCTCCGCGCCGGCTACTCCCGCCTGCCCGTCTACCGGGGCTCCGTGGACGAGATCGTGGGCATCCTCTACGCCCGGGACCTCCTCCGCCACTTCGGCGGCCAGCAGCGGGCGGAAACCATCGATGCGCTGGTGCGCCCGGCCTACTTCGTCCCGGAGAGCAAGCGCGTGGACGAGCTGTTCCTGGAGCTCCAGCGCCGCAACACGCAGATGGCCATTGTGGTGGATGAGTACGGCGGCACGGCCGGCCTAGTAACCATGGAGGACCTGCTGGAGGAGGTGGTGGGGGAGATCTACGACGAGTACCAGACGCCGCAGCGCTTCGTGGAGGAGGTGGGCCGGGACGAGCTGCTGGTGAGCGGCAAGCTCCCGGTGGACGAGCTCAACGAGCGGTGGCGGCTGGATCTGCCCACGGAGGAGGCCAGCACCGTGGGCGGGCTCATCGCCACGGCGCTGGGCCGCATCCCCG
>DATCLE010000087.1:0-2329 GCA_036564075.1 Dehalococcoidia bacterium
CCGCCCGCGGCGGAGCGGTTGCTGGCCCTGCTGCGGCGCCTCTGTGACGAGGGGCGGACCGTCCTCCTGGCCACCCACGACGTCGACGCCGTGGCGCCGGCGGCGGACCGGATCGTGGCGCTGGCGGACGGCCGCGTGGTGGCGGCGGGCCCGCCCGCCAACGTCCTGCCCCGGCTGGCGGCGGCCCCGGCGGCGGCCCCGCCCAGCGAGGACCGGCCGCCGGACGGCGATGCCCCGGCCGCCCCCCGCGAGCCGCCCGTGAGCGTGGCGGCGGGGATGCTGGGCGCGCTGCTGCTGGGCCTGGGCTTCTTCCTCCCTGCCCCGCTGGCGGCCCGGGCCGCCCTGGCGGCGGGCCTGGCCGGCCTGGCGGCGGCCTGGGGGCTGAGCCTGCCGCGCCTGGCCCGGCTCCTCCGGCCCGTCTTCCTGCTGGCCCTGCTGGCCGGCCTGCTCCACGTGCTCACCGCGGAGGGCGGCCGGACCCTCCTGGCGGCCGGCCCCGTCTCCGTCACCACGGCGGGGCTGGCGGCCGCGGCCGGTACCGTCCTGCGCGTCTGCGGCCCCGTGCTGGCGGGGCTGGCGGCCGCCGGGGAGGGGTCCACGCTCCGGGCTGCCCGGGGGCTGGCCCGCCTGCTGGCGGCGCTGCCCCTGGGCCGGCGGGTGGCGGGCAACGCGGCCGTGGTGGTGATGCTGGTGGCGCGGTTCGCCTCCCTCCTGCGGACGGAGGTGGCGCGGGTGGAGCGGGCGCAGCGGGCCCGCGGCGCCGACCGCGCGTCGGGGACGGTGCGGCAGCGGGCGTACGGGCTGGTGGGCGTGCTGGTGCCCGTCCTGACGGGCTCGCTGGAGCGCGCGGAGCGCCTGGCCCTCACGCTGCATGTGCGCGGGCTGCGCGGCCGGGGCGCGGGCGCCGGCCCGGCGGGGCCGCTCTTCCGGCGGGCGGACCTGCCGTGGCTGCTGGCGGCCGGCGCGCTGCCGGCGCTGCTGCTGGCGCTGGCCCGCTGACGCCGCGGTGACGGCCCTGCTGTGCGCTACCGGCGGGAAGATGGTAGAATGTATGATCTGACGGGTAGGAAGCGCAGCGCACCGGATCCAGGAGTGCCCATGACGACGGAACAGCGGGGGTTGCGGGGGCATCGGGTGCTGAACCCGGCCAAGGCCGAGGCGCGGCGGCGGGCCATCCTGCTGGCCGCGGCGCAGGTCTTCGCGGCGAAGGGCTACGCCGCCGCCACCATGGACGACATCGCCGAGCGGCTGGGGACCACCAAGGGCGTGCTCTACTACTACTTCCCCGGCAAGGAGGAGCTGTTCACCGCCATCCGGACCACGGCCATCGAGGACGCGGTGGTGCGGCTGGAGCAGCTCCTGGCCCAAGGGGGCGACCCCGTGACGCTGCTGCGGGCGGCGCTGACGGACCTGGTGGGCCACATCTTCGGGAGCATTGACCAGTACGCCATCGTCTTCGAGGACCCGCACGAGCTGCGCCCGGAGAACCGGCAGCAGATCCGGGCGCTGCAACGCCGGTACGAGGGCCACATCCGGGACCTCCTGGCGCAGGGGGTGGCGGCCGGCGCCGTGGTGGACCGGGACCTCCGCCTCATGACCTTCACGCTGCTCCGTGCCTGCCTCTCTGTGGCCTTCTGGTACCGGCCGGAGGGCCCGCTGACCCCGGACTACATTGTCCGGGAGGTGGTGGAGCAGGCGCTCACCGGCGTCCTGACCAGCCGCTAGGCGGACGTGCCATTTCCCTTCGCGTCTCCCCCGCTCGCTGCTCTGAACGCCTGCTCGGTCAGGCGTGTCTGCCCCCCGGCGCGGCTTTCCTCCGTTCTCCCCGGGAACCATTCGCGGCGCCGCCTTCAGGTCCCGTGGACCCGGGACGATACTCTAGGGTAGGGGGGCCACCCAGCCGTCCCCGCTGCGGAGCGCGGTCGCAGCGGCTGGTCCATCCACGGCACGGTGGGGAGGCCGTGGCCCATGAAGCAGCTTGCGGAACTCGCCGCCCTGGCAACGGACCCCGCGTCGGCGGTCACGGTCCAGCACGTCCTGCGCGCCTGCGCCCTGGTCCGGGACACGTTGGGGGCCGATGACGCCTACGTGGTCCGCGCCGGGGATCCGTACTTCGTCCGGTTGGGCTCGGACCTCCCGCCCACCGAGTACGAGATCAAGCAGAAGGGCTACTACCTCATCTGGCGGGAGCTGGCCGCCAACCCGCAGGTGGCCGTGGGCGGCGTCCGCGTGCGCTGCCGTCTGGTGCAGGGGCCGGTGGACCTCCGGCCGGGCGCGCGGCCCACGCACCTGGCCTGCATCCTCCCCGGCTACGAGAGCAACTCAGACC
>DATCLE010000088.1:0-8855 GCA_036564075.1 Dehalococcoidia bacterium
AGGCGGAGCCAGGCGGTGCTGTCCTGGGAGATGGAGGAGCTGGGGTACCACGTCACCCAGAGCATGATCTCCCGGTACGAACAGGGCCAGTTGGACACGCCCCTCAGCCTGGAGCGCCTGGTGGGTTGGGCCCTCTGCTGCGACGCCCTCAGCTCCCGCGAGTTCCGCGAGCTGCTGGCCCTGGCCGGCTACTACCTCCCCTGGACGGACGATGACCTCTGCCGCTTCGATGAGCTGCTCCACAGCTACCGGGCGCTCTCCAAGCCGGACCAGACGGTGCTCCGGCGCAAGCTGCTGTGGCACGTCCTGGGGATCCAGTCGGAGGAAGCGGACCATGACGCGGCCGGGTGAGGTGCTGGAGCCGCCGGCCTTCCGCTCGGAGCCGGCGCGCCGGGCGGTGGCCATCGCCGACCGCTTCGGGGCGCGGCGCTCCGCCCGCGGACCGGCGGAGTTCCGCAGCGACGCGGAGCGGGCGTGGTGGCTGCGCCGCATGCTGGAGGAGCTGGGCACCCACTGCGAGGACTCGCCCCAGCTCTCAGACCTGCGGGGCTTCCTCATCGCCTCGCCGCGCGGCCTGGAGGCCGTGGTGGCCTCCCACCTGGACGACGCCGAGCGGCTGCGGCTCTACGCCCACTTCTTCGCCCACGTGCTGGTGGGCGACGCGGACGGCGCCATTGCCGTCTGCCTGGAGTACGCCGACGGGCGGGCCCAGCGGGACCGCCGCTCCCCCCAGGCGCTGAAGCAGGAAGGCATGGCGGACGCCGTTGCCGCCGCCATGCTCCACGGCCGGCTGGAGCGGACGCCCCGCTACCTCTACTACCGGGATGAGCCGGTCCGCACCCCGGGGCTGCGGCCGGGGCTGCGCCGCCGCGCCGGGGCCGTGCTGCACCGGATCAGCCTGGCGCTGTTCCGCCGCTCCCGCCGGTACCAGCGGCTGCGGACGTGGTCCGTGACCACGCTGGTGGTGAACCGCGTCCAGGACGTGCTGGCCGCGTAACGCTCCCGCGCCCCGCCTCCCCCTGCCGCCGCTCCCCTGGCCCCGGCTGGTATAATGGAACCGTAGTCCCTACGTTCGAGGTGATGGTATAGCAACGACGCTCCATAGCACGACGCCGCCGGCGGAACGGGCCTTCCTGGTGGCCGCGGAGGTCAAGGGCCACCCCGGCTGGAGCACGGAGTCCTCCCTGGACGAGCTGGAGCAGCTTGCCCTGACGGCGGGGGCGGAGGTGGTGGGCCGGGCCGTCCAGCGGCTGGAGCAGCCGAACCCGGCCACCTACATCGGCAAGGGGAAGCTGGCGGAGATCGTGGCGCTGGGCCCCCGGCTGGCCTACACGCTGGTCATCTTCGACGACGAGCTGACCCCCTCCCAGCAACGCAACCTGGAGCAGGCCCTCAAGGTCAAGGTCATTGACCGCACGGCGCTGATCCTGGACATCTTCGCCCGGCGCGCCCGAACGCGGGAGGGCCGCCTCCAGGTGGAGCTGGCCCAGGACGAGTACCTGCTGCCCCGGCTGGCCGGCCAGTGGACCCACCTGGAGCGGCTGGGCGGCGGCATCGGCACGCGGGGCCCCGGCGAGACGCAGTTGGAGACGGACCGCCGCATCGTGCGGCGGCGCATCGGCCGGCTGAAGCGGGAGATCGAGGACGTGCGGCGGCACCGCTGGCTCTACCGGCGGAACCGGCGCCGCTCCGGCATCCCCGTGGTGGCGCTGGTGGGGTACACCAACGCCGGGAAGAGCACGCTGATGCGGGCGCTCACGGGCGCGGACGTGCTGGTGGAGAACCGGCTCTTCGCCACGCTGGACCCGGTGACGCGGCGCATCGGCCTGCCGGACGGCGGGGCCGCGCTGCTGACGGATACGGTGGGCTTCATCCAGAAGCTGCCGGCGCAGCTGGTGGCCGCCTTCCGGGCCACGCTGGAGGAGCTGGTGGACGCGGACCTGCTGCTGCACGTGGTGGACATCACCCACCCCAACGCGGCGGACCAGGCGCAGACGGTGGAGGAGACGCTACGGGACCTGGGGGTGGCGGAGAAGCCGCGCATCACGCTCTTCAACAAGGTGGACGCCCTGGAGCGGCCGGACGGCCGGCCCGTGGAGGGGCTGGAGGAGCTGGCGGAAGTGGCGCGGTCCGTTCGGTTCGCGCGGCCGGACGCGCTGCTGGTCTCCGCGGCGCGCCGCTGGGGCCTCCAGGAGCTGCGGGAGCGCATCGCCGACGCGTTGCAGCACCCGGAGCGGGCACTGCGCGCGGAGGCGGTGGCCGCCGCGGGCCGCTGGCGGGGGCAGGCGTAGCACCGGTAGAGACGCGAAGGCCGGGTCCGGAGACCCGGCCTTCCCCGTGGCTGGGGATGGAGGATTCGAACCCCCGCTAGCAGAGCCAGAATCTGCCGTCCTACCGCTAGACGAATCCCCAGTGCCATCCCAGTATAGCAAAGCCGCCCGGATGGGGGCAAGGCGGACGGCCTAGCGGGCCAGCGCCGCCAGCCGGCCCAGCGCCGCCTCCATACGCTCCAGGCAGCGCTCCCGTCCCAGCACCTCCATGGTCTCGAACAGGGGCGGCGCCACCGTCCGGCCCGTCACCGCCACCCGCACCACGCCGAACAGGTCGCCCGCCTTCAGCCCCAGCTCCTCTGCCAGCGGACGCAGCACCGCCTCCAGCGCCGCCGCGTCCCAGGCGTCCACGCCCCGGAGGCGGGCCACCGCCGTCTCCAGGGCCCGCAGCGCCTCCGCCGGGCGGTCCTGGAACCGCTTGCCCAGCAGCAGGGCGGCATCGTACGCCGGGACGCCGGGGGTGAAGAAGAACGCCGTGAGCTCCGCCGCCTCCGAGAGCAGCTTGATGCGCTCCTGGATCAGCGGGACCATGCGCTCCACGTACGCCCGGTCCAGCGGCCGCGGGACCTCCGGCGGCAGGTCCCGTTCCAGCCACTCCGCCAGCACGGCGGCCAGCCGGTGAGGCGGCATCTGCCGGATGTAGACGCCGTTCATCCACGTCAGCTTCTCCATGTCGAAGATGGCGGGGTTCCGGCCGATGCGGTCCACGTCGAAGTGGCGGACGAACTCCTCCCGGCTGATGATCTCCGTCTTATCGTCCAGGGACCAGCCCAGGAGCCCCAGGAAGTTGAACAGCGCCTCCGGCAGGTAGCCCTGGTCGCGGTAGGCCAGCGCCTCCGTGGCGCCGTGGCGCTTGCTGAGCTTGGCGCGGTCCTTCCCCAGGATCATGGGCAGGTGGGCGAAGCGCGGCGGCTCCCAACCCAGCGCCCGGTAGAGGAGCAGGTGCCGGGGCGTGCTGGCCAGCCAGTCCTCACCGCGCAGCACGTGGCTGATCTCCATCACGTGGTCGTCCGCCGTGGCGGCCAGGTGGTAGGTGGGGAAGCCGTCCGACTTCAGCATCACGAAGTCGTCCAGGCGGGCGTTCTCGAAGGTCACGTCGCCGCGGATGAGGTCGTGGACGGTGGTGGTCCCCTCCAGCGGAATGGCGAAGCGGACCACAGGCCGGCCGCCGGGGTTCTCCCGTCGGGCTTGCTCCCGTCCCTCCGGCGTGCGGCAGCGTCGGTCGTAGCCGGGCGGCTCCTTACGGGCGGCCTGCTCGCGTCGCAGCGCCTCCAGGCGCTCCGGGGTGCAGTAGCACTCGTACGCGGCGCCCTCGTCCACCAGCCGTCGTGCCAGCCCCTGGTAGAGATCCAGCCGTTCCGACTGGACGTAGGGCGCATGGGGGCCGCCCACCTCCGGCCCTTCGTCCCAGTCCAGCTCCAGCCAGCGGAGCGCCTCCAACATGTACTCCACGGCGCCGGGCACCAGCCGCGCCCGGTCCGTGTCCTCCACCCGGACAATGAACCGGCCGCCGTGGTGGCGGGCGAAGAGCCAATTGAAGAGCGCCGTCCGCAGGTTCCCCACGTGGAGGAGCCCCGTGGGGCTGGGCGCGAAGCGAACTCGCACGGTCATGGGTCTCGCTCTCCTTTCGGGCGGGCCGCGGGACGGTCAGCCGCCGACCTTCCGGGACCAGGCCCAGGCACGCCCCAGCGGGTCCCAGACGGCCAGCACCGCCATGACGGCGGCGTTGACCAGGGTGACCAGGCCCGTGGCGGCGGCCGCGGCCACCGGCCGCTGGGCGTAGACCCCCGGCAGGCCCAGGCCGAAGAGGTCCCGGAACAACCGCTCCGGGGCGTCCAGCAGCGCCATGACCGGGGTGAGCAGCAGGAACTCCACCGCCAGCAGCAGGAGCAGCAGGGTGACGCCGGCGCCCAAGATGCCCAGCGGGCCGGAGCGACCGACCGTCGCGGGGCCGGCCATGAGGGACGTGAAGTAGAAGACGCCCACGGGCGCCAGCAGGAAGCCGATGACGAGGATCTGGGTGATGAGCTCCATGCAGGCCTCCCACGCGCTGCGCCGCCGTCCCTCCGGCCGGGGCGGGTGCCACCGGATTATAGGGCCTCCGCGCCCGCCGTCTCCAGGCGGCGCAGCGCCGCCCGCAGGTCCGGCGGGAGGGGCGATTCGAACTCGCGGTACTCGCCGGTGGACGGGAGCCGGAACCCCAGTCGCCAGGCGTGCAGGAACTGCCGCGGCACCAGCGCCGACCGCCGGCCGTAGATGGGGTCGCCCACGACCGGGTGGCCCAGGGCGGCCATGTGCACGCGGATCTGGTGCGTCCGGCCGGTGACGGGTTCGGCCTCCACCAGGGTACAGCCGTCCAGCTCCTGCCGCACACGGTACCGCGTGCGGGCCTCGCGGCCGCCGGCTACCACCGCCATCTTCTGCCGGTGGCGGGGGTCCCGGCCCACCGGCGCGTCGATGATCCCCTCCGGCGGTCGCAGGCGGCCCTCCACCAGGGCCAGGTACACCTTGTGGACCGTGCGCTCCTGGAGCTGGCGGGAGAGGGCCTGATGGGCGCGGTCGTTCTTGGCCACGGCCAGCAGGCCGGAGGTGTCCATGTCCAGCCGGTGGACAATGCCCGGCCGCAGGTCGCCGCCCACGCCGCGGAGGTCCGGGCAGAGGGCCAGCACGGCGTTGACCAGCGTGTGCCGCTCGTGCCCGGGCGAGGGGTGGACCGGCAGGCCCGGCGGCTTGTCCACCACCAAGACGTCGGCGTCCTGGTAGACCACCGTCAGCGGGATGGGCTCCGGCTCCAGCGCCGCGGGTTGGGGCTCCGGCACCGTCACGGCCACCGCCTCGCCGCCGGCCAGCCGGTGGCCCGGCTTGGCGGGGCGGCCGTTCACCGTGACCAGGCCGCCCTCAATGAGCCGCTGGGCGTGGGAGCGGGTCACCTCCGGCACGCACCGGGCCACGAACTGGTCCAGGCGTTCCCCTTCGCGGTCGGCCGCCAGGCGGAGGACGTCTGCCATACCTCAGTCGGGCCGGGCGGGCGCCGTGCGTTCGTGCAGGAAGAAGAACCAGAGCAGCAGCGCCACACCGAT
Organism: Dehalococcoidia bacterium; assembly: GCA_036564075.1. Classification (GTDB taxonomy): domain Bacteria; phylum Chloroflexota; class Dehalococcoidia; order DATCLE01; family DATCLE01; genus DATCLE01. The sequence continues at coordinate 5,411 of DATCLE010000088.1, forward strand.
GACGATGGAGGAGTCCGCCACGTTGAACTTGGGCCAGACCTGCAAGTCCACGAAGTCCACCACGTAGCCGGAGCGGACGCGGTCCACCAGGTTGCCCATGGCGCCGCCCAGTTGCAGGCCCAGCGCCACCCGCAGCAGGGCGTGCTCCGCCGGTGGGAACCAGTAGTAGAGCAGGATGGCGCCCAGGCCGACGACGGTGGTGACGATGAGGAAGCCGGTCTGGCCCTCCAGGATGCCGAAGGCGGCGCCGGTGTTGGTCACGTGGGTGAGCCGGACGGGCCAGGACTCCGGGAAGGACTCCCCCAGGGCCAGCCAGCGCTCCACCGCGCGCTTGGTGGCCTGGTCCAGCAGGAAGACCGCGGCGGCCACGGCGAAGAAGATCGCGTCCCGCCGGGCCCGCGCCGCCAGCGGGCGCACCTTCCGTGCCGTCTCCGCCTCCATGCCCATGCCGCCGTCCGTCCCCTGGCCCGCTGTCACGCGTCGATCGGATCGATCATAGCACCCCGGCTCCGGCAGCGGCAAACGGGAGCGCGGGAGCACCGCACCGCCCTTGCGCCTGACGCCGCCGCCTTGCAGAATGGTCTCCGGCGGCCTTCGCCGGCCGCCCAATCCCCTGAGGTGGCTTGCCCCATGGCTGATCGCGCGCTTTCGGGCCTGGTGGTGGTGGACCTTTCCCTGGGCATCGCCGGTGGCTACTGTACCAAGCTCCTGGCGGACCAGGGCGCGGAGGTCATCAAGGTCGAGCCCCCGGAGGGCGACCCCACCCGGCACCTGGGCCCCTTCCCCGACGGCACGCCCGACCCCGAGCGGAGCGCCCTCTTCCTCCACCTCCACACCGGCAAGAAGAGCGTCACCCTGGACGTGACCACCCCCGCCGGCGCCGCGACGGTCCGGCGTCTCCTGGCCCGCGCTGACGTCCTGGTGGAGTCCTTCCTGCCCGGGACCCTGGCCCGCCACGGCCTGGCCTACGACGACCTTGCAGAGCAGTACCCGGACCTGGTGTACTGCTCCATCACCCCCTACGGCCAGACCGGCCCCTGGCGCGACTACCGGGGCAACGGCTTCACCGCCTGGGCCACCGGCGGCCTGGCCTACGTCACCGGCAACCCGGACCGGGAGCCGCTGGCCAACGGCGCCGACCCGGCGGAGTACTTCGCCGGCGTGAACGCCGCCCTCGGCATCCTGGCCGCGCTGGCCTACCGCGACGCCCACGGCGGCGGCCAGCACGTGGACGTCTCCCTCATGGAGGCCGTGGCCGCCAACCTGGAGTACACCACCGCCCTCTACTCGATGCAGGGCGCCATCCGCCGCCGCTGGTACTCTCGCCACGTCTTCCGCTACCCCAGCGACATCTTCCCCTGTCGGGACGGCTACGTGGCGGTCATCTACGGCCGCACCGGCCTCCAGCAACTGGCCGTCCTCCTGGACCGGCCGGAGCTCCTGGAGGACCCGCTCTTCCTCTCCTACGCGGAGCGCGTCAAGCGCTGGCGGGAGCTGGACGCCATCCTGGAGCCGTACCTCCGGAGCCACACGGCGCGGGAGATCGTGGAGGCGGCCCAGGACCTGCACGAGCCCTTCGCCCTGGTGCTGGACGTGCCGGGCCTGCTGGCGGACCCCCACCTGCGGGAGCGCCGCTACTTCCAGGAGCTGACCCACCCGCGGGCGGGGAAGCTCCGCTACCCCGGCCCGCCCTACCGCATGAGCGAGACGCCCTGGGAGACCGGCCGTGCGCCGCTCCTGGGCGAGCACAACGACGAGCTGCCGCCGACGGACCAGACCGCCGGCTAGGAGGACCGCCATGGCCGACGCCCTGCCCCTGGACGGCATCCGCGTCTTCGACGCCACCAATACCTATGCCGGCCCCACCTGCGCCCGCGTCCTGGCGGACCTGGGCGCCGAGGTCATCCACGTGGAGGGCCTGCGCCGCATGGACCTGGTCCGCCTGCTGGTGGTGGCCGACAACACGGTGGGCGAGGACTACTGGAACTGGGGCGGCTACTTCATGAAGCGGAACCTGGGCAAGCGGGACCTGGCCATCAACCTGGACCGCCCCGAAGGCCGCGAGGCCGCCCTGCGCGTCATCAGCACCTGCGACGTCTTCCTGGAGAGCTACGCCCCCCGCGTCATGCGCGGCTTCGGCCTGGACTACCAGTCGGTCCGGGAGGTCCGGCCGGACATCGTCTACTGCTCCCTCTCCGGCTACGGCCAGAGCGGCCCCTACCGCGACTGGGTGGCCTACGGCATGGGCCTGGAGCCCGCCTCCGGCATCTCCTCCCTCACCGGCTACCCGGGCGAAGGACCCCTGCGCTCCGGCATCTCCCTCACGGACCCCCTCTCCGGCCTCATCGCCGCCTACGCGGTCCTGGCCGCCCTCCACGAACGGCGGCGCACCGGCCGCGGCCAGTACATCGACCTCTCGGAGCACGAGGCCGCCATCCCGCTGGTGGGCCGCGCGCTCCTGGCCTACCAGCTCACCGGCCGCGTGCCGGAGCGGCAGGGCAACCGCAGCCCGGACGCGGCGCCCCAGGGCATCTACCCCTGCGCCGACGAGGACGGCTGGGTGGCCGTCTCCGTCCAGGACGACGCCGAGTGGCACGCCCTCTGCGACCTCCTGGGCCGCGCCGACTGGCGGGCCGACCCCGGCCTGGCCACCCGGGACGGCCGCGCCGCCCGCCACGACGAGCTGGACGCGGGCATCGCCGCCTGGACGCGGGGTCGGGACAAGGCCGAGGCTATGCGCGCCCTCCAGGCGGCCGGGGTGACGGCGGGCGCCGTGCTCCACGGCAAGGACCTCCTCTGGAACGAGCAGCTGGCCGCCCGCGACTTCTTCGACGTGGTGGAGGACCCCCGGGCCGGGAAGCGGCCCTTCCCCCGGCAGTTGCCGGTGCGCTTCTCCCGCTTCCAGGTGAAGGCCCGCGGCCCGGCGCCGCTGCTGGGCCAGCACAACCGGGAGGTGCTGCGGGACCTGGGCGGCCTCACGGACCAGGAGATCGATGCGCTGGAGGCGGCGGGCGTGGCCGGCACCGCGCCGGAGCCCGCCCTGCCCGCGCACCTGGTGCGCATCGGCGCGGCGCACCCCGTGCAGGAGCTCATCGAGGCGGGCGCGTTCCTCCGGGTGGAGCCGGACTACAAGGAGCAGCTGTCCGCGCGCTTCGGCACGGAGATCGGCAAGCGGGCGGGGGAGTAGCCAACAACCACCGCCACGGGATGGCGGCAAGTCACCCACGCCGGTGAATGCCTTGCCGTCTGCTCCCCAGACTCGAATGCCGCTCAATGAGCAAGGAGAGGCCTTTCCCTTGACGGCACTGCACACTTGACAGCCTCTCGCTAATCGACTTATGCTTCTTAGCAAGTAAGATGGAAGTGCTTCGCTTGGCCCCAGAATGAACCTCGTCACGTACTACTATCCGCCGGAAGTCGTCAGCCTTCTCGTTGATACCATCCC
>DATCLE010000089.1:0-4572 GCA_036564075.1 Dehalococcoidia bacterium
CCGCCCTCCCCGGCGGAGCCTGCCGCTCCCGCCACCCCCGTCCCCGCGGCGCCGGGCTGCCGGGCGTTGGCGGAGGTGCAGCCGGGCCACGCCAGCAGCAGGAGCCCCCAGGCCAGGGCCAGCAGCCCGGCCAGGCGGCGAGGGGCAAAGAGGGACGGATGCCGCCGGTGAACGCCGTTCATCGCAGGGAAAGTATACCCCAGCGGGCGGGTCTCTGCTGGGTGAGGGAGCGGCGCGGGCCCGCAGGCTCCGGCTGGGAGGAGGCCTAGGGGCTGAGGACCGCCAGTGTGGCCAGCATGAGCGCGATCCCCACAATGAGGCTCAGCGCCACCTCATGCTCCTGGGCCTGCTCGCGGGCGGCGGGCAGCAGTTCGTCCAGGCTGACGTAGACCATCACCCCGGCCACGAAGGCCAGCATCACGGCCACCAGGGAGGGCGTGAGCACGGGCGCCAGCAGCAGCGCGCCGAAGACGGCGCCCAGCGGCTCGAAGAGGCCGGAGCCGGTCCCGGCCCAGAAGGCCTTGGCGCGGTCGTTGGTGGCGTGGAGGACGGGCGCCGCCACGGCCATCCCCTCCGGGATGTTGTGGGCGGCAATGGCAATGGTCAGCACCGCGCCCAGCTGGAGGGACTGGTAGGCCCCCGCGAAGACGGCGAAGCCCTCCGGGAAGTTGTGGAGCGCCACCGCCAGCGTGGCCACCACCGCCACGCGGGTGGTGTTCACCGCGCGCGGCCGCGTGGCCACCGCCGGCCCGGCCGCCTCCGCCTCCAGCGCCGCCACGGCGGGGCCTCGCCCATGGCCGCTCTCCAAGTCCAGCCCCAGGCGGTGCAGCTGGGGCGAGAGGAGGTCCAGCCCGAAGGTGAAGAGCGATCCCAGCAGCAGCGCACCGGTGGCGCTCCAGGTGCCCACATCGTCGATGGCCTGGCCCAGCAGCTCCACGAAGGAGACGGCGATCATCGCCCCCGCGGAGAACGCCATGCCCTGCGCCAGCAGCGAGCGCGACCGGGGCACCACCACCACGGCCAGGGAGCCCACGGCCGTGGACATGCCGGCCAGGAAAGTGAGGAGGAGCGCCTGCCAGGCGAGCGAGAGGTCCACGCTGACACCGTCCGCCGTCCCGTCTCCCCGGTCGTGCCGCCCGCCGGACCGCGGGCCGGCGGCTCCCACCCAGGGGTGTCCCTATCATAGCGCCTGCCAGCCGAACGGTCAGTAGCTCCCTGCCGGGGCTTTTGCTCAACTGAGAACGGTTCTGTATACTGGATCCGGCACCCTTGGGCGGCGGCCCGCCGCCCGGCCGGAGGAGGCGAAGGCCGCCCACCATGATCATGAAGACCGAGACCCTCAACCGCGTGGCGGAGGCCTTCCGCCGGCGCGGCCTGCGGGCCACGCCGCAGCGGCTGGCCATTGCGTCCGTGGTGCTGGGGACGGACCGCCACCCCTCCGTCCAGAAGGTGTACGAGGAGGTCCGCAAGAGCTTCCCCACCACGGGCCTGGCCACGGTGTACAACACGCTCCACGCCCTGGCGGAACTGGGGTTCGTCCAGGAGCTCACGTACCCGGACGGCCTGCGGTTCGATGCGGACCCCGCGCCCCACATCAACCTGGTGTGCGACGGCTGCGGCACCATCATCGACGCGCACGCGTGGGACGCCACGGTGGAGCACCTGCGGCAGCGCATCGGTGAGGAGCTGGAGTTCGCGGTGCGGGGCCAGCGCCTGGACTTCTACGGCCTCTGCCGGGACTGCCGCCGCCGGGACGGCGGCACGGCCGCGCCCGCCTGACCCGCGGCCGGCTCCCGCGGGCCGGCCCGCACCCCCGGCCCAGCCCGGCGCGTCCCCTTCGGTTGAACCACGGATCACGCGCGATGTAGAATGATCCGAAGATCTCCACCCGGAAACGCGGCGGCATGACGGAGACCGTGGAATCGTTACGAGCCCGAGGGATGCGGGACCTGACGCCGGGCGAGATGGCCCGGTTTCGCCGTGTAGAGAGGGCCTTTCTGGCCACCTGCGGCGGCTGGGGCTACCAGGAGGTCCGTACCCCCACCATCGAGTTCCTCCACCTGTTCACCCGCGCCGGTACCCTCTCCCCGCAGATGCTCCAGCGCGTCTACTCCTTCCTGGACTGGGACGGCTGGAGCGGCGAACGCGTGGTGCTCCGCCCGGACGCCACCATCCCGGTGGTCCGCCTCCACGCGGAGGCCCTGGCGGACCAGCCGGTGGCCAAGCTGTGCTACGTGGAGAACGTCTTCCGTTTCGCCCCCAACGATGACCCGCGGGAGTCCTGGCAGTGCGGCGCGGAGGTCATCGGCGAGGCGTGGCCGGAGGCAGACCTGGAGCTCATCCTCATGGCGCTGGAGGTCCTGGCGTCGCTGGGGGCCGGCCCGGTGGACGTGCGCCTCTCCCACACGGGCGTGATCCGGACGCTCCTGGCCCGCACCGGCTACTCCCTCCAGGAGCAGGCGGACCTGTACGACCGGATCCTGGACGGTGACGCCGCCGCCTACGGGGAGATCCAGGCGCGCCTGCCGGAGCTGGACGCGCCGCTCCACCTGCTGCTGGACCTGGCGGGCGGCGCCGGCTACCTGGCCAACGTGCGCAGCGCCTTCCTGCCGCGGGTGCCGGAGTTGGCCGGCCCGCTGGAGGAGCTGGCGCTGGTGGGCGGGGCGTTGGACGGCCTGGGCGTGCCCTACACGGTGAGCATGGCCCTGGCCCGCAACTTCGAGTACTACACGGGTCCGGTCTTCCAGTTGGAGGTCGGCGGCGCCCGGCTGGGCGGCGGCGGCCGCTACGACGCCCTGGCCGCCCTGGTGGGGGGCCGGGCCGCACCGGCCACCGGCTTCATGCTGGACATGCACGCGCTGCTGCGGCTGCTGCCGGAGGAGCCCGCCGGCGGGCCGCGCGCCGTGGCCGTGCGGGCGGAGCCCGCCTCACCGGGGGCGCTGGCGGCCGCCTTCGCCCTGGCGCGGGCGGCCCGGGCCGCCGGGCTGGCGGTGCGCACCGGCGGGGCGGACGGCGCGGCGTGGTCCGCGACGGCGGAGGAGACGGCCTCCGGCGTCCGCTACCGCCTTCGCGGCCCGGACGGCGCCGCCCGGGACGCGGCTTCCGTGGAGGAGGCGCTGCGCCTCCTGGAGGGGGCGGGATGATCAAGGTGGCGCTGCCCACGGGGGACCTCCGCCGCGCCACGGGCGAGCTGCTGGAACGCCTGGGCTTCCGCCTGGAGGGGTACGAGCCCGGCTCCCGGCTCATGCGGCCGCGGATGCCGGACCGGCCGGATGTGGCGCTCCGCATCTTCCGGGAGAAGGACATCCCCATCCAGATCGCCCTGGGCAACTACGACGTGGGCATCTGCGGCGCCGTCTGGATCGAAGAGCTGCTGCGGCGCTACCCCTCGGACGCGGTGGTGCGGCTGCGGCCGCTGGGCTACGGCGTCACGGAGGTCTACGCCGCCACCAGTCCGGACCTGAACGGCGGGGGCCAGCGGTGGAACCGGCTGGCGGACGTGCGCATCGTCTCCGAGTTCGAGGAGCTGGCGGAGGCCTTCGCCATCGGCGCGCGGCTGCCGCGCTACCGGGTGCTGCCGGTGCACGGTGCCACGGAGGCGTACCTGCCGGAGGACGCGGACGTGGCCATCTTGGCGGCAACCGGCGCGGCGGAGGTCCGCGGGAAGGGGATGGAGCCGCTCTTCCGGCTGTTCGCCGGCGGCGCGTGGCTCATTGCCCACCGGCGGAGCGTGCAGGAGAAGGACCTGGCGGCCGTGCTGCGGCCGTTCATGGACCTGCCGCCCGCGCCGCCGGAGCCCGGCCTGGCCATCCCCCGCCTCCCGGCGCCGGACGCGCGCACGCTGCGCCGCCCGGCGCCCGCCGCTGACGTGGTGCGGCTGGCCGTGCCGGACGGCCACCAGCAGCCCCACGCCGTGGCGGCGCTGGCGGCGGCGGGATTCCGCTTCGAGGGGTACGACGAGGAGGCCTTCGTGCGACGGCCCAGGAGCGGCGTGCCGGGCCTCGAGGTGAAGGTGGTCCGGCCGCAGGACATGCCGCAGCACGTGGCGCTCCGCCACTTTGACCTGGCCATCACCGGGCGCGATGTCCTGCTGGACCACCTGTACGCCTTCCCGGCCAGCCCCGTGGCGGAGGTGGTGGACCTGGGCCGCTCCCCCTACGACCTGTACGCCGTGGTGGACGGGGCGCTCCCCGCGGAGACCCTGGAGGAGGCCGTGCGCTACTGGCGGGGGCAGGGGCGTGGTACCATTCGGGTGGCGTCGGAGTTCCCGCACGTGGCGGACCACTACGCCCGGCACCGGCACCTGGGGCGGTACCAGGTGATCCCCATCGCCGGCGCGTCGGAGGGCTTCGTGCCGGAGGACGCCGACCTGCTCATCGAAGGGTCGGAGACGGGGCGGACCATCCGGGCCAACAACCTGAAGGTCATCGACACCGTCTTCCGCTCTACCAACTGTCTCATCGCCCACCGGGGCGCGGCGTCCGGCCGCAAGGCGGCGCTCATGCGGGAGATCGTGGAGCGGTTCCGCCAGTCGGTGGGCGCGGCGGTCTGAGCCGGGGAGGGGTGCCGTGC
>DATCLE010000090.1:0-3915 GCA_036564075.1 Dehalococcoidia bacterium
CTGGCGGCGTTCCACCGGGCGTTCCACGCCCGCTACTCCCTGGGGCCGCCGGCGCTCTGGAAGGAGAAGCTGCACTTCCTCCACCGGTACCCCACCTACGTGGTGCGGTGCCAGGGGTGCGGCGCCTGGTACCGGAACCCGGCCCTCACCGCCCTGGGCGCCCGCCGGGGCTATGAGGCCGATCCCTACGGCCCCGGGGTCCTGGAGCTCCTCCGGCGGCGGTACCGCCGCCAGTACCGGGGCGCGGTGGGGCGTCTGCGGCGGTGGGTGCCCAAGGGGGCGCGTGTGCTGGAGGTGGGCAGCTACGCCGCCGCCTTCCTGGAGGCGGGCCGCGCCGCCGGCTGGGAGGTGGAGGGCGTGGACGTGGGCCGTGACGTGGTGCGCTACGCCCGGGACCTGGGCCTGACGGTCCACCTGGGCGACGTGCGGGATCTGGACCTGCCGCTGGAGGACTACGACGCCGTCTTCGTCTGGCACTGCTTCGAGCAGGTGCCGGAGCACTACGGCTTCCTCCTGCGGCTCCGGGATCTGCTGCGCCCCGGCGGGCTCCTGGTCCTGCGGACGCCCAACGCGGTGTACTACGGGGCGGCGCTGGGCCGCGTTCGGGATGGGCCCGCCGCGGAGCGGCGGCGGCTGGCGGAGCACCTGGCGTTCAATGGCCTGCTGCCGTTCCCCTTTGCCCGGGCCTACCCGCCGGAGGGGCTGCGGCTCCTGCTGACGGCCTGCGGCTTCGTGGACCCGCGGAGCACGGGCTCCGCCTCCGGGGCGGGCACGGACCCCACGTACCGGCCCTGGGCCCGCGTCCGGGGGGCCCTGCTGGACCGCTGGGCCGCCCGCCGGCTCCGCGCCGCCGTCCCGCAGGGGCCCGCGGCGCCATGGCTGGAGGTCACGGCCCGCCGGGGCCGCCGGGAGCCCGCCTGACGCCGGGCAGGGCACTAGTACAGGACATAATGCTGATGGGAGCGGGGGCCGGAGCCGGGAGACGCTGCGTCCCCAGGCCCCGGCCCCGTGTCCGCTGTCGGGCGGCGGGTGGCCGCCGTCACGAGACGTCCCGCTGCCGGATGGCCAGCGCCGAGACGCTGGCGAAGAGGGCCAGGTACCCCAGGATCACCAGGAGCGCCTGCCAGGCATCGACGAACGGGCCGGCGAACGCGCCCGGCTCCCCGCCCTCCGCCACGGAGGCGCCTAGCGGGGCCACCAGCGAGTAGCCGTTGGTGCGCAGGAAGGCCTGCGCCGCGTCCTGGACCAGCGGCAAGTCCGACCCCAGCCCGGCGATGAGCCCCTCCACCACCAGGCCGTAGAGGATGCCGAGGCCGATGGCCAGTGCCGTGCCCCGGGACAGCACCGCCAGCAGGACCCCGAACATCGCCCAGAGGGTGAGGATGAGCCAGGCGGCGCCCATCCCGCGGGCCACGTCCCAGGCCGCGGGCCAGTCCGTCGGCGCGTTCTCCCGCCAGGCCACGGCGTAGCTGGAGATCGCCGCCACGGCGAAGATGGAGAGGGTGGAGACCGCCAGGATCGCGGCGACGGCGGCCAGCTTCGCGCCGAAGAGGTGGAGGCGGCGCGGCTGCTGCATCAGGACGGTCTTCCACGTGCCCCAGCCGTACTCGCTGCCCACCGCCAGGACGCCCAGGATGAGGGCCACCATCCCCAGGTAGAACGGGACCCCCTCCAGCAGGCTCGGCACCATCCGCTCGGGGAGCATGTCACGGAGGTCCGTGGCGGGCACGCCGTCCGCCGGGCCGCTGACGTACGACGAGTACGGCAGGATGTAGCCGAACAGCAGGCTCATGACGATGGGAAGCGCTACCAGCACCCACGTGGCAGGACGCTTCGTCAGCAGGAGCAGTTCAGCACGGACGCTACCCATGGTGGTTTCCTCCCTTCTCACGCGTCAGCCCGAAGAACACCTCCTCCAGCGAGGGGTGGACCGGCGTCAGCTCCGTCACCTCCACGCCGGAGCCCACCAGCCGGCGGTTGATCTCGCCCGCGTGGTCCGGCGCCGTGGCCAGTACCAGGACGCCGTCCCGCGCCTGCACGCCGGCCACGTACGGCAGGGCGGCCACCAGCTCGCGGGCGCGGTCCACCGGCTCGGCCCGCACGCGCAGCTCCGGCCACCCGCGCAGCTCCTCCAGCGTCCCGGCGGCCACCAGCCGGCCCCCGCTGATGACGCCGACGCGGTCGCAGATCTGCTCCACCTCCGTCATCAGGTGGCTGGAGAGGAGGACCGTCCGGTGCCCCCGCCCCAGGCTGCGCACCAGGGGGCGCATCTCGGCGATGCCCTGCGGGTCCAGCCCGTTGGTGGGCTCGTCCAGGATCAGCACGTCCGGGTCCTTGAGCAGTGCGGCGGCCAGGCCCAGGCGCTGCTTCATGCCGGTGGAGTAGGTGGCGAACCGGTCGCCCGCGCGGCCGGACAGCTCCACCTGCTCCAGCACGGCATCGATGCGACCAGTGGGGACCCCGGCGTGCAGGGCCATGACCCGCAGGTTGTCCCGGCCGGACAGGTGCGGGTAGAAGGCCGGCTCCTCGATCATCGCGCCCACCCGGGCCATGGCCTCCTTGGTGCCCGGCCGGTGCCCCAGGATGCGGGCCGTCCCCGCGGTGGGCCGGACCAGGCCCACCAGCATGCGCAGCGTGGTGGTCTTGCCGGCACCGTTGGGCCCGACGAAGCCGTACACCTCGCCGCGACGGACCTGGAGGTCCAGGCCGTCCACGGCCAGGATCGCGTCGCTGTAGCGTTTGGTGAGACCGCTGGTCTCGATGACGAACTCAGCCATGGTGTCGTGCTCCTGTTGTCGTTGGGTGGCGGGCTGCCGGCAGGGGCGTACGGCGGCCTCCCGTCGGTCGCCGGGGCGGCGCTCAGAGATCGGCGACGGCGGGGATGACCTCACGGCCTATCACCTCCAGCGGGGTGATGCGGTCAACGTGCTCCACCCGGCCCACCACCGTCTGTATCCCCATGCCACCGAGCCAGCGAAGCCGTTCGATCAGCTCGCCGACGCGTGAGCCGCCGTCGCCTACGTCGAAGGCGAAGACGCACGTCTTCTCGATGGCACCATAGTCCCGGCCCTCCTCCTCACAGTAACGGCGCAGCAAGTCCAGCTTCCGCGGGATCTCCGGGGTGGGGCGCAGGCTGCAGGCGTTGGCGTAGCGGGCCACCAGCCGCAGGGTCCGGTGCTCGCCGTCCCCAGCGATGAGGATAGGCGGGTGCGGGCGGGCCAGGGGCCGCGGCTGGTTCAGCAACCGCTCTGCCCGGAAGTGGCGCCCCTCAAAGGGCCCACCGTCGCCGCGCCACATACGGAGGCAGATCTGCACCGTCTCCTCCAGCATCTCAAAGCGCTGGCGCAGCGGCGGGTACGGGATGCCCAGGCCGCGGGCCTCCTCCTCGTAGTCGCCCGCCCCGATGCTCAGCCAGGCCCGGCCGCCCGAGAGGGCGTCCAGGGTGGTCACCACCTTGGCCAGCAGAGCCGGGTGCCGATATGGGGTGGCGGTGGTCAGCGCCATCAGCCTGACGCGGCGGGTATGGGCGGCCAGGAAGGCCTGGGTGGCGTAGCACTCCAGCATGGGTCCTTCTGGTCCGCCCATCCTGGGGTGCTGCCAGAAGTGGTCAGCCACGCTGATGGAGTCGAAGCCGCAGCCGTCGGCAACGGCGGCGATCTCCGCCAGGGTGGGGGCCAGGCGCTCCGTCTCGACCGGCCAGTGGTAACTGGAAAGGTGCAGTCCCAGCTGCATGACCTGTGGTTCCTCCATTCCGAAGCTTGCCCTGCCGCCCGACGAGGCGGCGGGGGGATCCGCCGGGGCGGGCGGACAGGGCTATCGACATGGCGCAAAGGGATGGCATCACGGCGACCCGCCTACCGCAGCTGGTCCAGCCGCTGGCGGTACTCCTCATTGGAGAGCTCGCCGCGGGCGAAC
>DATCLE010000091.1:0-3605 GCA_036564075.1 Dehalococcoidia bacterium
CGGCCTGACGGTGCTGGTGCGCAACGCCGAGACGGAGCCCGCGGCGGCGCCCTGGTACGGCAACGACCGTCTGGTGGCCGCCCGGGAGTTCACGGTGCGCAGCGAGGCACCGCCGGTCATCTCGCTGGAGGCGGACGCCCCCGCCGGGCTGCGGGAGTTCCTAGCGGACGAGGGGTACGTGGTGCAGGAAGGCGGGGAAGGCCTCCGCCTGGACGGTTTCACCTCCTTCACGGAGGAGGACAAGCGACGCCTCATCTGCCGGCTGGACGCCAGCACGGCGCCGCTGGTGCGCATCTGGCGCTGGCCGGACGGCGCCCGCTCCGCGCTCTCCGTCACGGGGGACGTGGACGCCATGACGCTGGTGGACTTCTTCCGCCGCCCGCTGGAGGTCTAGCGGCCGGCTGCGGGAAGGGTGTTCACACGGAGAGCGGCCGCCCGGCCCCAGGGCCGGGCGGCCGTCCGTCGCGTCCGGGACGGGCGGCGGGCCGCCGTCACGCGCCCTCACACGTCCCGGACTGGTCGCCGTGGCGCTCGTGGCCCGTCTCCTGGGCGAAGCGCTCCAGGTCGTCGTAGTAGGTGCCGCCCCACTTGATGAGCCAGCCCTGGTGCCCCTCCGTCCAGAGGCAGTCCCGGTCCAGCGAGGTACCCTCCGGGAACGTCTCGTCCACGGCGATGACGTAGCCGTCCACGCGGATGACGTTCCGGCGGGCCACAACGCGGCTGAGGCCCCGGTCCGTCTGGAGGATGCCGGTGCCCTCCGTCTCCACCACGTTCTCCGTGAGGTGCGCCACACCGGCACCGCCGCCGCCCAGCTTGAAGGCGGCCTGGGCGCCGTGCTGTCCCGGCTCCAGGTCCCGGATGACGTTCCCCTCAATGTAGAGGGGGCCTTCCAGGTTGGGGGCGAAGGCGATGCCGATGCCGCACCCCCGGATGGTGTTCTCCCGCACCCGGACGTTCCGGTTGCCGCCCTCCACCTGGATGCCGTCGTCCCAGCACTCGGCGATGGTGTTGCCCTCGATGACCGTGTCGCGGTCGAAGGAGCCGTGCGGGTCCTGCTCCGCCTCCCCGCCGATGCCGTCGAAGCCGCCGGTGATGACGTTCTCCAGGATGCGGTGGCCGCCGCCGCTGGGATGCGCAGTGTCGCTCTTGAACCAGATGCCGTTGCCGTAGCCCTGCTCGTCGCCGGGCAGGTCCACGCGCCGGGCGATGGTGTTCCCGACGATGCGGATGCGCGGCCCCCCGTAGAAGACGGCGACGCCCGCCAGGTGCTGGTGCGGCTGGTCCCGGCAGTTGAAGTCCTGGATGGTCATGCCCTCCAGGGTCACCCGCCCGGCCCCGTCCTGGATCAGCACGCCCGCCTGCACGGTGCGCCGCACCCCCACGCGCTCCACGGTGGCGCCGGACGCCGTGATGCGGATGGCGTGGTCACGCTCGCACCCGGCGTCGATCCAGACGTCGCCGTCGTCCGCGCCCCGCAGCGTCACGTCGCGGTCCAGCTCCACCTGCTCCAGGTAGGTGCCCGCATGGAGGAGGATCGTGTCGCCGGGCTGGGCGCTCTGCACCGCCCGATTGACCGGCGAGCCGTCCCCCGGCCACACCTCAATGGTGCGGCCCTGTCCGCCGCAGCCCGCCGCGTAGTACGCCGCGGCGCCGGCCAGCACCGCCAGCAGGAACAGCGCCCCGGTCCGGGACACGGGCAGCGGCCGGAGCGCGCGGCTACGGTACGTCATGGGAGCGAGACTCACCGCCGGACGGCGCCTCCTTCACGGCGCGCAGGATGACCCACGGGCTCAGGCCGGGCAGGCGGCGGAGGCCCAGTGCCCGCTCCAGGGCGGCCAGCGGCGCCACCAGGCGGCTGTTCGCCACGCGCGGGAAGGGCAGCCAGTTGAAGCCCCGCGCCTCCTGTACCCGCAGGCCGTGCGCCCGCAGCCGCCGGCCCACCTCCGCAAAGGAGGAGTCGTACATGGCGGACCCCGTCTGCATCCGGTACTTTCCCCGCCGGAGCGCCGCTGCCAGACCTTTCCACGACCGCCCGTTGTGGGCCGTCATCACCAGGAGGCCGCCGGGCTTCAGGACCCGGCCGGCCTCTTCGTAGAACCAGGGCGCCGCCGCCAGCTCCGGCACCTCGATGCAGAGGACGCAGTCGGCCTCACCGCCGGCCAGCGGCAGGCGGCAGTCGTCCGGGCTCACCTGTGCCGGCTCCACGTTGGGGGCTACGGCGGCCAGGCGGCCAACGGCCTGGGCCGAAGTCTCCGTCGCCACCACGCGGCGGGCTCGGGTCGCCGTCAGCCGGGTGAGGCGGCCGGTGCCCGCCCCCGCGTCCAGGACCAGGTCCAGGGGCCCGGGACGCGCGTCCAGGCTGCGGAGAACGAACGCCTCCTCCACGCCTGCGATGTACCGCCCCATGGCGCTGTGCCGGCTGGCGTACTCCCAGAACTCCTCCGGCGCCATCCCCTGGCGCAGGGCGGACCGGTAGAAGGCCTGTGTATCGTCGTAGACCATGGGGAGCGCCGCCAGCAGCGCCCCGAACAGGGCGGCCTCCGCCCCGGCCTCCAGGGCGGCGCCGGGCCGCCAGAGGACGTCCGCCGCCAGGGCCAGCCCTACGGCCGCGGCCAGGGCCCGGCCCTCCGCCAGGCTCAGCCGCACCGCGCCCAGCACCAGGAGCGCCGCCGCGGCCGCGGTGGCCCCGTGGTGGAGGAGCGGCGTGCCCGCCGTCCCGTAGTGGACCAGGACGGCCCCCAGCAGGAGCGCCAGGGCCAGCAGGCCGGAGCGGGACAGGGGCAGCGGCCGCGCTGCCCGGTGGTGGGCGCCTGCCATCTCTCACCTCCCAGGAGCCGTCACGCCAGGCGGCGGTACACCACGGCCCCGGCCTGCTGGAGCGTCCAGGCCGGGGCGTGCCGCACCAACAGGGCCAGGAGCCGGCGCGGCGCCGCGCTTGCGCGCGACACCGTAGCGCTGCGGCGGACCTCCGGATAGTAGTAGTAGTGCACCGTGGACTCGGCCGCCCCCCAGGACCGCTTGTGCCACCGGAGGCCCTCCGCCTCCGGATCCGTGCGGCCCATGTCCACACGGCGGCAGCCCAGGGACCGGCCCAGCTCCAGGCCGGAGTAGAGGAGCAGGTGGTTGGGCCGCAGCTTCAGGTAGCGGGGGTCGGAAACGTTGAACTTGTCCGTCAGCGTCCGGCCGTAGGAGAGGAGCAGTTCGCCCGCCACCACGCGACCCTGCCACTCCGCCAGCAGCAGGTGGGCGATCCCCGCCGGCATCAGGTGGCGGTGGATACTCTGGAAGAAGCGCCAGGGCTGCGGCAGCACGCCGTGCTTCTTCCGGGTCAGCACCATCAAGGAGTAGAAGGCCTGCATGTCTTCCAGAGTCTCCCCCCGGCGCACCGTCACCCCCTCCCGCTGGGCCCGCTTCACGTCTCGACGCGTGGAGCCCTGGATGCGGGCGTCAACCGCCTCCTGGCCGCCCTCCAGCGACATCTCGTGGTAGAAGAACGTGGCGCCCGACCGGAAGCCGTGGGGCTCTAGGGCGGCGCCGTCCCCGGCGCGCACCTCCAGGGAGGAGACGCCGCCGGACCCCGGCAGCGCCCGCGCGGCCGCCAGGAG
>DATCLE010000092.1:0-4665 GCA_036564075.1 Dehalococcoidia bacterium
GTTCGCCCCTGCGCGAGGCCGTGGCCGCCGCCGGCGCCGTGGACTGGCTGCAGGACCGCATCGGCGGCAGCGAGGAGCCGGAGGACGTGCTGGCGGCGGCGGACGCCTTCGCCCGCGCGTGCGCGGCCCGCAACGTGGGGGTAGAAGTGCTGCTGGAGGCGGCGCGGGTCTGGGGCCGCGGCGCCTACGAGGCGGCCGCCGCCCACTGGGACCGAGACGACTTGGTCCGGCTCCTGGACGGCGTGCTCCCCGCCGTGGTGAGCACGTGGGCGGCGGCCTACGCCGGCGCGCCCGGCGCCCCCGCCGCGGCCGGGGCGCCGGACATCCTCCAGCGGGTCATCGACCTCATCCCGTACGGCATCGCCGTCTACGCCGCGCCGGACCTGGTGCTCCAGCAGATCAACCAGTTCGGGCGGGATTTCCTGCCGGAGCCGCTGCGGGCCGGCTCACCCGTGGGCCGCCCGCTGGCGGAGCTCCTCTCCGGCCCGGCCTACCGCAGCCTGGTGGAGACCTTCCGCCGGGTGGTGGAGACGCGGGAGCCCGCCGTCATCCGGGAGGCGGCGTTGCAGGAGGGGGAGCGCACGGCGTACTGCAACTGGATCGTCCTGCCGGTGGTGGACGAGGACGGCCGGGTCCAGGCAGTGGTCCACGTCATCGACGACGTGACCCAGGACGTGGAGTCCCGCCGGCGGCTGGAGCGCCTGGCCCGGGAGAGCGAGCTCCAGCGGGCGGAGCTGGAAGCGGTGTTCGCCAGCATGGCGGACGGCGTCATCATTGTGGACCGCGCGGGCAACCTGGTGCAGGCCAACGAGGCCGCCACCCGCATCCTGGGCCTGGACCGGGAGGCGCTGCGGGCCGCCCTCCGGGACGGGACCGGCTGGGAGCTGCGCGATGCCCAGGGCAACCCGCTGGAGCGGGACCAGACGCCGGCGGGCCGCGCCGTTGGCACGGGCGAGCCGGTGCTGAACCAGGAGGTGGTGGTGCAGGCCGGCCGCCGGGAGATCATCATCAGCGCCAGCGCCGCCCCCGTGCGTGACCGCGAGGGGGCGGTGACGGGCGCCGTGGTGGTCTTCCATGACGTCACCCCCCAGAAGCGGGCCCAGGAGGAGCAGGTGCGGATGGAGCGCCTGCGGGCCGTGGGGGAGATGGCCAGCGGGGTGGCCCACGATTTCAACAACCTCCTGAGCCTGGTGCTGGGCCGCGTGGAGCTGCTGCGGGAGGAGGTGCGCCGCGGCCGCGTGGACCCCGGCGCGGTGGAGGCGGCGCTGGCGTCCATTGAGCAGGCTGCCATGGACGGCGCGGAGACGGTCCGCCGGCTCCAGGACTTCACCCGCTCCCAGCGGGCGCGGGAGGGGTACGAGAGCGTGGACGTTAACCAGGTGGTGCGCGACGCCGTGGCCCTCAGCCGGCCCCGCTGGCGCGACGCGCCGCAGCAGGAGGGCCGCACCATCGCCTGTGAGCTGGAGCTGGACCCCGCGGCACCCCCCGCCCGCGGCCACGCCTCTGAGCTGCGGGAGGTGCTCATCAACCTGATCTTCAACGCCGTGGACGCCATGCCGGAGGGCGGCACCCTCCGCCTCAGCACGGGCCGGGAGGGCGACCACGCCCGCATCGCCGTCTCGGACACGGGGGTGGGCATGTCGCGGGAGGTGAAGCGCCGCCTCTTTGAGCCGTTCTTCACCACCAAGGGGACGTCCGGCGGCGGCATGGGGCTCAGCATCTCCTACGGCATCATCAGCCAGTACGGCGGCAAGATCCTGGTGGACACCGCCAAGGGCAAGGGCTCCACCTTCACCATCCTCCTCCCTGTGGCGGAGGAGCGACCCGCCGCGGAGGCGGAGGCCGCCGCCGCGCCCGCCCGGGCCAAGGTGCTGGCCGTGGACGACGAGCCGGGCGTGCTCCAGGCGCTGAAGCTCATCCTCAACGCCGACGGCCACCAGGTCACGGCCTGTAGCAGCGGCGCGGAGGCGCTGGAGGCGGCGGCCCGGGAGGAGTTCGACCTGGTGTTCACGGACCTGGGGATGCCCGGCATGTCCGGCTGGGAGGTGGCGCGCCGCATCAAGGAGATCCGCCCCAAGACGCCGGTGGCGCTGGTGACCGGCTGGGGCGTGGCCCTGGATGAGGAGCGGCTGCGCGGGTCCGGCGTGGACCTGGTGATCAATAAGCCGTTCCGCATGGCCGCGCTGCGCCAGGCGGTGGCGGAGGCCATGATGCTGCGGGACAAGCTGTGAGGCGGGCCGCCCTGCCCGTCGCAGACGTGGAGAGACCCCGGGGTGTCCCCGGGGCCTCCGTACGTGCCGGGACGCGGCTCAGACGGCCACCGGCAGGTCGATGCGGTGGCGGCGGACCTCCGCCATGATGGCCTCCCCCACCGCCTGCTCCGGCTCCACCAGCGGCAGCCGCGGCTTGCCCACGCGGAAGCCCAGTTCGTTCAGGATGTACTTCACCGGGATAGGGTTGGTCTGCACGAAGAGGGCGTCGACGAGCGGCAGGAGCCGCCGGTGGATGGCGGCGGCCTCCTCCACGCGCCCCGCAAGGAAGGACTCCATCATCTCCTTGATCTGGGTGCCCACCAGGTGGGCGGCCACGGAGACCACGCCGTACCCGCCCACCGCCAGGACGGGCAGCGTCTTCTCGTCGCTGCCGGACCAGACGCGGAAGTCCCCCCGCGCGTGCTCCACGATGGTGGCGATCTGGCGGAAGTCCCCGCTGTCCTCCTTGATCCCCACCACGTTGGGGATCTGCGCCAGCCGCACGGTGGTCTCCGCCGTCATGTTCACTCCGGTGCGGGACGGGATGTTGTAGAGGATGCAGGGGAGCCGGGTGGAGCGGGCAATGGCCTCGAAGTGGCGGTACAGCCCCTCCTGGGTGGGCCGGTTGTAGTACGGCACCGTGAGGAGCAGGGCGTCCACGCCGATCTGCTCCGCCTCCCGGGAGAGCTCGATGCTCTCATGGGTGTTGTAGTTGCCCGTCCCGGCCACGACGGCGCCCCGTCCGGCCACGGCCTTCCGCACCTCCACGAAGAGCCGCCACTTCTCCTTGGTGCTCAGGGTGGGGGCCTCGCCCGTGGTGCCCGCCACCACCACGCCGTCGGAGCCGGACTCCAGGAGGGCCACCGCCAGCCGCTGGGCCTGCTGGTAGTCCACCTCGCCCCGGTCGTCGAAGGGGGTCACCATCGCTGTCAGGAGACGGCCGATCTCTGCCATGGTTGGGCTCCTTGCGGGGACGTTACACGAGCTCGCGGGCGATGAGCTCCTCCATGATCTGGACCACGTTCAGCGCCGCGCCCTTCCGGATGTTGTCGCAGGAGATCCAGAGGGCCAGGCCGGACGGGTGGGAGATGTCGCGGCGCACGCGGCCCACCAGTACCTCGTCCCGGCCGGTGGCGTCCAGGGGCATGGGGTAGGCCCGGGCGGCCGGATCGTCCACCACGCGGACGCCGGGCATGGCGGCCATGAGGCGCCGGGCCTCCTCCGCCTCCATGGGGCGGGACAGCTCCACGTGGACCGCCTCGCTGTGGGCGAAGTAGACAGGCACCCGCACCGTGGTGGCGGAGATGGCCAGGTCCGGCGCGTGCATGATCTTCCGCGTCTCGTTGACGATCTTCATCTCCTCTTTGCAGTAGGCGTTCTCCAGGAAGGAGCCCACCTGCGGCAGGAGGTTGAAGGCAATGCGGTGGGGGTACTGCTCCGGCGCGGGGACCGGCTGGTCCAGCACCGCCGCCCGCGTCTGCGCCGTGAGCTCCTCCACGGCGGCGCCGCCGGTGCCGGACACGGACTGGTACGTATCCACCACCACGCGCCGCACGGGGTTGACCTGGTGGAGGGGCCAGAGGGCCATGACCAGCGGCGTGGTAGTGCAGTTGGGCGTGGCGATGATACCCCGGTGGCCCGCCAGGTCCTCCCCGTTGACCTCCGGCACCACCAGCGGGACGTCCGGCTCCATGCGCCAGGCGCCGGAGTCGTCCAGCACCACGGCGCCGGCCTCCACCGCCAGCGGGGCGTACCGGCGGGAGGCCTCGTCCGTGGCGGAGAGGAAGACGAAGTCCATCCCCCGGAACGCCTCCGGCCGCGTCTCCTCCACCGTCAGGTCCCGGCCCATGGCCCGGACGGCCTTGCCGGCGGAGCGGCTGGTGGCCAGCAGCCGCAGGTCACCCAGGGGGAAGCGGCGCTCCTCCAGGATGCGGAGGAACTCCCGGCCCACCACCCCGGTGGCCCCCACCACCGCCACGCTGTACGTCCGTCCGCCGGAGCCCATGGTCCGTCCGCCTCCTGAGGGTTCGTCCGTGCCGCTGCGAAGCCCTACCAGTGTAGAGGATGGCCGCCGCTCACTTCAACCGCGCGTGGCCCTCACGCCGGCGCCAGCCCCATGAGCCGGTCCAGCCCCACCACCAGCTCCTCCCGGTTCACCACCTCCTTGACGGCGATGAGCACGCCCGGGATGAAGGACTCCCGGCTGGTGGTGTCGTGCCGGAGGGTGAGGGTTTGGCCCAGGCCGCCGAAGACCACCTCCTGGTGGGCCACCAGCCCGGGCAGCCGGACGCTGTGGATGGTGATGCCGCCGGCCTCGCCGCCCCGCGTGCCCTCCAGGCTGACGCGCTCCGTCCCCGGCCGGACGAAGGGGCGGTCGCCCCGGGCCGCCAGCATGGCGCGGGCGGTGCTCAGG
>DATCLE010000093.1:0-8184 GCA_036564075.1 Dehalococcoidia bacterium
ACGTCGGCCACCATGGCGGCGAAGAGCAGCGCCAGGTACGTGATGGAGAAGTGGAACAGCTTCATGGCGCTCTGGCGTTCCGGGTCCCGCCACAGCCGGTACGCCCGCGCCAGGAAGAGGCCGCCCAGCAGCAGGGCGGACAGCAGGTAGACGTAGCCCGCGCCGCTCACGGCGAAGAGGAGCAACGTCACCCCCACCAGCAGCGCGGTGTAGACCAGGATCTCCCGCCGGGTCTCGTCCGCGCCCTTCACCACCGGCAGCATGGGGACGCCCGCGCGGCGGTAGTCTTCCTGGAAGCGCAGCGCCAGCGCCCAGAAGTGGGGCGGCGTCCACATGAAGATGATGGCGAAGAGGATGAGGGCGGGCAGGCCCACGCTGTTGGTGACGGCGGCCCACCCCACCAGCGGCGGGATGGCGCCGGCCGCGCCGCCGATGACGATGTTCTGCGGCGTGGTCCGCTTCAGCCACAGGGAGTAGACCAGCACGTAGAAGACCAGGGCGCTCAGCGCCAGCATGGCGCTCAGCACGTTCACCAGCGCCGCCAGCTCCAGGAAGCCGATCCAGCCCAGCGTGAGGCCGAAGATCAGCGCCCGCTCCGGCGGCACCTCGTGCCGGGGCAGCGGCCGCCGCTGGGTGCGGGACATGACCCGGTCAATGTCCCGGTCCACGTAGCAGTTGACGGCATGGGCACCGCCCGCCGCCAGCGTCCCGCCGATGAGGGTGGCCAGGATGAGCCATGGCGAGGGCATTCCCTCCTGGGCCAGCACCATGGCGGGTACGGTGGTCACCAGCAGCAGGAAGATGATGCGCGGCTTGGAGAGGGCCACGTAGGCCCGGATGGTGTCGCGCAGGCCGCGGCGGGACTCGCCGGCCGGCGCCTCCGGCTCCTCCGCCTCCGGCTCGCCCAGCGGTAGCTGGTAGGCCAGCACCGCCAGCACCACCATCGCCAGCCAGACCGCCGTGCCCACCGCCAGGTGGGCCGCCGCCACGACCTGCGAGAGGTCCGACCAGATGTTCCCGGCGCCCACCACCACCTGCACAGCGTAGAGGAGCAGCGCCGCCGAGGCGGCCTTCACGATGGGCGGGTTGCCGCGGAAGTCCCGCCACGCCATGACGAAGACGCCCAGCACGGCCAAGCCCACCAGCGCCACCAGGGCGCGGTGGGTGAAGTGGATGTGGACGGCGGCGTCGCCGGAGGGGATGATGCTGCCGTTGCAGAGCGGCCACCCCTGGCACGCCAGGCTGGCGCCCTCCCCCACCACCAGCGAGCCCGAGAGCATGACCACGTAGGTGGCCGCCGCGGTGAAGAGGGTGAACCGCATGAAGGCGCGCCCGGCTCGGGACCGCGCGCCCTCCTGCCGGCCGCCGGTGAAGCTGGAGACGACCACCAGGGTCACCATGGCAATGGTGGCCAGGGCGGTGGCCAGGTGCGCGGTCACGATCTCCGGCGGCAGTTCCTGGAGGACGGTGATGCCGCCCAGGATGACCTGGAAGACCAGCAGCACGGACGCCGCGGTAGCCGGCCAGAGGATGGACCGCTGCTGCCGGTACCGCAGCCACGCCACAACCAGGGTGGCCAGCACCAGCAGCCCCACCACGGAGGCCGCCAGCCGGTGCGTGTACTCGATGAGGACCTCTCGCTCAAAGGGGGGGATGACCTGCCCGTGGCACATGGGCCAGTCCGGGCAGCCCAAGCCGGACCCCGTCACCCGCACGACGCCGCCGATGACGATGAGCACGTACATGGCGGCAGCGGTCGCCAGGGAGAGGCGTCGGATGGTGGTCATGGTTCGCTCCGGGACGGGTCGCCGCCCCCGGGCCGGGGGCGAGGGGGCACGAGGCCGCGGCCACGCGGCGCCGGGCCGCATGGCTCCTTGCTCTTTCTATCACGAGCGGCGGGGGCGGTCAAGGAACGCCGCGCCCCGGCGGGTGCAGCGGCGTTCACCGGCACCGCGCCCGCGCCCTACCGCTCCACCAGCGGCCGCCAGGGGCGCTCCCCCGGGCCGCGGTACTCCGCCCGCGGGCGGATGAGGCGGTTGTTGGCGTGCTGCTCCAGCACGTGGGCGGTCCAGCCCGCCGTCCGGGCCACGGCGAAGACCGGCGCGAAGAGGTCCCGCGGAACGCCCAGCAGCCGGTAGACCAGCGCGGCGTAGTAGTCCACGTTGGGGAAGAGCCCCGTCCGCTCCCGCACCAGCTCCTCCAGCCGGAGCCAGAGCTCCAGCCGGCGCTCCTCGCCGCGGAGCGCCGCCAGCTCCCGGGCGGCCTCCCGCAGGTGGCGCGCGCGGGGGTCCCCCGTCCGGTAGACCCGGTGGCCGAAGCCGGGGATGCGCCGGCCCGCGGCCAGCGCCTCCGCCAGCCACCGTCCGGCCCGGTCCGCCGTGCCGGCCTCCTCCATGACGTCCAGCACCTGAGCGGCCGCGCCGCCGTGGAGCGGGCCCTGGAGCGCGGCCAGCGCGGCCGTGACGGCGGCGTACAGGTCGGACAGGGTGGCGGCGGCCACCCGTGCGGCGAAGGTGGAGGCGTTCAGCTCGTGGTCGGCGTGGAGCACCAGCGCCCGGTCCATGGCCCGTGCCTCGGCGGGCGCCGGCTCAGCGCCGTGCAGCATGGCCAGGAGGTTCCAGGCGATGCCCCGCCCGGGCACGGGCGGCACGGGCTCGCGGCCGGACCGCAGCCGGTGGTGCGTCGCCACCAGGACGGGGACGCGCGCCACCAGGCGGGCCGCCTTCCGCCGCCCGGCCTCCGGCGTCACTGTCCCGGCCTCGCCGTCGTACAGGGCCAGGAGGGAGACCGCCGTGGGCAGGACATCCATGGGCGCCGCGGCGGGCGGCAGGCGCCGGAGGACGTCCACCACGCCGGCGGGCAGCGGCGCGGCGTCGTCCAGGTCCCGGCGGAGCGCCTGGAGCTGGGAGCGGTCCGGGAGGTCCAGGTGCCAGAGGAGGTAGACGGTCTCCTCGAAGGTGGCGTGGGCGGCCAGGTCGTCGATGCGGTACCCGGCGTAGGTCAGGACACCGTCCAGGATAGAGCTGATGCGGGTGGAGGCCGCCACCACCCCTTCCAGGCCGCCGTCCGGTCCGCCCGCTCCGGTGCGCTCCTCCGCCACGGCCCGCCCTCCCGGCGTGGTGCCCCTACCCTTCGATGCGCTGGATGCGGAAGCGCACCGTGCCGGCGGGCACCGCCACCTCCACCTCCTCGCCCTCGGCGCGGTCCATGAGGG
Organism: Dehalococcoidia bacterium; assembly: GCA_036564075.1. Lineage (GTDB taxonomy): Bacteria > Chloroflexota > Dehalococcoidia > DATCLE01 > DATCLE01 > DATCLE01. Next base: position 3,215 of record DATCLE010000093.1, read on the forward strand.
CGCGGCCCACGGGCGACGCCACGGAGATCTTCCCCTGCGCCGCGTTCACCTCATGGGGGCTGACCAGGATGAACCGCTGCTCCTGGCCGGAGCTGAGGTTCTGGACCAGGACGCGGCTGCCCAGGCGTACCACGTCGTGCCGGCCTTCCGGCGTCTCCACAATGACGGCACGCCGGAGCGTGGCCTCGATCTCCCGGATGCGGGCCTCCAGGTGTGCCTGCTGGTCCCGCGCCGCGTCCAGGGGCGCGTTCTCCCGGAAGTCCTTGTCCGCCATGGCCTGCCGCAGCATCTCCGCGATCTTGGGCCGGCGGGCCTTCAGCTCCTCCAGCTCCCGCTCCAGCGACTCCTTGGCCTCCTGGGTAAGCTGCACGGCGTCCTGGTTGTGGTTGTTCTGCTGGTTGTTGCCGGCGCCCGCGCCCTTCCGCAGCCGCACGTGGGTGGCCAGGTTGGTGGCGGTCCAGCCCGCCTTCCGGGCATGGCTCAAGAACTCTCGGACGGGCTCCAGCCGCCGGTAGGGGTCCGCCCCGCTGGTCGCCACCTCCTGGGCGTACGTGGCCACCTCGTGCCCCGTCATCCGCTCCAACGGCCGGTCGCCGCCGTACCACCGGGCGAAGCGGAGCAGCTCACCCTGGACCGCCGTGCGGGCGCCGGGCGGCACCGCCTCCAGGTACGTGGAAATCGCTTGATCCAGCGTCAGTCCTTGCTCCTTCACCACGCCTTCCTGCTCCATCCCTCCCTAGCTACGTATGATCCTCCCTTGCCAGCCCCGGCGATTCTTAGTACAAACGCCTGCGGACCGTCAACGCAACGCCGCCCCCCCAAGCGGCCTCGCAACGCCCCGGAGGAGCCGGTGGAGATCCTGCGTCACGGCGCGGCCGCCCTGGGCCTCCAGCTCACCGACCAGCAGGTGGAGCGGTTCCGAACCTACTACCAGGCGCTGCTGGAGGGCAACCGGCGCGTCAACCTGACCACGGTGACGGACGCGGAAGGAGTCCAGCGGCGCCACTTCCTGGAGTCGCTGGCGGTGGGCGCGGCCCTCCACCGCCACGGGATCCGCCCCTGGGGCACGCCGGCCCGCTTCCTGGACGTGGGAGCCGGCGCCGGGTTCCCCGGGCTCCCCATCCGCCTTGCGGACGCCGCCGTCCGCCTGGTGCTGCTGGAGGCCACGGCCAAGAAGGCGGCGTTCCTCTCCCACCTTACCACGCGGCTGGGCCTGGGCGAAGTGGCGGTGCTGGCCGAGCGCGCCGAGACGGCGGCACGGGACCCGGCCCACCGGGAGTCGTACGACATCGTCCTAGCTCGCGCGGTGGCGCCGCTGCCGGCCCTGCTGGAGCTCACCCTGCCGTTCCTACGGACGGGCGGCGTGCTGGCGGCCCCCAAGGGAAGCGGCGCGGCGCAGGAGGTAGCGGCCTCCGCCCGCGCGCTGCGAGAACTGGGCGGCCGCCTCCGCCTCAGCGAGCCCCTGCCCGTGCCGGACGGCGGCCCGCAGCCGGTGCTGGTGCTGGTGGAGAAGGTTGCCCCCACGCCGGAGCGGTACCCCCGCCGGCCGGGCGTGCCCACCAAACGGCCCCTCTGACCGCCGGACGGCGCACCCCCTGGAACTGCACAGTGGCTAACGCCATTCCTCCGTAACGCTGGACAGTCGTGGTAGAATGCGGACGGCATGGAGACGTTGGGCCTTTGACGGCGCGGGCACGCCCCATGGCGCAGGGCGGTGCAGGGAGGAAGGAGGTGCGTGACTCGTCCCACACGGCAGGGCGGCGGAGCCGCGTCAGAGCACGGGCGGACCGGTCCCCCTACGGTAGGGAGGAGTGACGGCTGCGCCGGAGTCCCCGCAGCCGGCGTCTGACAAGGAGGCACCACCTGTGAGTCAGGGAGGCACCAACATCAGCGGCGTGGACACCCAGGCCCTGTTCAACCGGGTGCTGCGGGTGGCCCAACTGGACACCAGCGTCTTCGAGGAGGTCAAGAACGACGCCGCCGGCACCATCCCGTCCATCATCGTGGCCGCCGTGGCCGTGGTGGTGGCCAGCCTGGGCGGGCTGCTCTGGTGGGTGGTGAACGACGGCAACGACACCGGCGAGTTCCTCGTCCGCTCCGTCATCCTGGGCAGCGCGTTCGCCGTGGCCCTCTGGTTCGCCTGGGTGGGGGTCACCTACGTGCTGCTCACCCAGATCTTCAAGGCCACGGCGGACTTCCAGAGCCTGGTCCGCACCATGGGCCTTGCCGCCGTCCCCCTGGTCCTCATGTTCCTCATGTTCGTCCCGGCGCTGGACTTCTCCCTGGCGCTGGCGGCCGTGGGCCTCTGGGTGACCACCACCACGCTGGCGGTCCAGGCCAGCACCAGCGCGTCGCCGGGCCAGACCCTGCTGGCCACGGCCGCGGGCTTCCTGGTCTGGGCCGTGGTGCTGGGCCTGCTGGCCGGCGCCGACACGGACAGCGCGCCCCTGGCCCCCGGCATCTTCGTCTTCGACTGGCTGGAGGAGCTGATCGTGGGCTGAGGCGCCCGCAGTCCGGCGGAACGCGCGTATCCACCCTACAGGGCGGGCGGCATGCCCGCCCTGTCCGCGTGCGTGGAGGCGCGCCCCGGCCGGAGTCCGGCGGCGCCGGTCCCCGGCCTCAGCAGCCCAGCCAGGCGCAGGGGTTCACGGGCGTGCCGTTCCGCCGGATCTCGAAGTGCACGTGGTACCCCGTGGCGTACCCGGTCCGCCCGTTGTAGCCCAGCAGGTCCCCGGCGTTCACCCACTGGCCGGGGCGGACCGCCGGCCAGGCGGAGAAGTGGGCGTAGCGGGTGGTGTAGCCGTTGCCGTGGTCAATCTCCACCCAGTAGCCGTAGCCGCAGCACGGGTCGCCGCCGGCGAAGGCCACCACGCCCGCCGCGGACGCCACCACCGGCGCCCGGGGCGTGCTGAACTGGTCGATGTCGATGCCCAAGGGGTGGCCGGGGCCGAAGTAGCTGGAGATGGGCCCGAAGGCCGGCCAGCCGAAGGACAGGGCCTGGGGCCGGGGCTGCGGCGCCGGCTGGGGGCGGACGGCCACCTCCGCCACGGCCGCGGGCGCCGGGGGCGGGGCCGGCGCGTAGGACGGTGCCGGCCGGCTGCGCTCTAGCTCCTCCGGCGGCGGAACCTCCAGGACCTGGCCCGGGTAGATGAGATCCGGGTTGGGGACGTTGTTCCAACGGGCCAGGTCCCAGGCGTACTCGCCTGAGCCGTAGTGCTCCTCCGCAATCTTCCAGAGGTACTCGCCCGGGGCCACCTCGTGCGGGCCGTGGGCCAGGGCCACGCCGGCGTGCGTCAGCAGGGCAAGCCCTACCGCCGCGAGGACCGCTGCGATCCGCGTCTTCATCCTTCCCTCCTTCAACCTTCCCCCAGACGGACCGTGGCGGGGGCCACCCACCCCTCGCACGACGTGGCGCCGCCCGGCCGCGTCCGCTCCGTGCAACGGCGCGACCAGGGCCGGGCCCGCGTCGCCGCAGGCCGGCCGGCGTGCGGCGGGGTCCGGCAGACGGGGAGCCGGCTGGTGTCTTCAGCGGGTGAACGGCGCCGCCCGGGCACCTGGGCGCCCGGGCGGCGGGGTACTGATTGCGGCGGAAACGGACCCGATTCGAACCGATAGCGACGTGCGCTTCAGGTCATCCTGGAGGTCTCCCGGCGGGACCGGCTGCCTGGTACGGCGCGGGCCGCCGGGTCCGCCGCCCCTCCCCGCGGGGGCCGGGCGACGGTTCGAATCGGTCTCGGTTACCGGTACGCGCAGACCGGCCAGTTCTGGGGGCCGCCGTTCACCATGAGCCAGGCGGCCGCCTCAGCGTTCGCCGCCGGATCGTAGACCGAACGGCCGGCACGGCCCGGCGGCGTGTTGTTGTACGTGGGCATGTAGAACTGGAACAGCCCGTGGTAGCGGCCGCCCCCACCCACGGCGTTGGGGTTCAGCCCGCTCTCACACTGGGCAATGCGGACCATCCAGTTGCCGTCCACGCCGTACCGGGCAGCGGCGGCGTGGATGATGGAGACAATGTCGCCGCCGCCGGTGTAGGCGGGTGCCGGGGCCGGCCGGGGCGCGGGCGCCGGGGCCGGAGCCGGGGCATAGGCAGCGGTGGTCACAGGCGGCCGGCTGGCCTTCAGCTCCTCCACGCTGGGGATCTCCAGCACCTGCCCCACGAAGATGAGATTGGGGTCCTGGATATTGTTCCAGCGGGCCAGGTCCCAGGCGTACCAGCCGGTGCCGTAGTGCTCTTCAGAGATCTTCCACAGATACTCGCCCGGCGCCACCTCGTGCGGGCTATGGGCGAGGGCCACAGCGGCATGCGTGGCCAGGGCGAGCCCCGCAGCCGCGAGGACCGCCACGATCCGCGTCTTCATCCTTCCCTCCCCTCGAGATTGGACGCTCTCTTCCGTTGTTCGGGTGTTCCCGCCACAATGTCCGGCGCGCTGCGGGCGCCGTTCCTTCCCGCAGCGGCCTGCGCTTCTCCTGCTGCCTCACCTCCTTGCCGCGGAGCTCGACAACTCCTGGACGGAACGCTGTTACGGTTTTGTTACGATTGTGCGGGCCTTCACTAGCCCGCGCGTTATGCTATGGCGCCGCTGCAAGCCTGTCCAGATTGTTATGTCATGTCTTAGGAACTTCTATACCGCGGCCCCCGGCGCATAGAAGGCTGCCCGACCAACAGGGCGAAAAACGGCCCGGCGTGGCGCCGGGCCGTCCTAACAGCCGTTCGAGGAGCGGCGATAATACGTCAAATAGACCAAATATTATGTCGTGTTATGCATTGCGGCCGGTTAGAAGTTGGTGAAAAGGGCCCGCCGCGGGCGGATCCCGCCTAGAGCGCGCCCGCCTCCCGGAGTTGGGACACCTGCTCCGGCCCGTAGCCCAGCTCCGCCAGCACGGCGTCCGTGTCCGCCCCCCGCACGGGCGCGGTGCGCCGCACCCGGCCCGGCGTCTCCGAGAGCTTAGGCGCCACGCCTACCTGCCGG
>DATCLE010000094.1:0-6695 GCA_036564075.1 Dehalococcoidia bacterium
GCCGTCCATCCAGGCGTCGTCGGTGAGCTTGTGGCGGCCGGCGTCCAGCCACTCCCAGCCCAGGTAGAGCCGGGCCAGGAGCCAGACCCACGCCACCCGGACGTCGCTCAGCAGGAACTTCACGAACCCCGGGTCCTCCAGCCGGTAGCTGGCTCCTCCGCGTGCCATCCCTCACTCCTTTCCCCGGCGGCACCGCCGCCGGCAGGTTCGTTCCACACCTCTTGTACCAGGAGCAAGGAACCGCCGTCTGTCAGGCCGGGACCGCAACTTGCCGTGGTGGAACGCCCGGCCCGCGTCGATGCGCGGTCAGGCGTTCCACCACGCCGCGGGGAGCGCGTCCCTACGCCTCGGCCCCGGCGAACCGGGCAGCGATGGCATCCATGGCGCGGGCCGCCTCCGCCAGCTCGTCCGGCGTCAGGAGCTGTGGGGCCAGCGGGAACACCAGCTCCTCCTCGTTCTCGAAGTGGATGAGGGCAGTCTCCGCCACGCGCCAGGCCGCATGGCGCAGCGCTGCCACTGCCTCGGGCGTTCGGGTCTCCGCCGCCGCCCTCAGCGCCGCCCGCAGCTCCTCGCGGCCCGCGTCCAGGTCGTCGTGGCCGGCCAGCAGGTCCTCGATGACCGCGCGCAGGTCGTCCCGGTGCATCCGCACGTAGTCGTGTTCCGCCACCATCTCGTCGATGAGGCGGTCGTCGGCGGGCAGCCGCGCCTTCAGCGGCGGGAAGAGCGCCTCCTCTTCCTTGGCGATGTGCTCCTCCAGGGAGGCGTCCAGGTACGCTAGGGCCTCCAGCACCAGCGTCAGGAGCGTCTCCGCGTCCGGCCCGCCATCGCCCTGCCGCCGCAGCCGCTCCAACGGCTCCAGGTACCGGCGTCCAACGGCGTGCTCCTCCAGCAACACCGCCACAGCACGCGGTGGGTCTCGTTGCTCGCTCATGGGGCTCACCTCCGTGCACCGGGCGTCACGCGCCGGACGCCGGCGCAGCGATGGCCACCAGGACGGCGGCGTCCTCCAGGGCCTCCAGGTCATGGGCCACGCCGGGCCCCAAGGCCGCCAGGTCGCCGGGGCCCAGCTCCCAGGCCTGGTCACCGGCTCGGAGCCGGACCCGGCCCTCCACCGCCTGCACCAGGGCGGGGCCTGCTACGTTGTGCTCGGCCACCCGGCCGCCCGCCCGGATGGCGGTCAGCACCACGTTCAGGCCCTCCTGCTTCAGCAGCGTCACGCCGCGCCGCTCCCGGCCCGCCGTCAGCTCCCCGCGCAGCTCGGCGATCCGCTCCCCCAGGCGAAACACCAGGTGCTCGCCCCGCAGCACGTGCGTCTTCAGGTACTCGGGCACATGTTCCTCAGCCATCCATGTCCTCCTCTCCACGTTCTGGATGGCCAGGGGCCGCCCGCGTGGGCAGCGGGGACCCCTGGTCGGTTCCGCCGGCAGGGCCGGGCAGCGGCCGCCGCCGGGCGCTCCGGACCAGGGAGGCGGCGAACAGGGCCACCGCCACCAGCGCCAGCAGGCCTGCCGCCGCCAGCATCCACTGTTGCAGCGCAAAGAAATCCGGGTCCCGCGGCCACGCGCCCAAGAACCGCAGGAACGTGGCGGCGGAAAGGCCCAGCAGGATCCCCTGCACCTCCCAGAACCGGGGTGCACCGTACTGCCGGGGCACGGCGAAGGCCGGCGTGATGAGCCGGGCCATGCCTACGATCATGGTGGTGACCGTGCCCACGGCCAGCAGGTGCCGCACCGCGTCCGTCTGGTTGGGCAGGACATCCCGGCCCGCCGCCAGGGCGGTAGCCGCGGCGTAGGCCAGGAGCAGGCCCGCCAGGGCCGTCCACGCGTACGCCACCTGGACGAAGCGCGCGGCGGGTCGCGCGCCGGGACGAAGCCGGGAGGGCCGGCGCCACGCCCCCGTGAGGAGCAGCGGGGCCACCAGCCCGGCCGCCACCAGCAGCAGCGCGGCCGTCTCCCCGGCACGGAGGCCCGACGCTTCGGGATGGTAGTTGCGCCAGAGAGCCGCCGCGGTGTACGCCAGCAGGCCCGCCTGGAGGAGGGCACAGCCCGGCCACGCCGCCCGCGCGCCGGGCAGCGGCCGACCGAAGAAGACGGGCACCGTCCGCAGGGAGACGCCAAAGATGGCGGGGAGCAACACGCCGTAGAACTGGATGGCCAGCAGCACGCGGTTCTGGTCCCACGGGAGGTACGGCACACCACTCCGGCCCGCGTCCCAGAGCCAGGGGACGGCCAGCGCCGCTTGCGTCACCAGCCAGATGTCCACGGCCACCAGGTACGGCGCAAACCCCGCTCGGGCCCGCGTGGCCCGGAGGAGCGCCGGCAGCGTGAGGCCCGCGAAGATGGCCGCCCCGGCCAGTTCCAGCAGCGCGGACAGGGGCAGCAGGGCACCCGCGGCGGCGTGATCCGCGAGCGGCTGGAGCACCACCCGGAGGCCGACGCCGGCGGCCAGGAGCACGCCGGAGGGAACCACCAGCGCCCGACCCCGGAGCGGCACGCCGGTGAACCGCGGCACCAGCCGGTACCCCATCCCCAGGATGAAGAGGCCGGCCCAGCCCATGACCTGGGCATGGCCGTGGGCCTGGGCCAGCGCGGGCCAGCGGGCTCCCCAGCCCCAGTCCAGCGCCATCGCCAGGGGCAGCAGCACGGCCAGCACGAACCCGGCCAGCAGCGCCACGGCCAGCGCCGCGCCGGCGAAGAGCAGGTACGTGCGGTCGTCCGGGGCCACGGGCGCCCGCCGGCTCATCGACGGGGCCGGCGCGCCGCCCAATCCTGCCGGTGGCTCTCCCATGCACGCAACCCTCGATGCCATGCTAGCACCGGCGGGGCCTCTCGCAAACCGGAGCAGACGCGCACTGTCCGTCACAGGCCGCGCCGGATCTCCTGGGCGATCATCCCGGGATTCCAGGGTGGGTCCCACACCACCCGGATGGCGATGTCCGTGACGCCGGGCAGGGAGGAGAGCACGTACCCCACGCCGTCCAGGATGGACTGCCCCACCGGGCACCCCGGCGTGGTGAGCGTCATGGTGACCTGGACCCGGCCCTCCTCCTCTTCGACCCCGTAGACCAGGCCCAAGTCCACGATGTTGATCCCGAGTTCCGGGTCGTAGACCCGGCGGAGTGCCTCCACCACGTCGCGTCGCGTGACCGTCAGGAACGGCACCGTCACACCCCCTCTCGCACCACGGGCGGCGCGACCTCCCGCCGCACCGGGGGCGTCCGCCAGAACGGCTGGCTTGCGGTCAGGGCGAAGCCCCCGACACCCACGAGCCCGACGGCCGCGCCCGCCTGCACCGCGGCCGCCGCGCCCAACCAGAGGCCCGTGGCCGTGACCAGGAATCCGGCCAGGTAGGTCCAGAAGGCGGCGCGCGCCAGGCGCTCATCATAGAGGTCACGGAAGAGCGGCGCCGGGCCCCGGCCGGCCTGCGGGCGGTAGCGGCGCTGCCAGACCAGGAACGGGATGATCTTGTAGTAGTGCCCCATGATGGCCAGGCTCAGCCATCCGGCCAGGATGGTGTAGCCGTAGGCCAGCGTCCACCGGCTCAACGCCCCGCCGTCGCCATCGAATCCGGCGGCGATGCGCAGCCCCAGGCCGGTCGCCAGCAGCAGCGCCCCCACGGCGGCGAGCATGTGGTGCTGGGTCACGTCCAGCGCCCGCCGCGTCCGCCGGCGGTAGAGCCGGGCGATGTCCACAGCGTAGAGCGCCGACCCAGCGGCCAGGAGGCCCGCCGTGGCCAGCACCCACACGCGCCCCGCGGCCGTGTGGGGGAAGACCAGGAGGACACCCAGCATCCCCACGTTCAGGAGCCGCATGACCCACCGGGAGAACCCCTCGCCGTGCCCATGGACCACGGTGAACATGGGGATGAGCCGGTAGCTCACGCCCATGAGCAGGTACGTGAACCACCCGACCAAGCCCAGGTGGGCGTGGGTCGCCAGCAGGCGGGGTGTGAGCGGCCACCAGCCGTACCGGAGGTCCAAGGCGAAGGCAAGCCCCATCCCGACGGTGAGCGCCAGGAAGGCCAGGGCATGGGCCACGAACCAACCGGTGTTGTTCCAGACGGTCCGCCGCCGGAGGGTCACGCCCATGTGCGCAGCGAACAGGATGACGGAGCCCACCACCAGCGCGCCGAACCCCGCCAGGCCCGGCGTCCACAGCCCCCGCCCGAAGGACCACACCAGCCCGGCCACGCCCACCAGGTGGATCCAGAACTGCGCCCGTGCCAGGCGGGGCCATGCCAGCCGCGTCTGGAAGATCACCGGAGCCAGCTGGTACAGCGCCCCCATCATGACGGTGGTGATCCAGCCCAGCGCCGCCAGGTGCACCAGTGTGACCGTCCGGGGCATGAGGAAGTGGCGCGTCACCTCCGGCGCCCAGAAGACCAGCAGGGCCTGGAAGGCGACCAGGGCAACCAGCGCAGATCCCATGAACCGGAGGGTGAGCGCGCCGTCCGGCAGCCGGCTTCCGGGTCCCGGCATGCCTAGCACGGCCCTGCCTCCTTCCAGATGCGGACCAGGTACGTCCCGTCCGGCTGGGGCTCCGCCTCGTGACGGTAGCCGTCCTCGTCCAGGATGGGGTAGAGGAAGAGGGGCTCGCGGTCGTTCCGGGCCAGGAGCACGGCGCCTTGGGGGAGGTCCGCCAGCCGCGCCAGGATCCGCATCATCGGTTCCGGCGGCTCCAGTCCCCGGTTGTCCAGCTCCACCGCCGTTCCGTCCGTCACGGCGCCGCCTCCCGGGTAATCAGCACCACCCACCGCTCCGGGCCCGCCTCCTGGTACTCCCAGCCGAACTGCCCGGGCCGCTCCGCCTGGAGCTGGTAGTAGAGCGGCTTGGGGTCATGGTCGTTCACCAGGCGGATCCGGCCGCCCACGTCCAGGGCGTCCAGCGCCTGGAAGATGGTCGGGTGCCGCTGCACCGGCGGCAGGGTCCGGACATCGAGCTCCACGTCGCGCATGCCGCACCTCCTGTCGGTTCCGTAGTGGCTCCAGGGTAGGACGAACGGACCCGCGCCGACAGGACTTTTGTCACATACTGCTTCGTAAACTCCGGGTACGTTGGAGGTGGCAGACCGACCCAGAGGAGGGTGAGGTATGGAACGAACCAGCACCTACTACCGCATCGTGGACGTCCGCCCGCTCCAGCGGGCGCGGAAGGAGCCGTTCCAGGCCATCATGGCCGCGGTGCAGGCCCTGCGCGACGGAGAGGGCCTGCTCCTCCTCAACACCTTCGAACCCGTCCCGCTCTACCGCGTCATGGACCGCCTGGGGTTCGATCACCGGACCGAGGACGACGGTGAGGGGACCTGGTACGTCTGGTTCGACCGGCGGGCGGGCTGACGGCCGCGCTTCCCGGGGCGGGGCGGCCGCCGTGTGCGGGAACGCCCCACGCCCGGTGACGGGGTCTTCCGGACACGGTTTCCGCAGCGCGTCCCACAGACGCGGGCGGGGACGGGGTGTACGGTGCCTCCGGCACCGGGCATATGCCCGGCCGGGAAGGAGGCAGACCATGGAGATGACCGGGAGAGGTGCAGCCTTGGGGCTGGGCGCGGCGCTCTTGCTGCTCTCCGTAGCGGCCGCCTGCCGCGACGGTGGGACCACGGCCACCACGGAAACACCGGTGGAAGCCCGGCCGGCCGCGGCGGACGCCGTCCGGGTGGCGCGGGACCCCGCCGATGTCCCGCCGCCCCCAGGGAACCGGGGGCCGGAGACCGTGGCGGTGCACCTGGAGACGGTGGAACTGACGGGAACCCTGGATGACGGCACAACCTACGCCTACTGGACGTTCAACGGCACGGTCCCGGGACCCCTCATCCGCGTGCGGCAGGGGGACACGGTGGAGCTCTTCCTCAAGAACCGCGAGGGGAGCGGCCAGGTCCACTCCATTGACCTGCACGCGGTGAACGGGCCCGGCGGCGGGGCGGGCGCCACGCAGGTGAAGCCGGGCGAGGAGAAGGGGTTCCGGTTCCGGGCCCTCAACCCCGGCGTCTACGTCTACCACTGCGCGACACCGTACATCCCGCAGCACCTTGCCAACGGCATGTACGGGCTCATCATCGTGGAGCCGCCGGAGGGCCTGCCGCCCGTGGACCGGGAGTTCTACGTCATGCAGGGCGAGTTCTACACGGACCTGCCGGCGGGCCGGGCCGGCCACGCGACGTTCGATGGGAACGCCCTGACGGCCGAGGCACCCAACTACGTGGTCTTCAACGGCCAGCGCCAGGCCATTACCGGCCCCCACGCCATGCAGGCCCAGGCCGGCGAACGGGTGCGGATCTTCGTGGGCAACGGGGGTCCAAACCTGGTCTCCTCGTTCCACGTCATCGGTGAGGTGTTCGACGTGGTCCACCACGAAGGGGCGACGGACGCCGACCGGAACGTGCAGACGACGCTGATCCCGGCGGGCGGCGCCGCCTGGGTGGAGTTCACTGTGGACGTGCCGGGCGATTACTTGCTGGTGGACCACGCCCTGAGCCGGGCCCTGGGCAAGGGCGCCGTGGCCACCCTGCACGTGGAGGGGGCGCCGAACGCCGAGGTCTTCTCCGCCCCCGGCGCTGCCCCGGGGAGCGGCCACTAGGCTGCGAGGCGCCGGAGGGACGGCGGGGCGCCGGCGGCGGCCGGCGCCCCGCGTCGCGTCACGGCCGCCGCCGTCTCCGCAACCGACGTCGCACGGCCAGCGCCTCCCGTACGGCGTCCACCAA
>DATCLE010000095.1:0-8615 GCA_036564075.1 Dehalococcoidia bacterium
TCGGAGGAGGAGGCGGCGGCGTACCGGCGGGAGCTGGGCCTGGGCCAGGAGACGGGGCTGGAGCGGGGGGTGCGGCTCATCTACCACCTGCTGGGCCTCCTCTCCTTCTTCACCGTGGGGCCGGACGAGTGCCGGGCGTGGACGGTGCGGGCGGGCGCCACGGCGCCGGAGGCGGCGGGGAAGATCCACTCGGACCTGCAGCGTGGGTTCATCCGGGCGGAGGTGATCCGCTGGGATGAGCTGCTGCGGCACGGCTCGCTGGCGGAGGCGAAGCGGCACGGGGCGCTGCGGCTGGAAGGGAAGGGGTACGTGGTGCAGGACGGCGACGTGCTGCACGTGCTGTTCAACGTGTGAGGGCGGGTGCACGGCCCGCGTCCCCAGGACGACCCCGGCAGGGAGGGGTTGTGCACCCGGCAGGGGCGGATCGGTCCAGGCGCCGCACGGCGGGTGACGTAGGTTGCTATGAGGCGTAGGATGCTATGATAATCATGGCGGAGGTGAGTCCCGACGCATCCCGGCGGGCCCGGGGGCGCATGGCTCGCACTGGAGGTGTGTCATGCCGCAGACTCGACCCAAGAATGGGACGCTCCACGTTGCGTCTGCCCAAGAGGCGCGGGCGATCTTTGACCGGGCTGCTCGCCGCGAGCTGGGGATCTCCGGCGATGAGTTTCTGCGGAGATGGGAGGCCGGCGAGTTCGAGGACCCCGACCGGCCGGAGGTGATGCGGGTGGCGATGTTGCTGCCGCTGGCCCGCGCTTAAGCACGGTATGGCCGGACGCACCCCGCCCGAGGCCGTCCAGAACTACATCGACCCCATCCAGCGATCCATCTCCTGCGTGGTTGACACCCCACTGACCGTACGGGGCGGGTAGCAGCCCGCGCCTACCCCTCATTGGTTGATCCTGGGAGACGGCGGGGCCGTGCGCCTGCGCGGCGTGCCGCTGGCCATTCGCATCGCTCAGCACTAACGCATCGTGGAGTGGGTGGGGCCTCGCGGCCCGTGGAAGGTGATCACGGTCGCGTACTGGTATTCGCTGGAGGACTTGGAGAGCCGGGAGGTCCTCGCGTACCACTGGCATCCGAACAGCGGCAGCCCGCTGGTAACGCCTCACCTGCACCTGGGCACAGCGTACGCCGTGGACCCTGGGCCGCTGGTGAGGTGCCATCTGCCGACGGGCAGGGTAGCTGTGGAGGACGTTATACGGCTGGCGATAGAGCTGGGGGCGCGGCCACTTCAGAAGAGGTGGGAGAGGATCCTCGACGAGGGCCAGGCCGCCTACGAGCAGTGGCGGACGCGCTCATGAGGCGGCGGGCCCCGGTCGGAGCCAGCCCGGGACCGGTTGGGGACAGCACGAGCGGGGGCGCCCACGGCGCCCCCGCTCCGCATCCTGGCGTACCGCGGCGCCTCACGCCGCGGTGACGCCGGTGCCGGCCAGCAGCCGCCAGCCCTCCCGCGCGCTGGGGACCGTCGGCGCCCAGCCGGTGGCCTCCTTGAAGCGCCGGTTGGAGACGCGCTGGCTGCGGCCCAGCACCTCCGGGACGTCCCCGCCCAGCATGGCGCGGGCCAGCAGGCCGGGCAGGCGGTGGAGGCGGCGCTTGCCGGCCGCGCGGGCCATGGCTGCGGCCAGCTGGTCCCGGGTGAGGGGCTCGTCGTCCACCACGTCGTAGACGCCGGAGGGGGCGCGCTCCAGGGCCGCCACCACGGCGGCGGCGGCGTCATCCACCCAGATGGAGGACACGTAGGCGGAGCCCCGGCCCGGGTAGGGGGCGAAGCCGCGGCGGGCGTAGGCCAGCATCTCCTGGGTCTGAGGGGAAGAGGGACCGTAGAAGGCCCCCATACGGAGGGAGACGCCGCGGCGGCCGGCGGCGGCGAACCGGGCCACCTCCGCCTCCGCGTCCAGCGTGGAGCGGGTGAAGGCCCGGGCCTGCGGCTCCACAGTGGCCGCGTCGATCCAGCGGTCGCCGCTGTCCGGGTAGACGAAGGTGATGCCGGTGTAGACGAAGGCCTGGGCGCGGCCGGCCAGGGCGGCGTCCACCAGGTGGCGGGTGCCCTCCCGCCGGATGCGGTCGTTCTCCTCCCAGGCGGAGGCGTGGCGCATCCGGTTGGTGGGCGGGATGCGGGTGGCCAGGTGCAGCACGGCGTCGGCCTCGCCGGCGGGCCCGCGCAGGGAGGCGGGGTCGAAGAGGTCGGCCGTCACGGGCTCTGCGCCCAGGTTGCGCAGGGTCTGGGCCGCCTCCTGAGAGCGGGCCAGGCCCCGCACGCGGTGGCCGTGCTGGATCAGCAGGCGGACCACGGGTTGTCCGAGGACCCGCGTGCCGCCGATGACGAAGACGTCCATGGAACCTACCTCCTGAGGTTATCCTGGAGCCAGGCGAGGGCCTTCTGCACGGCCCGGGGGTCCGCCACGCGGCTCATGGTTGCCGCCAGGTCCGCCACCGTCTGGGAGCGGAGCACCTGCCGCCACGCCGACTCCGCCCGCAGCATGACCGCGTGGATGGCGCAGGGGAGGGGATAGGCGGCGGGCTCCAGGCCCGCGGGCCCGCGCTGCCGGATCTCCGTGCAGCGGAAGGCGGGCTGGCCGCCGTCGATGGCGGTCACCACGTCCAGCACCGTGATCCGGTCCGCGGGCCGGGCCAGGCGGAAGCCGCCCTTGGGCCCGGGGACGGACTCCAGGATGCCGGCGCGGACCAGCGCCTGGAGGTGCTTCTGGAGGTAGCTCTCCGAGACGCCGTGGTACTCCGCCAGGGCGGCGCCGCTGAGGACGGCGCCCGGGGGGACGGTGGCCAGGAGGACGGCGCAGTGCAGCCCCCACTCGACCCCTTCGCTCAGCTTCATACTATAAGGATACTATATATCCAGGATAGTGTCAATCCTTGATATCCGCGCGGGCAGAGCAGGCAGGGCGCGGCGCTCAGTCGGCGGCCCCGTCGCCGAAGAGGCGGAGCTGGAGGCGGCGGGCGTTCACCACCCCCTGGTCCTGGTAGTTGGTGTTCATGAGCGCGTGGACCTCCCGGGCCTCCTCCGCCAGGGCCCGGAGCCGGGGCACCCACTCGTCCAGCTCCGCGTCGCTGTAGACGTAGTCGAAGCGCTCCGCGGAGGAGGCCAGGCCCCGCGCCTCCCACGTGCGGGCGTTGCGGCCGTGGAAGCGCACCACGGCCACGTCCGACGTGACGGCAGCCACGGGGGGCACGGAGGAGGGGAAGCCCTGGGGCTCGTCCACGCAGACGTAGGCGGCGCGCAGGTCCCGCAGCATGGCCAGCGTGCGCTGGCGCCGCTCCGGTGCCAGCCAGGCGGCGTGGCGGAACTCCACCGCCACGCGGCGGTCCGCCAGGCGCGCGCGGCACTCCTCCAGGTGCGCCTCGGACTCGCGGCCGGGCCGGAACCAGGGCGGGAACTGGAGGAGCACCACGCCCAGCTTGCCGGCGGAGGCCAGGGGGACCAAGGCGCTGGTGAACTGCTCCCAGAGGGCATCCCGGGCCTCCGCCGGCACGTCCCTGTAGTAGAGGCGCTGCTTCTGGGGCAGGGCGCCGCGGAGGTCCCGGGGCAGGGCGTCCGCGCCGGTGGGGTGCCCGGTGAAGAGGCGGAAGGCCTTGACGTCGAACACGAAGCCGTCCGGGGTGCGTTCCGTCCAGAGGGCGGCGGTGCGCTGGGCGGGGATGGCGTAGTAGGAGGAGTCCACCTCCACAATGGGGAAGTGGCGGGCGTAGTAGCGGAGGCGCCCCTCCGGGGTGGCGGCTTCCGGCGGGTAGAACTTGCCGGAGTCCAGGAGGGACTTGTCGCTCCAGGAGCACGTGCCGATGAGGATCCGTCCGTCCGCCATCTCGCCGTCCAGTATAGGCGCCGCGGGCGGTGCCGGGCATCTCATTGACGTGACAGTTGGGGCGCGGGTATGCTCTCGTGACGGTCATCACGAAAGGGGGGCGGGTTGTGCGGCTCCATTCCGGCCCGGCGCTGGCGGGCGGCGTGGCGGGGCTGGCCACCGCGGCGGGCTTCGCCTACCTGCTGGTGACCCAAGGAGACGGAGACGGCGGGGGCGCGGCGGCCGCCGTCTGGCTGGCCACGCTGGCCGCGCCGTACGCCGTGGCGCTGGCGGCGGCGTTCGTGGGGCGGGCCGCCGTCCGCTGGCCGCTGCTGGTGGGCGGCGTGCTGGCGGCGCTGGGCCAGGTGGTGGCGTTCCGCGCCTACGGCCTGCCCTTCGCCTTCGCCGGGGTCCTGCTGCTGGCGGCGGCCCTCCACGCCCTGGGCGCCGCTCCCTGGAGCGGCTTCGACGACACGCTGCGGTTCCTGGCGGCGGCCGTGGGCGGGGCGCTGCTGGTGGCGGCGCTGCTGCTGCCGCTGCTGGTGGACGGCTGGACCTGCGACGAGGCCCGGCCGGCGGCGTGCGCCGAGGAGATCTCCACCGCCGCGTGGCTCACGGGCGCCGCCACGGCCACCGGTGGCACGGTGGTGCTGCTGGCGACGGCGCGGGCAGGGGCCCCCCGGGAGCGGGAGGAAACCGGGCCGCCCCCGGAGTGACGCCGGACGCGACCCCTTGCGGATGGGGCGCTCCGGGCGGGATGATGCGGGTGCGCGGCAGCGTTCCCGGGTGGTGTGGCGGTATGCGTGAGAGGATCAGGGTGGGGTCCGCGCCGGTGCTCCTGGCGGCGGCGCTGGGCCTGGTGACGGTGGCGGGCTTCGCGGCCTTCGCCGCCTGGCAGGGCAGGATCGTCTCCGGCGCGGCGGGGCTCCCCTTCGGGCTGGCGTGGCTGGCGCCCTACGGCGTGGCGCTGGCGGCCGCCTTCGTGCGGCGGCCGGAGGTTCGCTGGCCGCTGGTCCTGGGCGCGGGTCTGGGGTCGTTGGGGCAGGCCATCTTCTGGCTGCCGTGGGGGGTCTTCCTCATCCCCACGGCGTTCCTCCTGCTGGTGCAGGGCTTCGCCTTGACCATGTCCGCGGCGTGGTCCCGCCGGGAGACCGCCCGGCTGGTGGCCACCTTCGCGGCGGGGGCGTGCCTGGTGGGGGCGCTGTACCTGGGCTACCTGCGGGACGACCCGCGCTGCTGGGAACGGCGGATCTTCCCGGACGGCACGGAGGAACGGCGGCCGGTGGCTGTCGCCGCGGCCCGGGAGCTGGGCGGCCGCCTGGGGCCGGTGCGGATCCCCGTGGAACGGGATCCGGCCACCGGCGCGCTGGTGGTGCCGCACTGCCTGCGCGACGTGCTGACGCCCTTCGACGTGGCGTTGGCGCTGAGCGCCACGGGCGCCGGGCTGGCGGTGCTGGGGGCGGCGGCGGCGCTGGGGCGTCGCGCGGCGCCGGCCCGGCAGGCGGTGGAGGCGTGAGGCGGCGTCGTCAGTGGCGCCCGTCCGGCGGGGCGTGGCCGGAGCGCCAGACGTGGAGGAGCAGGAGGGCGGCCGGGAGGTAGACGGCCAGCACCGGGATCAGGGTGGGGGTCCGGGCGAAGGCGGGCAGCAGGTCCAGGAGCTGTGCCATGGCGAAGGCCTCCGCGGCGCTCGGGCGGGGACGTCGCCGTGGGAGCAGCATGCCACGGGTCGCCGGCCGCGCGCCAGGCGCCTTCCTTGCAGCCCCGCTGCGATACCCTTGCGATTCCGTAACAACGCCGCCCGCGGGCGGTCCTGCTGGCGCGGCGGGGCCCCATCCGCTATGCTGAGCCCAGCCGAACGCCGGGGGTGGGAGATGGCGGAAGACCTCCTCCTGACCATGGTGAACGAGGTGCTGCGCGCGCGGCAGGGCGGGCCGGCGGTGGCCACCGCCACCGTGGTGCGGGCGCCGGGGGACGGCGGCCCGCGCTTGGGCGACAAGCTGCTGGTGCGGCGGGACGGCACGCGGCTGGGCTCGCTGGGGGGCGGGCCGCTGGAGGAGGCGGTGGCCGCGTACGCCCGGGAGGCCATGGCCCGGCACGGGGCCGAGACGGTCCACTTCACCCCGGACGGGCGGCCCGTGCCGCGGCGGTCGGCGGCGGAGGCGGCGGGCGCCGTGGCCGTGCTGGTGGAGGTGCACGAGTCCTCCCCCCGGCTGGTGGTGGTGGGCGGCGGCCACATCGGCCGGTCGCTCTGCCGCATCGGGGCGGAGTGCGGCTTCTCCGTGACGGTCATCGACGATCGGCCGGAGTACGCGGACCCGGAGCGGCTGCCGGAGGCGGACCGGGTGGTCTGCGGCGAGTTCGAGGAGGTGCTGGCGGAGGAGCCGCTGGACGAGAACACGTACGTGGTGCTGGTGACGCGCGGCCACCGCCAGGACGAGGTGAGCCTGCGGACGGTCATCGGCCGGCCGCTGGCGTACCTGGGGATGATCGGCAGCCGGCGGCGCACGGGGGCGGTGCTCTCGCACCTGCTGGCGGAGGGTGTGGCGCGGGAGCACGTGGAGCGGGTGCGGACGCCCATCGGGCTGGACATTGGGGCGGAGACGCCGGCGGAGATTGCCGTGAGCATCATGGCGGAGATCATCTTGGAGCGGCGCGGCGGCAGCGGGCGGCCCATGCGGGAGGTGGAGCGCCCTATCCTCCGCTGAGCGGGCCTTCCCAGGGACAGCCGGGGTGGTACAATAGGAGAGCGCCATCCCGCGCGCCGGAGGAACGGACGGTGAGGGACGAAGTCTACGAGACCATTGCGGAGAGCCTGCGGCGGGGCGAGCCGGTGGTGGTGGCCACCATCACGGCCACCCGGGGCTCCACGCCGCGCAAGACCGGCGCCAAGATGGCGGTGCGCCCGGACGGCTCCTTCTGCGGGACGGTGGGCGGCGGCTGCGGCGAGAACGAGGTCTGGCACTGGGCCATGGAGACCCTGAAGGACGGCCAGCCGCGGGTGGTGACGGTGGACCTCACCAACCCCATCGAGTCCGAGGACAAGATCTGCGGCGGCGTGATGGAGGTCTTCGTGGAGCGGATCGCGCCGGCGGCCGCCGGCGGGCCGCGGACGTAGGGGAGGGGAGGCGCCATGCCGGACATCGGCCCCATGGAGCTGCTCATCATCCTGGCGGTGGTGATCGTCATCTTCGGCGTGGGGCGGCTGCCGGAGGTGGGCGGCGCCCTGGGGAAGAGCATCCGGGAGTTCCGGCGCGCGGTGCGGGAGGAGGACGGCCCCGGCAGCGGCGCCGCGGCAGCGCACCCGTCCGGCACGGAGGGCACGGCCCGGCGGCAGCACTGAGGGCCGGCGCCGTTCCTTGACCCGTTACGGCGCGGGTGCTATGCTCCCGGCGGGGTGCGGGCCCCGTTCGGTGAGGGAGGAAGTCGATGCCAGTACTGGTGGGTTTGCCGAGCCTTGGCCCCATGGAGCTGCTCATCATCCTGGCGGTGGTGGTCATCATCTTCGGCGTGGGACGGCTGCCGGAGGTGGGCGGCGCCCTGGGGAAGAGCATCCGGGAGTTCCGGAAGACGGTGAAGGAAGACGACGAGGAGAAGCCGCAGGTGCAGTCCCGCGCCGCGGACGCCCGGCCGGAGGCCGGCGGCCAGCCGTCCGGCAAGCCCTCTTCCGAGACCCGGCGCCACTAGCCACACGACGAACCCGCGCCCGGGGGCTCCCGCGGAGCCCCCGTCGCGTGACGGTCGCCACGGTCCCCCGGCCCGCGGCTCTTCCCCAGGCGAAGAGCGGCGGGGCCGGGGGCGATGCTTCATGGGCCGCAGGGCCGCCGGCCGCGCGCGAGGTGCCCGCCATGACCCGCCTGCCCCGGTTCCCGGCCCTGCCCCTCCTGCTGGCCGTGCTCCTGCTCTCCGTAGCCCCGGCGTGCCGCCTCCTTCCCGGGCGGGGCGGTGCAGAGGAGCAGGGGCTCACCGTCTTCGCGGCGGCGTCGCTGCGGGAGGCGTTCCAGGAGCTGGGGGCGGCGTACCAGGCGGAGCACCCGGGCACCTCCGTGACCTTCGCGTTCGACGGCTCGGACCGGCTGCGCTTGCAGCTGGAGCAGGGCGCCCGGGCCGACGTCTTCGCCTCTGCGGACGCGGCGCAGATGGCTCAGGCGCGGGCCGCCGGGCTGCTGGACGGGGAGCCGCAGGTCTTCGCGCGGAACCGGCTGGCGCTGGTGGTGCCGCGGGCCAACCCCGGCGGCGTCCACGCCGCGGCGGACCTGGCGCGGCCGGGCGTGCGGGTGGTGCTGGCGGCGCCGGCGGTGCCCGCCGGGGCGTACGCGCGGGAGTTACTGCGGCTGCTGGAGGCGGACCTCGGCCGGGAGTACGCCCGCCGCGTGGAGGCCAACGTCATCTCCCAGGAGCAGAACGTGCGGGCGGTCCTGACCAAGGTGGAACTGGGGGAGGCGGACGCCGGGATCGTCTACGCCACGGACGTGACGGACGGAGTGGCGGAGGTGCCGGTGCCGGGCGTGGAGCGGGTCCGCGTGGAGTACCCGGCGGCGGTGCTGCGCGGGAGCGGCCGGGCCGCGGAGGCGCGGGCCTTCGTGGCGTTCCTGCGGTCGGCGGCGGGGCAGGCCATCCTGGCGCGGCACGGCTTCCTGCCGGTGGAGTGACGGGCCATGCTGGCGAAGGTGCGGAAGGCGGTGCCGGCCCCGCTGCGGGGCGTGGCGGCGGCCTACGCCGGGCGGACGCTGCTGCTGCTGGCCTTTGCGGCGCTGGCGGCGTTCCTGGTGCTGCCGGTGGCGGCGCTGCTGTGGCGGGCGGCTTCGCCGGGGACGG
>DATCLE010000096.1:0-1669 GCA_036564075.1 Dehalococcoidia bacterium
GCCTCGTCCAGGCGGATCTCCATGTACTTGCCCACGCGCACGTCCTGCACCGTCCCGAACCCCAGGGACTGGAGCCCGCCCCGCACCGTGAGGCCTTGGGGGTCGTTCACCGTGGGCTTGAGGGTCACGTACACCTTGGCCAGGAACATCGTTGCTCCTTACCCCTGCGGCGGCAGCACCGGCTCCCGCCCCGTGATGCGCCGGAACGCCTCCAGGTACTTCTCGGAGGTGACGCGCACCACCTCCGCCGGCAGGTCCGGCGGCGGCGGCTCCCGGTTCCAGCCGGACTCCGCCAGCCAGTCCCGCAGGTACTGCTTATCGAAGCTGGGCTGGCCCCGGCCCGGCTGGTACTGGTCCGCCGGCCAGAAGCGGCTGGAGTCCGGCGTCAGCACCTCATCGATGACGATGATCTCGTCCCCCAGCTCGCCGAACTCGAACTTCGTATCGGCGATGATGATGCCGCGCTCCCGGGCGTAGCCCGCCGCGTACTGGTAGAGGGCCAGGCTGCGGACCTTCATCACCTCCGCCGGCTGGGGCCCCACCAGATCCACGAACTGCTCCCACGTCAGCGGCTCGTCGTGCCCGGTCTCCGCCTTGGTGGTGGGCGTGAAGATGGGGCTGGGCAGCTCGTCGCTCTCCCGGAGGCCCGGCGGGAGCTTGATCCCGTAGGCGGTGCCCGTCTCCCGATACTCTGCCCAGGCAGAGCCCGCCAGGTAGCCGCGGACAATGCACTCCGCATCGATGCGGCGGGCCTTGTGCACCAGCATGGCCCGGCCGGTGAACTCCTCCGGCACCGGGAACGGCACGTCCGGGTTGTCCGGGCCGGTGATCAGACGGATGAAGTGGTTGGGCACCACCTCCCTGGTGGCCTCGAACCAGAAGGCGGAGAGCTGGGTGAGGACGGCGCCCTTGTGGGGGATGCCGTCCCGCATCACCACGTCGAACGCGGAGATGCGGTCCGTGGCCACCATCAGCAGCCGGTCGCCCAGGTCGTAGGTGTCGCGCACCTTGCCGCGGGCGAAGCGATTGGGCAGGTTCGTCTCAAGCAGGACCGACACGTTGCGCCTCCCGAGCTTTCAGATCGTAGTACAGAACCGTGATCCCCGTGAGGGCGAAGGCGGAGCCGGCGACGCCCACGGCGGCGGAGGCCGCCAGGGCGGCCAGGGTCACCACCACGTCCAGGGCCAGGCCGCCCAGGGGGAAGAGGAGCAGCCGGACGGCGTACTCCGCAACGGTGGAGGGGATGAGCGTGGCCAGGGCGAAGAAGAGGAAGACCGCCAGCGTCCGCCACCAGGCGCCGCGCACCAGCGCCCAGCTCCGGCTCAGGGCCGGGCGGGTGCGGGCGTTCTCCAGCACCACCACCTGCTGCGCCAGCAGCCACTTCACGAAGAAGAAGGCCGCCAGCGGGATGCCCACCAGCGTCATGGAGAGGACCAGCACCACAACCGTCTGCACCCCGAAGGTCCCCACCAGCCGCCGGTAGCGGTTCAGCGCCACGCGGTAGCTGCGGCCGGGGTCCGGCCGGTCGCCGGAGAGGGCGTCGCCGGCGGCGCGGACCAGGGCGCCGAAGGGCACCAGCATGATCAGGTAGCCGGCCACCAGGATGGCCAGCGTGAGGGCGTTGACGGCGGTGGCCCGGGCCAGATCGTCCGGCGTGGGGTTCTCCACG
>DATCLE010000097.1:0-11503 GCA_036564075.1 Dehalococcoidia bacterium
GTGCTGGACCAGGCCGCGGAGATCCGGCGCGGGTACCAGGAGCTGACGGCCGCCCGGGAGCGGGACCGGGAGCTGGGGCGGAAGGCCACGGACCTCCTAGCCCTCAACCAGCGCATCGGCGCGGCGGAGCGGGCGGTCCAGGCGGCGCGCTCCACCCTGGAGGCAGAGGAGGCGCGCCTGGCGGCGGAGGCGGCGCGGCTGGAGCGGCTGGCCGCCTCCCGGGCGGCGCTGGAGTCGGACTTGGCGGCGGCCCGCAACGCCCTGGGCGAGCTGGACGCGGAGGCGGCGCGGCTGGCGGCCCTCCAGGAGCGCCTCCAAGCCGCCCTGGGCGAGGCCGGTGGACTGGAGGCGGAGAACGCCCGGCTGCGCCAGGAGATGCAGGACCTGCGCCGGAAGATCGACGAGCTGGCGGGGGCGGAGGCCCGCTGCCCCCTCTGCGGCACGGAGCTGGGGGAGGACGGCCAGCGGCACATCATGGCCGCCTACGAGGGGGAGGGCAAGGAGCGGGCGGCGCGGTTCCGGGAGAACCAGGCCCGCGTCCGGGCGTTGCAGGCGGAGGTGGAGCGGCTGCGGCGGGAGACGCAGCAGGGCCAGGCGGCGCTGAGCCGCCGCCGCTCGGAGGTGGACGGCCGGCTGGCGGCGCTGGAGGGGGAGCTGGCGCGGGCGGTCCAGGCGGAGACGGAGGCGGCGCCGTTGCGGGAGCGGCTGGCGCAGGTCCGGGCGGACCTGGCCGCCGGTGCCTACGCGGCGGCGGAGCGGGCGGAGCTGGCCCGGTTGCAGGCAGAGCGCGATGCCCTGGCGTACGACGAGGCGGAGCACCGCGCCGTGCGGGAGCGGCTGGCCGCCCTGGAGCGGTACGACGCCCTCCACCGCCGCCTGGGGGAGGCGGAGACGCTGGCCGCCCGGGAGGAGGAGGCGCTGGCCCGCGCCGAGTCCAACCGGGCGGCCTGGCTGGAGCGGCTGCGGGAGGCGGAGGCGGAGGCGGCCCGCGCGCGGGAAGAGCTGGAGCGCCACCCGGACGTGGCGGCGGGCCTGGAGGCGGCCGCTCGGGAGCTGGCGACGCTGCGGGGCCGGGAGCAGGCGCTGCGGCAGGCGCTGGGCGCCGTGCGGCAGAAGCTGGAGGACTGCCGCCGGCTGGAGGAGGACCGGGAGCGGCGGCTGGCGGCGCTGCGCCTGGCCCAGGAGGAGAAGAAGATCCATGAGGACCTGGCCGTGGCCTTCGGCAAGCGGGGCATCCAGGCGCTGATCATCGATACGGCGCTGCCGGAAATCGAGGAGGAGGCCAACCGGCTGCTGGCGCGCATGACCAACAACCGCATGAGCATCGCCATGTCCACGCAGCGGGAGACGCGGCGGGGCACGGTGCAGGAGACGCTGGACATCCGCATCGCCGATGAGCTGGGCACGCGGGACTACGAGATGTTCAGCGGCGGCGAGGCGTTCCGCATCAACCTGGCGTTGCGCATCGCCCTCTCCCGCCTGCTGGCACGACGGGCGGGCGCGCCGCTGCCCACCCTCATCATCGACGAAGGGTTCGGCACCCAGGACGCGGCGGCGCGGGAGCGGTTGGTGGAGGCCATCACCGCCATCCAGGACGACTTCCAGTGCCTCCTGGTCATCACCCACATCGACGAGCTGAAGGACGTCTTCCCCACGCGGCTGGAGGTGCACAAGACGCCGCAGGGCTCGGTGGTGCAGGTGACATAACGGTCGTCGCGTTGACGGTAGGGGCCCCTCTGCTATAATGGCCCCAAGCGGCCGGAAGGCCGGAGGGGCGGCCTGCCAACGGGCCGCCCCGTTTTTCCCAACCCCCTGGACGGGTCTCACCGGCATGCTGGACGAGCTGCGAACCCTGGAGGAACGGGCCCTGACGGACCTAGCCGCCGCCCGGGACGAGTCCGCCGTGGAGGCGTGGCGGGTGGCGTACCTGGGTCGCAAGGGCCGCCTCACCCTGATCCTCCGCTCCCTGGGGAACCTGCCGGCGGAGGAGCGGCGGCAGGTGGGTGCCGCCGGCAACCGGCTGCGGGAGACCCTGGAGGCGGCCCTGGAGGAGAAGCGCCGCGCCCTCCAGGCGGCACGGCTGGCGGCCGTGGCGCAGCGCCCGCTGGACGTGACGCTGCCGGGCCGCCCGGTGCCCTTCGGCCGGCTCCACCCCATCACCCAGACGCTGCGGGACATCCTGGGCGCCTTCAGCGCCATGGGCTTCGAGATCGTCGAAGGCCCGGAGGTGGAGACGGACTACTACAACTTCGAGGCGCTGCGCATCCCCCGGGACCACCCGGCGCGGGACCTCTGGGACACCCTCTGGGTGGACCTGGGCGGCGACGGCGAGCGGTCCATCCTCCTGCGGACCCACACCTCGCCGGACCAGGTACGCATCATGGAGCGGCTCCAGCCGCCCATCCGGGTGGTGGTGCCCGGCAAGACCTACCGCCACGAGGCCACCGACGCCACCCACGAGTGGATGTTCCACCAGGTGGAGGGGCTGGCCGTGGACCAGGGCATCACCCTGGCGGACCTGAAGGGGACGCTGGAGGAGTTCGCGCGGCGGCTCTTCGGCCAGGAGCGGCAGGTGCGCCTGGTGCAGTCCTACTACCCCTTCGTGGAGCCGGGGGTGGACCTGGCGGTGGACTGCTGGATCTGCCGGGGCAACCCGGACCCGGAGTGCCGCGTCTGCCGCGGGAGCGGCTGGCTGGAGCTCCTGGGCGCCGGGATGGTCCACCCGGAGGTGCTCCGCAACGTGCGGTACGATACGGAGCGGTACACCGGCTTCGCCTTCGGCATGGGGGTGGAGCGCATCGCCCTGGCCCGCTACGGCATCGACGACATCCGGCACTTCTACGCCGACGACGTCCGCTTCCTGTCGCAGTTCCGGTGAGGGGCGGGGTGCGCCGCCCCGGCGCCGGGCAGGGTTGCCATCGATGAGAGTCTCGCTGAAGTGGCTGGCTGACTACGTGGACCTCCGCGTGCCGCCGGAGGAGCTGGCGCGCCGCCTCACCGCGTCCACCGTGGAGGTGGAGGAGATCGTCCGGCGCGGCGGCTGGGAGGGCGTGGAGGTGGGCCTGGTGGTGGACGTGCAGCCCCACCCCAACGCGGACCGGCTCCGCCTGGCCACCGTGGAGACCGGCGACGGCCGCCACACCGTGGTCTGCGGCGCGCCCAACGTGGCGCCCGGGCAGAAGGTCGCCTTCGCCCGCGTGGGCGCCCGCCTCACCGACCCCCACACCGGCGGGCCCATGACGCTCCGGGCAGCGAAGATCCGCGGCGTGGAGTCCGCCGGCATGGTGTGCTCCGAGCGGGAGCTGGGCCTCTCCGACGAGCACGAGGGGATCCTGGTGCTGCCGGAGGACGCCCCCGTGGGGACGCCGCTGGACGCCTACCTGGGCGACACCATCCTGGACCTGGCGGCGTGGCCCAACCGGCCGGACCTCATGTCCATGCTGGGCGTGGCGTGGGAGGTGGCGGCCCTGACGGGCGCCGCCGTCCGGGAGCCGGACCCGGCCTACCCGGAGGAGGGCGGGCCCGCCGCGGACCTGGCCTCGGTGGAGATCCAGGACCCAGACCTCTGCGCCCGCTACGTGGCGGGCGTGGTGGAGGAGGTGCAGGTGGGGCCGTCCCCCGCCTGGCTCCAGGAGCGGCTGCTGGCCGCGGGCATGCGGCCCATCAACAACGTGGTGGACATCACCAACTACGTCATGCTGGAGTACGGGCAGCCGCTCCACGCCTTCGACTACGACAAGCTGCGGGAGCACGCCATCATCGTCCGCCGTGCCCGGGAGGGTGAGCGGCTCACCACCCTGGACGGCGTGGACCGGACGCTGACGCCGGAGATGCTGGTCATCGCGGACCCGGCCGGGCCCGTGGCGCTGGCGGGCGTCATGGGCGGCGCGAAGACGGAGGTCTCCCCGGCCACCCGGCGGGTGCTGCTGGAGTCGGCCAGCTTCCACGGGCCCGCCATCCGCCGCACCAGCGCCCGCCTGGGCCTGCGGAGCGAGGCCTCCGCCCGGTTCGAGAAGGGCGTCAGCCCGGAGCTGCCGCCCCTGGCCGCTCGGCGCGCCGTGCAGCTCATGGTGGAGCTCTGCGGCGGTCGTGCCGCCGCCGGGCTGGTGGACGTCTACCCGCGCCCCCGGGAGGTCCAGACGGTCTCCTTCACCCAGGAGCGCCTGCGCCGCGTGCTGGGCATCGACCCGCCGCCGCCCGTGGTCCGCGACGTCTTGGAGCGCCTGGGCTTCCGGGTGCAGCACGTGCAGCCGGACCGCTACGTGGTGACGGTGCCGCCCTGGCGCGCGGACGTGGCCATCCCGGAGGACGTGGCGGAGGAGTTCGTCCGCGTCCACGGGTACGATAGCCTGCCCTCCACCCTGCTCTCCGGCAGCCTCCAGCCGCACGTGCCGGAGCCCCTGCGGGACCTGCGGGAGCGGGTCCGGGACGTGATGAAGGACGCCGGGATGCAGGAGGTGATCACCTACTCCTTGGTGTCGCTGGACCTGCTGCGGGCCGTGGTCCCCAGCGAGGACCTGGCGGCGGACCCGCCCCTCCGGGTGGTGAACCCGGTGAGCCTGGAGCACGAGTACCTGCGACCCACCCTGCGCCCCAGCCTGCTGCGCACGCTGGCCGCCAACCTCCGGGTGAGCGACACGGCGCTGGCGCTGTTCGAGACGGCCCGGACGTACCACCGCCGGGGCGGCGGCCTGCCGGACGAGGTGGAGACGCTGGCCGGGGTGGTGGCGGGCCGACGCCCGGACCGCTGGGGAGGGCCTAGCGATGAGCCGGTGGACTTCTTCGATGCCAAGGGCTACGTGGAGCACCTCTTTGCCCGGCTGGGGGTGCAGGCCGGCTACCAGCCGGCGGAGGACCACGGGCTGCTGCCGGGCCGCACGGCCCGCATCACGGTGGACGGCCAGGCGGTGGGCTGGCTGGGCCAGGTCCACCCGGAGGTGCTGGAGCGCTTCGACGTACGCGGTGAGGCCTACCTCTTTGAGGTGGACCTGCGGGCGCTCCTGCCGCACGTGGGCGGCGTGCCCGCCTACCGGCCCGTCTCCCGCTTCCCGGCGGTGGAGCGCGACCTGGCGGTGGTGGTGGAGGAAGCCGTCCCGGCGGAGCGGGTGCGCGCTGTCATCCTGGACCACCGCCTGGTGCGGGACGCCCGCATCTTCGATGTGTACACGGGCGACCAGGTCCCGGCCGGTCGGAAGTCCCTGGCGTTCTCCGTCACGTACCAGTCCTACGAGAAGACGCTGAGCGACGAGGAGGTGGACCGGGCGCAGGCGGAGATCGTGGCGCGGCTGGCGCGGGAGGTGGGCGGGACGCTCCGGGCCTAGGTCCCGATGCCCGGCCCCACCAGCGCCTCGAACCGCTCCGGATGGAAGCCCTCCACGGGCTCGCCGTGCATGACGGTGACGGGCAGCGTGGCGGCGCCCAGCTCCCGCAGCTCCTGGCGGGCCTGGAGGTTCAGCATCACGTTCCGTTCCTCAAAAGGGATCCCCCGCCGCGCGAACCACGCCTTCACCTGGTCGCAGGGCGGGCAGTTCGGCTCTGTGTAGATAATGGCCTTCAACGGCATAGCGGCCTCCTTCTCCCAGTCCCCCCAGGGTACCAGCGCGCGCCCGCCCCGGCATGCCCCGACCGGGTATTGATCCTGCGCCGGCAGCGGTATATGCGGGGCGGCCGGCGCCCGCCCGGATCATCGGGACGGAGTAGCCGGGGGCGTACCGGGAGAGGTAGGCCGGGACCCCTGGCGAGGGCGGACCAGGCCCGCCGCTCCCCGGTCCTCCCGGCCAGGGCCGGCCGTGACGGGCAAGAAGAGGCCCGAGGGGGTTGCCCCTCGGGCCTGATGTTGCGTGCTCCGTCGGCGGTGCTCAGGCGGCGCCCAGCGCCGACTTGGCCTGGGCCGCCAGCCGGCCGAAGGCCTCCGCGTCCCGGACCGCCAGGTCCGCCAGCACCTTCCGGTCGATCTCTACGCCGGACCGCTTGAGGCCGTCCATGAGGCGGCTGTAGTTGAGCCCGTGCAGGCGGGCCGCCGCGTTGATGCGCTGGATCCACAGCTTGCGGAACTCCCCCTTGCGCTGCCGCCGGTCGCGCCGGGCGTACGCCAGCGCGTGCATGACGGACTCGTTGGCGCGGCGGAACAGGCGGTGGCGGACCCCCTTGTGGCCCTTGGCCATCCGGATGATCTTCTTGTGGCGCGCCCGGGCGGTGACGCCTCGCTTGACTCGGCTCACGGACGGTCCCCTCCAGCAGGTTCGCGGCGGCTAGCCGTAGGGCAGCAGCCGGCGGATGGTCTTGCTCTGGCCGTTCTTGAGGACGAACCACTCATCCAGCTTGCGCTGGGTGCGCTTGGACTTCTTCAGCCGCAGGTGGTTCTTGGCGCCCTTGGGCCGCATCACCTTGCCGGTGGCGGTGAACTTGAAACGGCCCTTGGCCCCCTTGTGGGTCTTCTGCTTCAGCTTGGTCAAGGCGGTTCTGCCTCTCCGGTGGCGTTAGGACTGTTCCTGGGCCTGGAGCGCCGGTTGCGGCGCCGGCCGGGACTCCTTCTTGGGCGGTGCCGGGGCCAGGATCATGGTCATGAACCGGCCCTCCAGCCCCGCCGGCTTCTCGATGGTGGCGATCTCCTTCAGCCGGTCGTACACGCGGTCCAGCAGGTCCTTGCCGATCTGCGGGTGCGTGATCTCCCGGCCGCGGAACATGACGGAGACCTTGACCTTGTCGCCCTCCTTGAGGAGCTTCTCGGCGGTCCTGGTCTTGAAGTCGATGTCGTGCTCCCCGATCTTGGTCTTCATCCGGACCTCGCGGAGCACCACGTTCTTCTGGTGCTTCCGGGCCTCCCGCTCCTTCTTGGACTGCTCGTACTTGAACTTGCCGTAGTCCAGGATGCGGCAGACGGGCGGGGTGGCGTTGGGCGCCACCTCCACCAGGTCCAGGCCTCGGTCGCGCGCCATCTCCAGGGCCTGGGGCGTGGGCACAATACCCACCTGCCGGCCCTCCTCGTCGATGAGGCGGACCTCCCGAACCCTGATCCGCTCGTTTATTCGGAAGTCGCGGACGATACGATCTACCCCTTTTCTCTGCTGTGTCCCGTACGGATAAAGGTGCGCCCCCGCACACGGGGGCACTTTAGCCTACCATACGCGGCGGCGGGCCGTCAACGGCAGCGGGCCCGCCGCGCCTCAGGCGACGGTGATGAGGGGCGCGCCGCGGTCCACGCGGGCGCCCTTGGTCACGTGGACGGTCTGGACGGTGCCGCTCTTCTGGGCCTGGAGCTCATTGTTCATCTTCATGGCCTCCAGCACCATGAGCACGGCTCCCTGCTCCACCTGGTCGCCCTGGGAGACGTAGACGTCCACCACCACGCCGGACATGGGCGCCGTCAGCGTCCACGTCCCGTCCGCCCCGGCCGCGGCGCCGCCGGCCTTCCGGGCCGTCTTCATGCCGCCCACGGCCACGGGGTAGACGTGCGGCCCGATGATCACCTCGAAGCCGCCGGGCGTGTCCACCGCGGTGAACTCCCAGGACTCGCCCTCCACAATGAGGGAGAAGACCTCCCCGCCGTTGATGCGCTGGACCTCCACGTCGTACCAGCGGTTGTCCAGCCGCACCCGGACGCGGCCGTCCTCGTCCTGCTGGACCTCCGCGGTCCGCTTCTCCTCGCCAATCTGCAACTGGTACGTTACCGCCATCCCATCCCCCGGTACTGGATCCCGCCCCGTACCTGCGCCACGCGGCCGGCCGCGCGCCAGCCGGCGGCCGGGGCGGTGCCGTTGGTGCCCGCCTGGAGCTGGAGCCCGCGCCGGTCACGCTCGGCGGCCAGCACCGCCGCCGCGATGAAGGCGGCGTCGATGCCGTCCGTCGGCAGCGTCCGCTCCAGCCGGAACTCCTGCTCCAGGAACTTGGTGTGGACGTCCCCCCGGCGGAACCGCTCGTCCTCCAGCAGTTGCAGGTGGAACGGGATGTTGGTGTGCACGCCCAGGACCTTGAACTCCGTCAGGGCCCGGTGGGCGCGCCGGATGGCCTGGTCGCGGTCCGCGCCCCAGGCGATGAGCTTCGCGATCATGGAGTCGTAGTAGACGCTGACCTCCATGCCCTGGAAGAGGGCGCTCTCCATGCGGATGCCGGGGCCGGCGGGCTCCCGCACGAAGGTGATGGTGCCCACGGAGGGGAGGAAGTTGTTGTAGGGGTCCTCCGCCACAATGCGGCACTCAATGGCGTGGCCCACCATCTTCACGTCGTCCTGGGTGTAGCCCAGCGGCTCGCCCGCCGCCACCCGGATCTGGTCCACCACCAGGTCCACCCCCGTCACCAGCTCCGTGACGGGGTGCTCCACCTGGAGCCGGGTGTTCACCTCCAGGAAGTAGAAGTTGCCGTCCCGGTCCAGGAGGAACTCCATGGTGCCGGCGTTCTCATAGCCGGCGGCTCGGGCGCCGCGGGCGGCGGCTTCGCACAGGCGGCGCCGGATCTCCGGCGTCACCGCCGGTGAGGGCGCCTCCTCCACCAGTTTCTGGTGCCGCCGCTGGACGGAGCAGTCCCGCTCCCCTAGGGCCACCACGGTGCCGTGCCGGTCCGCAATGAACTGCACCTCTACGTGGCGCACGCGGTCCAGGTACTTCTCCACGAAGACCCCCGCGTTGCCGAAGGCGGAGAGCGCCTCCTGGCGCGCCGTCTCCAGCGCCTGGTCCAGCTCCTGCCGGGAGTTCACCACGCGGATGCCACGGCCGCCGCCGCCCGCCGCCGCCTTGATGAGCACCGGGTAGCCGATCTCCTCCGCGGCGCGCACGGCCTCCGCCGGGTCCTCGATGAAGTCGGTGCCGGGGGCGATGGGGACGTCCGCGCCGCGCATGACCCGGCGGGCCTCCACCTTGTCGCCCAGGAGGCGCATGGCCTCCGGCGACGGACCCACGAAGGTGATGCCGGCCTCCCGGCAGGCGGCCGCGAAGGCGGCGTTCTCTGAGAGGAAGCCGTAGCCGGGGTGGATGGCGTCCGCCCCGGCCCGTTGGGCCGCTTCGATGATGCGCGGGATGTTGAGGTAGCTCTCCAGCGCCGGAGCGGGGCCGATGCAGTAGGCCTCGTCGGCGTAGCGCACGTGGAGCGCGCCACGGTCGGCCTCGGAGTAGACGGCCACGCCCGGGATGCCCAGCTCCCGGCAGGCACGGAGCACCCGGATGGTGATCTCACCGCGATTGGCTACCAGCAGCTTCTTGAACACGCTTCCCCCTGCGTTGGTACGAGATGCTTGGAGCGCCGCGGCGTGGCGCTGCTGCCGGAAGGGGTGGCGCCGGCGGGGACGGGGCAGGACCGCAACCGTTCTAGCATAGTACTAGAGCGAACGGCAACATCATGCCGTGACAATCGCCTGGCGGAGACTCCGGGGTGTCCCGTAACGCAGGACCCGGCACCCCGCCGCCTCCGCCGCCTCCAGCCGTGGCGCGGAGGCGTCCACCACCAGACACGCCGCTGGCTCCAGGCCCAGGCGGGCCAGCAGGGCGGGGTACGCCTCCGCCGCCTGGACCGGCAGCCCCGCCTCCGCCGCGTTCACCAGCACGTCGAACGCCTGGTCCAGGTGGTTGGCGCGCCGCAGGTGGCCCCACACCGCGGGCGACCCCGTATCGAAGAGCACCAGGCGATGGGAGGCGCGGACCTCCGGCAGCGCCGACCAGAGCCGCAGGTCCCGCCGGTACTTCCCGGCCAGGTCCGCCTGGAGCCGCGGGATCTCCCGCTCCGCCAGGTCGAACCGGACGCGCACCCGGTCCCAGAAGGCGGCGTCGTCCGCCACGCCGCGGGCCATGAGCTCGTCGATCCCGTCCAGCAGCGGGTAGCGCAGGTACCGCGGGCTGGGCACCAGCACCACCCCCGTGGAGTGGAGAATGACGGTCCTGATCCGGCCCATGACACTCCCCGTGCGCGGAGGGCGGCGCGCCGCCCCTAGCTCCTGGCCGCCGCCTCCGCCTGCATGCGGGCCAGCACG
This sequence comes from Dehalococcoidia bacterium, assembly GCA_036564075.1. Lineage (GTDB taxonomy): Bacteria > Chloroflexota > Dehalococcoidia > DATCLE01 > DATCLE01 > DATCLE01. The sequence goes on from DATCLE010000097.1 coordinate 9,959, forward strand.
TCATCCACCGGCACGGCGCCCAGGTCCTCGCCGCTGCGCCGTCGCACGGCGACGGCGCCCGCCGCTACCTCCCGGTCGCCCACCACCAGCATGTAGGGCACCTTCTGCACCTGCGCGTCCCGGATCTTGGCGTTCATACGCTCGGAGCGGGCGTCCAGGTCCACCCGCAGGCCGGCCTCCCGCAGCCGCTGCACCACCGAGGCCGCGTACTCCACGTGCCGGTCGGCGATGGGGATGACCACCGCCTGTACCGGGGCCAGCCAGAGCGGGAACGCGCCGGCGTAGGCCTCAATGAGGTGGGCCACCATCCGTTCGAAGGTGCCGATGATGCCGCGGTGGATGATGACCGGTCGCTGCCGGCTCCCGTCCTCCGCCACGTACTCCAGGCCGAACCGGTCCGGCAGGTGGAAGTCGATCTGGATGGTGGAGACCGTCTCGTCCTTGCCCAGCACGTTGGGAACCTGGACGTCCAGCTTCGGGCCGTAGAAGGCCGCCTCCCCCTCCGCTACCACGTAGGGCAGGGCCAGGTCATCCATAGCCTTCTTCAGCACCGCCTGGGCGTGGTCCCACATGGCGTCGTTCTGGACGTACTTCTCCGTGTCCGCCGGGTCCCGGAAGGAGAGGCGGAACCAGAAGTCCCGGATGCCCAGCTCGTCGTACGTCTCCCGGATGAGCCGCACCACGCCGCTGAACTCGGACTCGATCTGGTCTGCCCGGCAGAAGATGTGGGCATCGTTCAGCGTCATGACGCGTACCCGGTTGAGGCCGGACAACTCGCCGGACTTCTCATACCGGTACATGGTCCCGAGTTCCGCCAGCCGGATGGGCAGGTCCCGGTAGCTGTGCACGCCGGTGTGGCGGTAGATCATGATGTGGTGCGGGCAGTTCATGGGCCGGAGCACCAGTTCCTCCGTCTCCAGGTCCATGGGCGGGAACATGGAGTCCTGGTAGTGCTCCCAGTGGCCGGACGTCTTGTACAGGTCCAGCTTGGCGATGTCCGGCGTCACCACGTGCTGGTAGCCGGCCCGCCGCTCCTTGTCCAGGATGAACCGCTCCAGCTCTGCACGGATCACCGCGCCCTTGGGCAGCCACATGGGCAGTCCGGCGCCGATCTCGTCGTACGTGGCGAAGAGGCCCAGCTCACGTCCGATGCGCCGGTGATCCCGGCGGCGCGCCTCCTCCAGCCGGTGGAAGTGCTCGTCCAGCTCCTCCTGCGTCTCAAAGAGGGCGCCGTAGATGCGCTGGAGCTGCGGCCGTCGCTCATCGCCCCGCCAGTAGGCACCGGCCACGTTCACCAGCTTGAAGGGCGGGATCTGGCCGGTGTCCCCCACGTGCGGCCCTTCGCACAGGTCCACGAAGCCGTCGTGCCGGTAGAGGCTGACCCGGTCGCCCGGGATGCCCTCAATGATCTCCAGCTTGTAGGGCTGGTCCGCGAAGAGCTTGCGGGCTTCGTCCTTGGTGATCTCGTCGTGGACGAAGGCGTACCGCTGGGCCATGACCTCCCGCATCCGCCGCTCGATGGCCTCCAGGTCCTCCGGCGTGAGC